>NZ_CAKZYF010000099.1 GCF_937884665.1 uncultured Allomuricauda sp. | reverse complement strand
TGGAATATGATGTCATCTTTAACTATACCGATGCTTGGGCTTACGCACGCTTTTTTGGTTTTGTGCTTTCGGATGTGGAAAATCCCAACTACAAAATGAATTGGCCTTTGCCCGGGGATAACCTGTTCCGAGCCGACCTTACCTATTCAAAAGGTGCCGTCTACACAAAAAGGGCATCCAATTCAAGCCTAAATAGCCAAGGGGAAAAAGAAGTAAAGGGTTTAACAAAAGACACCTTTCAAGCTGGAAATAAGTTCCACGTTGCCATTTGGCGGCAAAAAACCAGGGTAAGGGTCTATATAGACGAGACTAAGGTATTTGATGTGCCCCGTGCGTTGGAAAAAGGAGTCGTTGCGAACGCGTTGCGCTTTCACGGACACATTACCAATGAGGGAGAGAATGCGTACATCAGCAATATCAGATATGCGGTGGGTAAACCCGATTTACGAAGCAAACTGCTCACCGAAGGTCGATTGGTCACTTACGGAATCACCTTTGACTCAGGTTCTGCACGGATAAAACCAGAATCTACGGGCACTCTAAAGAAAATCGCAGAAATCCTAAACGCAAATGCCGAAATACAGGTCAAGATTGTAGGGCATACCGATACCGATGGAGATGAAACCCTCAATTTGAAACTCTCGGAAGACAGGGCCAATTCGGTATTACAAGCGCTTGTTAACCAGTTTGGGGTAAGCGGTTCGCAATTGATGGCAGAAGGAAAAGGGGAAAGCGAGTTGTTGGACCCGGGAAGCTCTTCTTTGGCCAAAGCGAAGAACCGACGTGTGGAATTTATCAAACTATAAACCATAACAATGAATTTTTTTCTAAAAAGAATACTGCTCCTAATTGGCTGTTTAGGTTTATTCGCACAACTGAACGCTCAATCAAAATGTACAGATTCTGCCTATAGGGGCAAAGAATGGACAGGACAATGGAAAACTTCATTTGGGACGTTGATCTTAACGCAAAGGGGTACAAAAGTAACGGGTAGTTATCGTGATGTTGGTAAAATAGATGCTACCTATTATACTTCTACAGGAAAACTAAAAGGTTCGTTTACCAATACATCCAAGAAGGGAAGCTTTGAATTTACATTTCGTTCTTGCCAAAAGTTTCAAGGAAGATGGGGGTGGGGGAATAGCATAAACCAAAACAATTGGTCCGGCACACGGGTTGAAGCGAATACAAGCAGCGTGGCGACGCGTAGTTTATCTACCTCTAATCGTACCGGGGTTTACAAGCTTAAGATAACATTGCAGCAACTTTTTCATCATAACCCAGCTGTTGGTAGGGAAAGAAAGTTCCTCTTACGATTTAATCCAAGTTTACGAATAGAAGGGAAATCGTATACACTAGAGAGCAAGAAGTATACTAGAATCGGGAAGGAGATTGAGCGCTATGGAAGCCCTAACCAACTATATGTGAGTCGAAAACGAAATGAAAAGGACTTTGATAAAGTACTTCTGAAAGGAAAAGGAAAAGGTAAAATCTCAATTAACAATTCAGGAGTATTTGAGATTCCAAAAAATATTCAGATAGCGGATACCAATACAGATTTCCAAATATCGGTAGCACTTATGGATGTAACAAGCGGAACAAAAAATCTAATTCGAAAAACGGTAAAGCTGAACCTTAAGGCCATGTTGGATTATCTGATAGGAAAAAAATCAGCCTCAAGCTTCAGTCAGGCCAAAAATAGATGGAAAGGGTTTAAAGATATGGGAATTGGCTACCAGGGTATGAAGTTAACCGGCCAGTCGGGCAAACGTCACATAGAAGATGAAATTGAAGAGCATCATACTGGCGAAGTTGTTAGGAATATGTATGACCGCCGGATTGACTATTCTATTGAACTAGTAGATTGACTACTAACCGGAGAAACATTAATCATCTAAGTTTTATTTAATCAAACAACAATTAAAATGATCAAGATCTTTAAAATTCTAGTATTCATTATATCTGTCGGCTTTGTGACAAACGCACAGAACTTTACTAAAGTGCCTGGTGCGGCAACTGATATTGCCATAGCACCCAACGGCAGTGTTTACGTGGTTGGTACTTCCAAGCGTGTCTTTAAATGGAACAACTCCAAAAAGAACTGGGACACCTTTTACGATGCAGGGCGGCAAGCTAAATTCATAGACGCCCAAAACAATTACCTGAATACCGTAAACAGTCGCGGGCAATTGTATACTACCAATACTTCTACAAAATCGAGCCGTCTCTTAAAAAGTTTGGGAAGCGGTCTTAAAGACTACGGACAAAAAGGCGCCATGATACTTTCCACAGGGATTGCGCTAAACCAACCTGCAAGAGATAAAAAGCAAACTTTGGCTGACGCTCCGATAAACAACAAAGTAGCCGCCGTCAACGAACAAAGCATGTATGTTATTAAAAATGATAAAAGTATCTGGTTTTGCCAGCGCAATAAAAAAGGAGTCAAGCTTCCAGGTGCAGCTTTAGATATTGCCTACGACCCCATCAAAAAGAAGGTTTACGTTATTGGCACCTCAAAACGCATTTTTGTTTGGAATGCGTCTCGACGCAATTGGGATACCGTACGAAATACCCGAAATGATTTTGCAAACCTTGCCGTAAATAACGGAGTTATCTGGGCCACTACAGCAAAGGGAGATATTTATACAACGGCCAGCACCTCCAGTGGTACATCAAATACTGGAGTGTATAAACTTAAAATCACATTACAAAAGGTAACCTCGTTCGGACCGATTAACAAAGATGGAGATACGTTTCTTTTAGCGTTCAATCCCACCCTCAAAATAGGTAGCAGTAAAACAAATATTAAAATGAAGGACCGTAGATATGCTAAAATGTCCCGGGAAATTCAACGCTATGGCAAAGGAAATCAACTTTATGTAACCCGAAAACGAAATGAATCTGATTTTGATAAAGTGCTTATAAAACCTGGAAAGAATTTGAGAAATACCTTTTCTATAAATAACTCAGGCGTCTTTGAGATTCCTAAAAACACACCTCTTACCGAAAGTAATTTGGATTTTTCCATCGGTATCAACTTTTCTGAAGTTAGTGAGGGGACTTTATACCTTAACCGACAAACGGCGAAGTTAAATCTTAAAGAAATCTTGAACTATTTAACTGGTAAGAAGAGTGCTTCAAATTATGATTATGATGACACTCAATTTAGGGAAGAAGCTAGGAAATTAGGTGTAGGATACAGGACCTTGTACCTGAAGACCCAGTCAGGTAAACGCTATATAGAAGATAATTTTACCGGTAACTATAGCGAAGAAACCAACAATAGAAAAAGAAACGTATCTCTGCGGCTTAACCGTCCTGTTTCGCTTTCCACAGGCAAGGTATTTTATACCATAGAGCTAATCGATTAGTAAATTTTTTTCAGAATCTTTAAAAGCAAATACTATGAAACGGATAAAAATTCTTACCCTAATAACGGTCCTCTTTTCTATTGGGATAACAATGGCCCAAACAAAAAAAGATAGCGACAATACGAAAATGGGTATGCAAAATATTAAAACACCTGCGTGGCGTCAAAATCAAAACGAGGCATCCATTGCTTTAAGCATCAATGGGAAAAAACAAATGCAATTGAAACTGGAAGAACGTTCTCTCAAAGCGTTCCAGCAGGCCTTTGAGGAAAAACGGTATACCATTATTCTAAAAAACACGGAAAGCACCGGAATAATCCAAGGCGCTTATCCTTTTTTATTTCGAACCAAAATCTATGTAAATGGTAATCAAATTGAAGTGATAGAAGAAGAGCAAGAAATTGAAATGTTTCCAGGGGATATTTTTATACCCATCACCTATTTTGCTTGTTTTCCACCAATTGGGACCGCAATTGGAGCAACCGTTCCAAAAGACCAAATAAAAATTGAATTATCTGTACAATCTCTTCAGGATAAGACTCAAGTGGATGCCTTGGTCTTCTTTTTGTAGTCCTACGCACGGTAACCATTACACAACTCTAATCTCTTTGAATCTCGCTATTGCTATGAATCGATTTGGTGTCAAAATATGGAATGAGGCTAAAACTCTGTTTATCAATATACTGTTGGGTTTTGTTTGTTTTCAAGCCGATGCGCAAATTGAACCTCAAAACAGCAAGGACTCTTTGAAACATCATAAAAAAAAGGACAATGTTATACTTAAAACTTATGATACTCCAAACAACATTAGCACAAAGGTCAAGGATGGTCAAATAGTGAAAGATAGTTTGTCCATAGGGCAAATCAAAGATTCCCTTAATGTGGAAACCCAAATGCTATCGCACCTAAAGGCGCTTTTGAATGGTAAAGTGGATGCTTTTCTTTCTTATTATGTTTCAGATTATGAAGATATTAGAATCAAAAAGGATACTAAGAGCGATAAAGAGGTACTGAGGGACATGATGGTTGAGGTACAGGAAAATCAGTTTTTTAAGAATTCCCAATTAGTTGAATTATCAGCATGTATTCAAGCAGATAAAACAAAAATTATCGATTTTAAAGATGCTTTGGCCATGGGTCTGCCCACGCAAATTGATGATTTTAAAATGCAGGAAGGAGATATTGGGGTAGCAGTTTTTTGGAACGGAAGCTGTTTTTTTCAAGGAAATATGGTCCGTATTTTTAGAAAGTTAGATAATGAGTGGAAGATAGTTGCAGGATTCTAATTAACTTTTTAAAGATAAAAAACATGTAATTAAACCTAGCATTAAACTTAATTTGGATATGATAATCACCTAGAAGTTGTGTATTTGTATAGACTAGTATGCGACCTAAATTTTGTACCAAAATGTACGTACGGGAACCCTGTGTGGAGTTCAGTTAATCAGTTGGAGAGATTTGTGTAAAACATTGATATACAAGTGATAGTGATGACCATCGTAATCTAGTCATCCAGACTCCAACCTTTCGTACAAAAGTCATTTTAATATGTTTTACACTTTGTGGGCCTCTTTAATTTTTTCAAATGTAAAGTTAGCAGAAACAACAGCCCCTTCCATATACCCGGGAAACTCCTTGGATGATTCGGAAGATGAAATAAAAAGTTTGGAGTCGAAGTATGTGGTTCTAAAAATAGGAGCACCATTGTTTTGATGCGGAAAAAGCGGAGTGCTGTTTTTAGAGAATGTTTTGTCCTCTTTGCTCCAATCCAATTCAGTATAACGAATGAACTCGTTGGACCTAGTACCAAAAATGGTTTCTAACTGTTGTATAACGAGCGCTTTTCTTTCGTTATGAGATAGATTTCCGAATTCTGGATGTAAAAAACCGCAAAGGGCATATTTATCACTTTTTGAATTACAATGGTCGTAAAACTCGGTAATCGGTCCTGAGTTGCTGAACAGCGTTCCCGACTGTCCGCTCTTTCTCCAAAATGCGGTTGGATAACTAAGCGCAACTTTTATGGAGTTTTCCATCCACGTATGCGTGTTTAGCGCAGTAACTATTAAATTCTGCGGAAGTTTCGGCGTAATGGTAATGTTGTTCGCCCACAATTTAGGAGGTAGTGCCAGTACAACCCTGTTGGCGGCAAAAGTTTCATTATTGAAAATTACATGAACTTGCTTTTCAGAAAAATCAATGCTTTTTACTTGCTGGTTTACATAAATGTTGTCATCTCCGATACGTTCGGCGAGTACCTTAATAAGTGAAGATGTTCCATTGTTTATTCTGTAGCTCGGTGGTTGGCTGGGTATCGGAATGGCACTGGCTGGAGAAGTAGAAAGGGGTTGAAAAAATGACGTCCCCTTCATATATTGCGCATAATAGTCCAAACCCAATTCATGTAGCAGACGCCTTAGCTGAACATGTTGGTTCCCAAACCATGTAGCACCCATTTCAAGTGTGGTAGTATTAGAGTCAACGACCGTATATATTCTACCACCGATTCGTTCTCTTGCTTCAAGTATTTTGAAAGGAATACCCTCTACTTTGAGACGATACCCAATCAATAATCCAGAAAGCCCGGCCCCTACGATTACTACCATCTTACCGATAAATTATAGGGTGAAGCGGATAAGGTTTCACCCTTTAGTTCTATATACCGCATTAGTTCCTACCAGCCATTACGCCACCATCTATATCCCAAATGGCACCGGTTACCCAAGAGCTTTCATCAGTCAGTAAAAAGTGAATTGTTTTGGCAATATCATCGGGTCTTCCCACTCTTCCAATTGGATGGAAATCATTGAATCCTTGAAGTGTCTCTTCAATTTTATCCTCTTCTATAAAAGCGCCATAAATCGGGGTGACCACTACCGCTGGTGAAACAGCATTTACGCGAATATTGTATTCTGCAAGTTCCATTGCCAAATGCTGTGTGAGACTATGTAATCCTGCTTTGGCCATGGAGTAGGCCGATGAAGGAGTGGCTTTTATGGCCTGCTTTGCCCACATTGAGCCGATATTTACTATTGAACCCGTTCCATTTTCCTTCATCAGTTTAGATACGGCTTGTGTAATAAAGAAAAATGCCTTGTTGAAATTATGGTACGTATCGTAATCATGGGCGGAGTGTTCCAAAAATGGTTTTGGACTAAAGTAGCCGGCCGCATTTACCAAGTACTTTACCTTCGGCGCGATAATCTGTAATTCATTGATAAAATTTTGTATCGCATCCTCATCAAATAAATCTATTCCAACTGTTTTGATTGCTCCAAACTTGGACAACTCCTCCTTCGTTGAACCAAGATTTTTATTCGGACGGCCAAGTACTATAACTTCTATTCCGTCCTTTACTAATAATTCAGCAGTGGCTTTGCCCATTCCGGTCGTACCACCTACTATAATTGCCTGTTCTTTCATTGTTTATGATTTAATTACACAACAAACATAGATTCAGAAAATCTTTTCAGATGGTAATCCAAGGTCGAACAATGGTAATTTAGGGAAGGAGTTCTTGAAACTGCTTAGGGGTCTTTGTGGTTTCCTTTTTGAAATACTTAGTGAAATACGTCGGTTGGTCAAATCCCAAACTGTAGGCGATTTCTTTTATGGAACTGTTTTTACTGGCCAGCATTCTTTTTGCCTCTAATATTTTCATCTCTTTAATGAGACTTGCTGGGGTCAAGCCGGTGTACTGTTTTGTCAGCGTATTGAGTTTCTTAGAGGAAATCCCCAGTTCTTTTGCTATTTCATTGATATGGAGGTTTTGGTCGAATTGCTCCATGATGTGCTGTTTGAATTGGACAACTTTTGAGAAATCAGAGTTTGAATCGATATCGAAAGTGGTCTGCTCCCTCTTTAAGCGTTCGATTTGGTAGAGCAGTACTAAAAACTGATGCATAACTACGTCCGTGTAGTTCTCTTTTTTTTCAGTAAGCTCTTTTATTATGGTTTGGGAGAATAGCTCAAATAGTTTCACTTCCTTATTGGATAAGTGTATAAAAGGTAGACCCATTTCGTTGAAAATGGAAATCGAAAATCGCGATGGCAATTCGGAGCTCAGTTTTGAAATAAAGGAAGTATTGAAATGAAATAAATATCCTTCATTGCTCGATTCTGTACAGAAGTAATGAACTTGATTTTGGTTGATAAAGAACAACGTGTTTTCAGCATGTTCGATGACCTCATAATCGATGTAGTGTTTCCCCTTTTCCTTGAACCATAAGAGTTGAAAAAAACTATGTCTATGTGGTCTTGAAGCTTTTGCTTTGTTATGCAAAAAGTAAGGTGCTAATGTCTTTAGTTCAAAGTGTAGTTTTGAAAAGTCATTTTTATGTAAGTGATATTTTTTTATTGCTTTCATTGTGGCCAACAAAGGAGTATTGTTATGAACGAATATAGGGATATATCATCTTTGTTTAGATTCTGCGGATCTCAATCAATTCGTGGTGATTGATGTTTTGTAAATAGGCAGTTTTATAGGACTGTTTTTTTAATCAACGAACCAGTTTTTCTTGAGTCACATCAGTAGTCTTTTTTAGTAGTTTCGCCAGTTCACGTTTTATGGAACAAATGGACGTACTCGAAGAATTATGAACTTCAATCCGTTTTTTGACCAAGAATAAGTGTTTTTTGGTGCTCACTGTAGACTAGTAATCACCATATCTATAAAAGCGAAAAAGTCAGCTCGAAAGGTTCCCTATTCGGTTAGCTGTCCTGCGAAGGTCAATGTAAAATTTTGATAGATCAATGATTAGAATTCCTTTGTGGGTTCGATCATCCCGACTTTTATTTTTTATCCAATAAAGTGCTGATTTTCAGAACTTTGTTTTTTATTTCAAAAAGATACCTTTAAAAGTTACCTACCTTTCCTGTGGTTTGAGATAGTCCATTTTTCTTGGGCTTCAAGCGTTTTGAGTATCCGGTACTTTGATCGAAGACATATACGCTTGTCTAATGGATTGATTTTATCTTGCTTAGAAACATTCAAATCTGGCACAATAATATACCTATTACTGATAGCATTTTGCATCTTGACCCGGCAGACGAAGGAGCCAAAGAGTTATCCGCTTTCGTAAGATAACCATTAGACAGGCCCAAGAAAAATAACTACTTTACCTTTCTTTAAAAGTTGAGGATGGAAAAACTGGGTAAATGGACAGCGATCAGTAGTGGTTTTCTAGCCTTGGGAGTTTTGCTTTTTTGGATTTTTGACAGGGTTGAGTATCTCGCTCCTACCTTGATATTTTGTCTTATTGCACTAGCGATAACATTACAGCTTGACCACCGCTTTAAGGGATTCTCATTTACCGTTTTAATTTTTGCTGCTGTGACGGCATCTCTTTTTTACCCCCATTTTTTTATTGAAGTAGGTTCTTTTAAACTGAACAAACTAATCGTACCCCTTTTAATAATTATCATGTTCGGTATGGGAACAAGCATAGGAGTAAAAGATTTTGTCGGTGTGGTGAAAATGCCAAAAGGGGTTTTGGTCGGTTTGGTCGCCCAATTTACCATAATGCCGTTTATTGGTTTTGGACTAGCGAAATTATCCGCCTTACCTCCTGAGATTGCGGCAGGTATTATTTTGGTAGGGTGTTCGCCGGGAGGATTGGCGTCGAATGTGATGGCGTATATCTCTGGGGCTAACTTGGCCCTATCCCTGACCTTGACGGCCATATCTACATTACTTTCGCCACTATTGACCCCTTTTTTTATGCAACTTTTGGCCAACGAATTGGTGCCAATCGATTTCTTGGGTATGTTTTGGAGCATAATAAAAATTGTAATTCTTCCAATTTTGGCAGGACTGTTTTTTAACCATTTTGCCCATGGTAAGTTTAATTGGTTGGACAACGCAATGCCTAGAATATCAATGGCTGCTATCGCCATAATAATAACCATTATTACCGCTTCGGGTCGGGACTCGTTGCTTTCCATCGGTTTGATATTGATTGTTGTGGTAGTAGTCCACAATTTTGCAGGTTACACTTTAGGTTATTATGGAAGTAAATGGGTAGGACTCGATGAAAAATCATCTCGAACCGTTGCTTTTGAAGTTGGTATGCAGAATTCGGGCCTTGCTTCTGGTATTGCCCTTGAAATGGGTAGACTGGCGACCATGGGATTAGCGCCAGCGGTATTTGGTCCATTTATGAATATTTCTGGCTCTTCTCTAGCCACCCTTTGGCAGCGAAAGACCAGGACATGATCGTTACAAATATTAAATCCCAATTTTCCCTTTTTATAGCATTTTAGGGCGTGGATAAGCTTACTTCTAAAGCGTGGGTTTAGCCTAAACTTGTTGTCGGTAACAAACTGTTGATATAATCAAAGGTAATGGGGAGGCTAAAAAAGAGCTTAACCACCGACTTCATGGTTCGCCATCTACATTTCAATCAACTAGATTGGGAGGAAGTTCAAAAAAACAAGACATTTTTTGAGGCATTAACAGTTTTTTATCAAAAAAAAAATATATTTACAAATAAAATTGGTTAACCAATCTAGTAAACCAATTAATTTGACGATTTAAACACATCCTATTATTATGAAAAATAAACTGTTACAAAATGTTCGCTTTGGACTATTCCTGGCACTGATTATAGGCTATATGGTTTCTTGCGACAATGAAGAGGAAGGTCTACGGGCAGATAAGAGCATGGGAGAGCCAGCTGAACTTTCTGTGAATTTTAGCACTTCTTCCACCTTTTTGGAGGTTAGTACAACCAATACATCTTCTAATGGTAGAACATACTTATGGGATTTTGGTGTGGATGGTACTGATGAGGATACTTCCAATGAATTTGCGCCATCCTACACCTATGATGTTGGGGGTACCTACAATATCTCTTTAACAGTTACAGGCGAAGGCGGCCAAGAAAATACCCTTGTTCAACAAGTAACGGTTTCACGCGAAATGATAAATCCTATGGCCGCATTTACCACAGAAGAAGATTTTTTGATGGTGACCTTTAAAGATGAATCCGTTAACGCAGTTTCCTATTCTTGGGATTTTGGTGATGGAACTGGGACATCGACGGAGGCAAATCCAGTTTATACCTACGCTACCGCTGGGACCTATACGGTTTCCCTTGAGGTTACCAGCGCTACGGATGATACCGATACAGTGACG
Source organism: uncultured Allomuricauda sp. (assembly GCF_937884665.1). Taxonomy (GTDB): domain Bacteria; phylum Bacteroidota; class Bacteroidia; order Flavobacteriales; family Flavobacteriaceae; genus Flagellimonas. Next base: position 4,785 of record NZ_CAKZYF010000099.1, on the reverse strand, counting down.
TCGGATATTACCGTAGAAGCAATGCCTGTCGCTCCAGCTGCGGGCTTCAGTTTTACAGCAAACTTCTTAGAGGTTACATTTACAGATACTTCAGCGGCCAATGACGGGAATATCACAGCATATTCTTGGGATTTTGGAGATGGAAGTGGAACGTCAACGGAGCAAAGCCCGGTCTACACCTTTGCCGCGGCAGGAACGTATCAGGTAGCACTTACCATAACTTTTGATGATGTTTTAGGCGAAACTAGCTCAACCTCTACCCAAAGTGTTTCCGTAACCGCAGACCCGGGAGCCACAGCGACCTTCGCCGCAGTCATTCAAAATGCGGATTTTCAAACTTATCCAACGGCAGAAAATAACAATAACGATCTTGTTGATGCTTGGACGGTAGACCCTGACAATACCTTTAATGATGGTACGGATACGCCCTTTAACTTTTGGAGAAATGACGATTTGGAAGCTTGGGTATCCGATCCTGTCAATAATGGTGGTCCAGGTACAACGGACAAAGCAAGTTCCTCTGGAACGGATGCCACGTCTGCCGGGGGAACATCGGATAGGTCCATTAAATTTGATAGCTCAGGTGAACGAGCATATCAACCTTTTGAGGTAGAAACGGATGTAATTTATAGCATCTCTGCTTTTGTCAGAACCGAGAGCACTCCTGTAGGTGAACTCGAGGGTACCTTCTATATTTTGTCTGACGAACCTTCAGCTGACACGGAATTGGCTTCGCTAGCATTGGTCACCGTTCCAGTGACCTCAAATGCGGTTGACGGATGGCAACAAGTATCATTTAGCTTTAAAGCGGAGGCGACTTTTAGTTTCCCACAAGATCGTGTGGATGAGAATGCTTCGGATATTTTGACCTCCATAGATCAAAAGTTTGTGATATTCTATTTTGTTCCAACTACGACCGTGACTAGTGATAACGAGGTGTTCCTCACAGATGTGGTTATAACTACCCCAGGGTTCTAAAATGGATTCGTTCAGCAGTAAAAAGGATAACCCGATGATTGATTGTCATCGGGTTATTTGTTTATTCTGAGTATTGATTACTATCTGTTTCCTTTCATCGGAAGGATAGTTTGACAAGGCTGTTCCTTTATTATCGCTTTTCCAGCCATGCCTCATATTGCTGTTTTATCGCAGCATCGGTCAATGGATACAGACCAATAATTGATTCCCCTTTGTGTACTTTTTCCAGTACAAATGCTTCGTATTTTTCCATGGCACGACATTCCTTTGCAATTTCTTCAACTAAGTGAATGGGAATTATAATTACACCATCTCCGTCGCCAACTACTAAATCCCCTGGAAACACAGCAACATCACCACAACCTATAGGTACATTGATATCCGTGGCCTGATGCAGTGTTAAATTGGTAGGTGCTGAAGGCTTTTGATGAAATGAGGGAAAATCCAGAGCAGCAACTGCCTCGGAATCCCTAAAACCCCCATCAGTGACCACTCCTGCGGCCCCTCTCTTCATCAGACGTGTTATTAGAATGGATCCCGCTGAAGCGGCACGGGCATCTTTTCTACTATCAATTACTAAAACTCCGTTTTTGGGACACTGTTCAATGGCCAATCTTTGTGGATGTTTGGCATCTTGAAAAACCTGAATGGGATTCAAATCCTCTCTTGCGGGAATATATCGTAACGTAAATGCCTCACCCACCATTTTTTTGGAATTTAATGGATGCACATTTTGAATAAACTGGTTTCGTAACCCCCTTTTGAATAACGCAGTGGCAATGGAAGCCGTGCTTATGTGCTGATAGGTTGCCAGAAGAGAACTTGAGATTGCCATAATTTTACAGGGGATTAAATTCGAAAAAGGTATTTTACTGTTAAAAATTTGCCAAGTTTTCAAATATACATATATTTGGTAAACCAATCTGGTAAACCAATTTAGATGAACTACTCTTCGAGACTATTGTGGTGCTTTCTCCTTGCACTTCTTATGGGCTGCCAAAATGAAAAGCAGATAGGCTATGTATCAACTATCGATGAGTTCAATCAAGCTGTAAAAGAAGCACAACCTGGAACTACAATAACCTTGGCAAATGGGATATGGAAAGATACGGAATTGCTTTTTGAAGGCAAAGGGACGAAAGAAAACCCTATTCGACTAACAGCGGAAGAGAAAGGAAAAGTGGTATTGGAAGGTCAATCTAACCTAAGAATGGCAGGGGAATATCTTCATGTGGAGGGTTTGGTCTTTAAAAATGGGTATACCCCGACCAACGAAGTTATCTCTTTCAAAAAGGACAAGAACTCATTGGCCAACCATAGTCGTCTAACGGAATGTGTAATAGACAATTTCAGTAATCCTGAACGACATGAGCCGGATACTTGGGTTGCCCTTTATGGCAAAAACAATAGATTGGACCACAATCATTTAGTGGGCAAAAGAAACCGTGGTGTTACCATGATTGTGCGCCTAAATTCGGTTGAAAGCCAGGAAAACCATAATCAAATAGACCATAATTACTTCGGACCAAGACAAAACCTTGGCTCTAATGGAGGTGAGACCTTGCGAATCGGGACCAGTCATTATTCCAGAAAAAACTCAAATACGCTGGTTGAATCCAACTACTTTGATAGGTGCAATGGAGAACATGAAATAATTTCGAACAAGTCCGGTCAAAATACCTATAAAAACAATGTTTTTTATGAATGCACGGGGACCTTGACCATGAGACATGGGAACCAAACTTTGGTAGATGGCAATGTTTTTATCGGAAATAATAAGCCTAGCACCGGTGGCATCCGGGTAATCAATGGGCAACAAACGGTTACCAATAATTACGGAATCGGGTTAACGGGTTATCGTTTTCGAGGTGCTTTTGTAATTATGAACGGCATTTACAATTCCCCAATCAACAGATATGACCAAGCCAAAGATGCTGTGGTCAATAATAACACCTTCATTAATTGCGACCATGTGCAGTTCTGCGCTGGCGCTGATGAGGAAAGAACCGCCCCGCCTGAGAACTGTATTGTGGCCAACAATATTTTTTACAATGAAAATCAGGATAAACTTTTTACAGTTTATGACGACATTACCGGAATAACTTTCAAAGACAATATTTTAAGTCCAAACATTGAAACCATTTCAAATGAAGGGTTTGTACCAATGAAGTTGGAACTGTCCTTGAATGATAAGGGATTTTTATTACCTAAAAATAACGGTATCGAAGCGGGAGCATCCATAAGTAATGAAATCGCTACAAAAGTGAATACGGGAGTTTCATGGTACACCAAAGCGCCAAGGGATATTGCTTTGGGTTCTGGAAAAACCATCGAAGTTCCTGAGGGCTTAAATACCCTATATGATGCAGTAAAAGAAGCAAACGCTGGAGATATTTTGGTTTTGAATAATCAAGGTGCTTACACTTTAACCAAAACCATATCCATTGACAAACCTTTGACGATAAAAGCCTCAGATATATCAAAACCACTGGTATATTGGGAGAAAAAATCGTTGTTCCAAATTGAAAACGGAGGGAGCCTTTCTTTGGATGGCATTCGTTTTGATGGTGAGGAGGCTCCAGACAGGACCGGAAACTCGGTAATCACCACCAGCAAATATTCGATGAACAAAAACTATAAATTGTTCATTAATAATTGTGATTTCACCAACTTGGATGTCAACCATTCCTATGATGCCATTCGCGTGTATAAAAACACCTTTGCGGATACCATCAGTATTACCAATTCAAAATTCAGGACCATTTCAGGGAATGTTGTTGCCCTGGACAAAGAAACCGACGATATTGGTATTTACAATGCTGAATATGTAATCGTCAAGAACAATAGTTTCCAAGATGTGGGAGGAGTTGTTTTAAGATTGCATCGGGGCGGTAAGGATGAGAGTACTTTTGGGCCTTTCCTTGAGATGGAACATAACGTTTTTGATGTCGTTGGACATGACAAAAGAAACAAATACGACGCATCCGTATCCCTATATGGTGTGCAGGTAGTGGATGTCAAAAACAACATTTTTAATAAATCCCTGGGTTTGAAAATGCATTTGGTGGTGGGTGAGCCTATCGTACATGTTTTGAACAATAATTTTTTCGAATCCGAAAGCCTTGATGTTACTGGGGACCAGAAGTATATAGTGGAAAATATGTGGTCTTTTTCTCCTGATTTTAGAGATGACACCTATCAATTGAATGATACTTCACCACTTCGCAAGTTGGCCACCGACGGTTTGGACCTAGGATTGATACTAAATTAGCGAATGAGGAATCAGCAAAAAACATATCTCCTATTTGTTAGTTTATTGATTTGCTCGGGAATTGGAGCTCAAGAACATCCCAACCTCATTTTGACCAAATCTGGGGTAGAATCGATACGAAAGAATTTAGGGACCACTTCTTTATTTGACTCTTCACTAAAGACTGTACAAAACGCAATTGACAAAGAGATTGCTTCTGGGATAGATGTTCCAATTCCGAAAGACTATTCTGGGGGATATACCCATGAACGACATAAGCGCAATTTTTTGGCGATGCAAAAGGCGGGTGTGCTTTTTCAAATCTTAAATGACGAAAAATATGCAGTTTATGTTCGGGATATGCTCTTCAGCTATGAAGCGTTGTATAAGACTTTGCCCCTTCATCCCAAGAAAAGATCGTATGCTAGAGGCAAATTGTTCTGGCAGTGTTTGAACGATTCCAATTGGTTGGTTTATACGAGTCAGGCGTATGATTGCATCTACGGGTTTTTATCTCAAAAAGAACGGGAGATGCTGGAAAAAAACCTCTTTAGACC
>NZ_CAKZYF010000098.1 GCF_937884665.1 uncultured Allomuricauda sp. | reverse complement strand
TGTAGGCTCACCAGGAGGAATGCAAAAAAAACTTGTTTTAATTTCATACTATTGATTTTGGGTTCGTAATGCCTAAAACTAAGGTTGATTTTAGCAGATTCGGCATGGGAATTGACGGATCCCTATTTTGGATCTACGGATACACTGGTACGATCCATGTATATTTGCACGAGATTTTCAATTATGGCCCAAAAACCATCCATACCTAAAGGAACCCGGGATTTTTCGCCCGCAGCGCTCACCAAACGCAATTATCTTTTCAATACGATAAAAAAAAATTTTGAACGTTTTGGTTTTCAACCTATTGAAACCCCTTCGTTTGAAAATTCCGGGACCTTGTTGGGCAAGTACGGGGAAGAGGGAGATCGCTTGATCTTTAAAATCTTGAATTCCGGGGATTTCATCTCCAAAGTGGACGACTTGACCTATACGGCTAAAAATTCAAATAGCTTGGCCCCCAAAATTACCGAAAAAGCCTTGCGGTACGATCTCACCGTTCCTTTCGCGCGCTATGTGGTGATGCACCAAAACGAAATTGATTTTCCCTTTAAACGCTATCAAATACAGCCCGTGTGGCGGGCGGACAGACCCCAAAAAGGACGGTTTCGGGAGTTTTACCAATGTGATGCCGATGTGGTGGGTGCCAATTCCCCCTTGCAAGAAGCCGAGTTGGTATTGCTCTACGATGCGGTATTCACGGATTTAGGGCTTACCGGTACCTGTATAAAAATCAACAATCGAAAAATATTATCCGGTATTTCAGAGGTTATTGGCGCTCAAGAGCATCTCATGGCTTTTACGGTGGCTCTGGATAAATTGGACAAAATTGGGGAGGAGGCCGTAAAGCATGAAATGTTGGCCAAAGGAATCCCGGAAAGTGCCGTTGAAAAAGCGGCTCCCTTGTTCAATCTTAAGGGTTCCAACACAAAAAAATTGGAAATCCTCAAGGATTTTTTGTCGACCTCTGCCCTAGGTATTGAAGGGGTGCACGAAGTCGAGACCATTATCCATCTTACTGAAACCGTAGGACTTCAGACCACCGCGCTGCAGTTGGAGGTGACCCTGGCACGTGGACTCAATTATTACACGGGGGCCATTTTTGAGGTAAGTGCCCCAGAGAAGGTCCAGATGGGGTCCATTGGTGGCGGTGGCCGTTATGATGATCTTACGGGTATTTTTGGATTGAACGATGTAAGTGGGGTTGGTATTTCCTTCGGTTTGGACCGTATTTATCTGGTTTTGGAGGAATTGAAGCTTTTTCCGGAGCATTTGGATACTTCTTTGCAAATCCTTTTCCTCAACTTTGGAGAAAAAGAGTCCCTTGCGGCTTTAAAGTTGGTCAATCGGTACAGAGCAGCGGGTTTTCGTGCCGATCTGTACCCAACTGCGGCGAAAATGCAGAAGCAAATGAAATACGCCAATAAAAGAAATGTTCCCGTTGTGATACTGCTGGGGACCCAGGAACTGGAGGCGGAGCAATACATTATAAAAAACATGTCTTCGGGAGAACAGTCGGTGAAATCGATGGATGATCCGATCCAACTTCCAAAATGGGAGTTCTAAATCCTACGTAGTATTTCAGCGATCACCTTTTCATAGCGTTGGTCCAGGTTTGGCACCAACTCCACAGCGTTTTTCTGTACCCAGTCTTTCAGTTTTTCCAAAGGAAACCATTGCAAGGCTTCTACTTCTGATACTTGTTTTTTTAAAGCGGTATCAGTAGAAAGTTGGTATAGAAATGTATGGTTGAATTCTTTGTCCAGGAAATTTTCTGCGTGTTGATGTTCCGTTTTAAAAATCGCGATCTTTTCTAAAAGTTCTTTTGAAATGGTAACCCCAATTTCTTCGGTGACTTCGCGAAATGCCGCCTCTTCCAGAGATTCACCCGCGCCGACATGGCCCGCAACGGAAACGTCCCATTTTAAGGGAAAGGTTTTCTTGTACCTCCCCCGTTGTTGCAGCAGAACCTGCCCCGATCTACTGTAACACCAAATATGGACCGTTGGATGAAAAAGTCCTAACCGATGTGCTTCAGATTTTAGAAGAACCTGCCCCGTGGGTTTTCCTTGCCCATCCAGAATGTCGACCTGTTCGTCCATGGTTAGATTTTAATTTGTCATCTCGAAGAAGCAAAGCGACCGAGAAATCCTTTTTGCCTTAGATTTTTCGCCCTGCTTGAAATGACATCAAGTTTGATCAAAATAGCTAAAAGTCTCCCCAGCTTGGATGGTCAGCAAGGTTTCATATATCAAGCGGATAACGTTTTCAACATCATCACGATGAACCGTCTCGACCGTGGTGTGCATATAGCGCAACGGAAGGGAGATCAATGCAGAGGCCACACCCCCGTTACTGTATGCAAAAGCGTCGGTATCCGTTCCGGTAAATCGTGAGGAAGCCTGCCGCTGAAAAGGGATTTCTTTGTCTTCAGCAGTTTCAATGATACGTTCCCGTAACTATTGCTGGACTGCCGGGGCGTATGAAATTACGGGACCTTTGCCCATAGCGCAGTCTCCTTGTATCTTTTTCTCGATCATTGGGGTTGTTGTGTCATGGGTTACATCAGTGACAATGGCCACATTGGGTTTGATGGTCTGGGTGATCATTTCAGCACCCCGTAACCCGATTTCCTCTTGTACGGAGTTCGTAATATAGAGACCAAAGGGTAGCTTTTTGCCATTTTCATGTAGTAAGCGGGCCACTTCCGCAATCATAAAACCACCGGCTCGGTTGTCCAAAGCTCTACAGACAAATTTATCGCCATTCAAAATATGAAACTCATCGGGATAGGTAATTACACAACCCACATGGACTCCCATTTTGGCCACCTCTTCTTTGTCCTTGGCACCGATGTCGATAAAAATATTGTCCAATTTAGGAGCTTCCTCTTTGCCT
>NZ_CAKZYF010000097.1 GCF_937884665.1 uncultured Allomuricauda sp. | reverse complement strand
TTTATGTTGCCGCTTTGATCGGATGGTTTCTGGAAAATAGGCAAATTCGATTCAAGCTATTGTTTGTTCCTTACTATTTCTTTATAATGAACCTGTCTGTTTATTTGGGTTTTAGCAGGTATATCAAAGGAAGCCAATCCGTGAAATGGGAAAGGGCCAAAAGGGGCGATGTAAATCCCCGCACAGCGGCTTAAGCGATTTCTTTTTCCGTATAAAGCGGGATGTCAAAATAGAAAGTACTGCCTTGACCTACATCGCTTTTGATTTTTAAATCACCACCATTTTTTTGTACAAAACTTTGGCAAAGTACTAGACCCAAACCAGTACCTGGCTCTTTTTCCGTACCCAGTTTGCTGAAGTGTTCGTTGGGATTGAGGATTTTTTGGATATCCTCCTTGGAAATGCCATTGCCGTTATCTTGGACTTCTACAACGATACTATCTTCTTCAAGTCTTGAATTGATATGAATTGCCCCTGCTACGGGTGTGAACTTAATGGCGTTGGACAACAGATTTCGAAGCACTGTTTTTATCATATTGTTGTCGGCAAACGCAAAGGTATCCAAAGGGACATTGTTGGAAAGTTCAATTTTTTTGTGTTCACTTCCCAGTTTCAATAGGCGGAGGGTTTGCTCAACCAGTTCATGTACATCCAGCTTTTCAGGAATCATTTGGATTTGGTCACTTTCTGATTTGGCCCAACCTAATAAATTTTGCAAAAGATTGAGCGCTTCATCCATCGTTTTTAGAAGTCCAAAAATGGTTTCATCCAAAAATGAATCACTTTTTGGGTCAACAATCCCCCGCATAATAAAATCCATTTTGAGCTTCGCAGCACTCAGGGGAGATCGCAGATCATGACCTATTATAGAAAACATACGGTCCTTTAAGTCGTTGGACTGTTGAAGATTTTTAGCCTGCTCTTCAATTTTTTTACGGGCGCGCATCAGTTCCACATGTGTTCGAATGCGTGCGATAAGCTCCTGCTCGTTGAATGGTTTGGTCACGTAATCCACACCACCAACTTCAAAACCTCTTACCTTATCTTTCACGTTTACCTTACCAGTAAGAAAAATGATGGGGATATCCCGATATTCTTTAAATGTTTTGACCTTTTCGCATAATTCAAATCCTTCGATCCTTGGCATGATCACGTCCAATAGAATAAGGTCGGGTTTGCGCTCCTGTAAGAGTTCAAAAAAATAATCATCATCGCTGGTGCCAACGAATTCATACTGATTTCGCTCTAGAATGAATCGAAGCAGTTCTAGATTCAGTTGTTCGTCATCCACAGCTAGGATATACGGCTTTTTCGGATTTTCGGATTCCATAGCAAATAAAAATCGTATCACTAAAGTAGGAAAAACTTTTAGTATGAATACGAATTAACTTTTAAAGACCAACTGAAAAGGTTAATTAAGTTGGTGGGTTTCAGCATTAAACCTATCTTCAAGGTGTTCTACCAACAAAAAACACGCTTTCACAACAATAATTGAACGGCAGAAAAAAGTAAGATTATATTTACAAAATAAGTAATACATAGCCCAAACAATGGCAAACATTTTAGTAACTGGCGGAGCCGGTTTTATAGGGTCCAATTTCGTACCTTACTTTTTGGAGACAAGACCTGATGATCACTTGATCAATATAGATGCGCTTACCTATGCAGGCAGTGTTGAGAACTTAAATGAAGTAGAAGGACATCCCAGATATTCTTTTGTTAAAGGGGATATTTGTGATAGAAAGCTGGTAGAAAAGCTTTTCGAGCGTTTTGATGTTCAAGCGGTGATTCACTTTGCTGCAGAATCCCATGTAGATAATTCCATAACACTCCCCGATGCGTTTATGCAGACCAACATTATGGGTACATTTAATTTGATTGATGTAGCAAAAAGGTATTGGATGGTCAGTCCGGGGGTATACAAGGAAGCATATAGAAACTCCAGATTCCACCATGTTTCCACAGATGAGGTGTATGGTACCTTGGGCAAAGAAGGATTATTTCATGAAACTACACCTTATGCACCTAATAGCCCATATAGCGCTTCAAAAGCATCCTCTGATTTTATTATACGAAGTTACCACCATACCTACGGAATGAATGTAGTGACCACGAATTGCTCCAACAATTATGGTCCGAAACAGCACGACGAAAAATTGATCCCGACCATCATCCGAAAGGCTTTGGCAGGGGAATCCATTCCAATTTATGGTGATGGTTCCAATATTCGCGATTGGCTTTACGTTCTAGACCACTGTAAGGGTATCGCCATGGCGTATGAAAAAGGGGTTTCTGGAGAAACCTACAATATTGGAGGTCGGAATGAAAGAAACAACATGTACATTGCCCAAACCGTTTGTGAGGTTTTGGATAAAAAACAACCAAAGCCCGACAATACGTCTTACAAAGAGCTCATTTCTTTTGTAAAGGACAGGGCGGGACATGATTTCAGATATGCTATTGATGCTTCAAAAATTGAAAATGAATTGGGATGGGAAGCGGACGAAAATTTTGAAACTGGCATAGAGAAAACAATAGATTGGTACTTGGAAAAGTTCATCAAAAAAGATACAAAAAGCTTGGCGTAAATACTATAAATCAAGCGCTCCAACGGAATAAAGAGAAAAAATGAAAGGAATAATACTGGCAGGAGGCTCAGGAACGCGATTGCACCCCGTTACCTTGGCGGTGAGCAAACAGTTGGTTCCAGTCTACGACAAACCTATGATCTATTATCCACTCTCAACCTTGATAGAATCGGGTATCTGGGAAATTTTGATTATATCAACTCCACATGATTTGCCATTGTTTGAAAGGCTATTGGGAGATGGAAGAAAATATGGATGCCGTTTCGAGTATGCGGTTCAAGAGGAACCCAATGGATTGGCAGAAGCATTTCTAATAGGAGAAGCGTTTATAGGAGATGATAAAGTGGCTCTGATTTTGGGAGACAACATATTTTATGGAACGGGACTGGAAACGCTGTTGCAATCCAACAATGATCCCGATGGCGGGATTATCTACGCCTACCACGTAAATGACCCGGAACGTTATGGGGTTGTCGATTTTGATGAAGCGGGCAATGCGATTTCCATTGAGGAAAAACCAAAAAACCCGAAATCAAATTATGCTGTTCCCGGGATTTATTTTTATGACAACGAGGTAGTGGAGATTGCCAAAAACATCAAGCCCAGCGCTAGAGGGGAACTGGAGATTACGGATATAAACCGCGAGTATTTAAAGAGAGGGAAATTGAAGGTCAGCATCATGGACCGTGGAACCGCTTGGTTGGACACAGGTACTTTCCAATCTTTGATGCAGGCATCCCAATTTGTGCAGGTTATTGAAGAACGACAGGGACTCAAGATCGGGGCCATAGAATCTTCAGCTTACAAAATGGGATTCATCACCAAAAATCAGTTTAAAGCATTAACCGAACCTTTCCTTAAAAGCGGGTACAGTACACGTTTATTGGAAGTTTTGACCTAACATCATGCAAATACAGCAAACAGAAATAGCAGGGTGCTACATTGTAGAACCCAAAGTGTTTGAGGACAAAAGAGGCTACTTTTTTGAAAGTTACAGCCATGGTAAGTTTGAACAGTTGACCGGAATTACATCCCAATTTGTACAGGACAACGAGTCGTTTTCCACAAGGGGGGTCCTGCGTGGACTGCACTTTCAAAAAGGGAAACATGCCCAAGCAAAACTGGTACGGGTTCTGGATGGGGAGGTTTTGGATGTTGCCGTCGACATTCGTCCGGAGTCGAAGACCTTTGGTAAGGTGGTCACTACTTTGCTTTCCGCGAAAAATAAAAAACAGATGTATGTCCCGAGAGGTTGTGCCCATGGATTTGTAACTTTGAGTGATACCGCTACTTTTTTCTATAAGTGCGACAATTATTATAATGCGGCTTCTGAAGGAGGTATTTTGTATAATGATTCAGCTTTCAACATTGATTGGATTTTGGACGAAGAGGATTTGATCATTTCCGAAAAAGACAAGGTTTTGCCTGTTTTTAAAGAGGCAATTCCTCATTAGCGTTTGATACCATAATTTACAAGCAAGATTTCGCAGAAATAGATGACGGTCAAGCGGAAGTGCGTTTCGCTTGAGCGAAAAAGAGCATGAAGCGATAAGACCGATAACGGTTTTGTGGTTTTACCACAAAAATTTCCTCGAAATCACCTTGATTTTTTGGTTCGTTTTGTATCAAGACAAAATGAACAGATAACATAAAGTAGATTAAATTTGAACAAGGATTTTGTTTAAAATCCTTGAAATAATTCATACCACATGAAAATACTCATAACCGGAGCATCAGGACAATTGGGCAGTACATTAAAAACCATGGCCTCAACAAAACAAACCGAAGGATTGAGTTTTGTTTTCAAATCCTCCAGTGATTTGGATGTAACGGATTTTGAAGCGGTACGCGAGGAGTTACTTTCCTCGAATTATGCCTACTGCATTAACTGCGCTGCCTATACCAATGTGGATAAGGCAGAGACCGAAACCGATTTGGCCTATCAAGTCAATGTAAGTGGCGCCCGGACGCTCGCTTTGAACTGCAATGAGAGCAAAACAGTACTTATCCATATTTCTACGGATTTCGTGTTTGACGGTTTTTTGAACACCCCGTATCTTGAGGAAGATATAGCAAGGCCCATTGGTTTTTATGGCGATACCAAATACAAAGGAGAGCGGGCCGTCATCAATAACCTGGACGAATACTTTATCATACGGACCTCTTGGTTGTATTCTGAGTTTGGACATAACTTTATGAAGACAATGTTACGACTCGGAAACGAAAAAAAAGAGCTTTCCATAGTGTATGACCAAATCGGTACCCCTACCTATGCCCGTGACCTAGCAGCGGTTTTGCTTCAAATAATAAAGGCACATAGCATCGACTACGGGGTGTATCACTACAGTAATGAAGGTGTGGCCAGCTGGTACGATTTTGCCAAAGCTATTTTTGACTTTGAGAAAGTATCGGTTAAGTTGTCACCCATCCGTTCCGAAGCGTACCCAACCCCTGCCGAACGTCCTAAGTTCAGTGTTCTGGATAAGTCTAAAATAAAAAAGACCTTCACTTTGGACATTCCCCACTGGAAGGACAGTCTGAAAGTGGCGCTTAAAGCGCATGCCAAGATTGATATTTAATAATGCCCCGAACTTTTAAACTTTCAAAGTCATAGAGAAGTATCGATTACAATTTAATCTTCACGAGCTGATTAAGTTTCATTTTACATTGTTTGTTCGTAAAATTCAATTCATACTTCCGCATGAGGTATTCTCCAGTGTAATAAGTTCAGGGATATCTTCATAGGTTATTTTCCTTATCCTTTTATCTATTTCTATCGCAGAACAATTAGGATATATTCTTTTTAATTGTCTGATTACTGTTTTATGCTCATCAGATATTAAAGAACCTGGTTTATTGATTTTAATAATTGCATCATTACTCTTAACATAGTAATCAAAAGTCATATAATCTGCCTTATCTGTTACAAAAGTGTATCCACTATCATTCACCCAGTGAGAAATGAGCAATGAATTTTCACAATTTGGTACTCTTGTGCCAAGCTTAAAATAGGTTCCGCCAGAACCTTTATATGAAAATTTCTCATAGGTTATTGAGCCAAGCTGTATTGAGTCAATCTTAGATAACTTCATTTTCTCTTTTTTCCCATCTAAAAAATATTTAATCTTATTGGAGTGATGCAGTGTGTCTTTTTTGTAAATCAAAATTTTACATTTTGTTTGTTCCCCTGAATTCAAGTAAATTACAGCGGGTTGATAGAGGTCAGCCGATAGATTTCCTGCTAAACCTGATTGCCCAAATACATTTAAAGTGGTAAGGCTAAACAAGATTACCGTTAATGTTTTTATTACACGATTTCCCATATATTTTTGATTATATCGAACAAAGTGAATATGGCTTCGTTTCATAAAGCTATATTACCCGAGAAGGGAAGTACACTAATTTCCATCAACAATAGCTACTCTAATTGATGAATACAGGATATGGATTGACAGATGGAACAGAGAAGTCTTTGACTATCTATGCACTTGTTCTACTGGTAATGGTTTGACATGAATTATTTTGAAGATAGGTTTGTTCCTTACTAC
>NZ_CAKZYF010000096.1 GCF_937884665.1 uncultured Allomuricauda sp. | reverse complement strand
TTGTAACTCGGTTACTTCAGCGAAGTATACTGGCGTCAGACAAGCAGCGACTGAGAAATCTCCCATCCTATCAGAGTTCCTACCTGGACCTCGACTGTCCTTACACCGAGGCTTCAGCGACATAGGTACCCTCAGTCCAATAGTTTGAAATGAAGCAGCTAAAAGCACGTTTAACTCCAAGCCCGTTTCTGGACCGTATTACGAATCTTCTTATTTTTTATATCTTCCTACCGTTTAAAACTCCAAATCATGCTATATAAACTTAATCTGGAACATATCCTCTTTTTGGATATTGAGACCGTTCCCCAAAACGCCAATTTTTCAGAATTGCAAGCAAATGTCCAAGACCTATGGGCGCAAAAAACCCAATACCAACGCAAAGAGGAAATAAGCCCCGAGGATTTTTACGACCGTGCGGGAATCTGGGCCGAGTTCGGAAAGATCATCTGCATTTCTGTAGGGTATTTTCGTCTAAAAAATGATATTAGAAACTTTCGGGTAACTTCGTTTTACGGTGAGGAAATCGATTTGCTCAAGCGATTCAAACAGCTGCTGCAAGAACATTTTGGCCAGGCAAAACATCTGCTCTGCGCCCATAATGGCAAAGAATTTGACTTTCCGTACATTGCCCGCAGAATGGTCATCCACGGTCTGAACCTGCCTTACAAATTGGATTTATTTGGCAAGAAACCTTGGGAAGTCCCTCATTTGGACACTATGGAACTGTGGAAATTTGGGGACTACAAACACTACACTTCCCTAAAACTATTGGCCCACGTTTTGGGCATCCCGTCGCCCAAAGAGGACATGGACGGGAGCATGGTGCCATCGGTTTACTATAATGATGGGGACTTGGATCGGATTGTTTCGTATTGCGAATTGGATGTGGTGACCACCGCCCAAGTGTTTCTGAAACTTAGAAATGAGTCGCTTTTACAGGAACAGGAAATTGAAAAGGTCTAAAAGGAAGGTTTAAAGAACAGAAGGCATATCTATTTTTCCAAGAAATTCCCGTGCGCTCAGTTTTTGTAAAACTTGGTACTTTGTACCCCGGAATAATCTTGGACCACCAAAACATAAAGTCCTGCGGAGAGATCGGTGACCGAGACCCTTTCGTTAGCACTTCCTTTTTTTACGATGGTCCCCGCGGTTGAAACTATGGAATATGCGGCATCCTCAGAAAGCTCCCCATTGATTTGGAGCTCATTTACTGCGGGATTTGGAAATACGCGCAATGCCAACGCCCCGGTGTAGGAATGCGATTCGTTTTCCAGAATCTCTGTTTGTGTTCCCTCAAAGATAAAGTGCAAGGTTTCGGAAAATTCGGAGGACTTGCTTTCCGTACAAATGGAACGAACCCGCATTTCGTAGGTTTCACCAAGTTGGAGATGGTCCAAAGATATGCTGTTTTCCCACGTTAAATCTGAATGCCATACGGTTTCTGAAGTTATGCGGTGCTGTACTTCAAAAAGTGTATCCTCGGCTTTGGACCATGAAATCGAGCTGGCTTTATCTTCGGTGGAAACCACCTCAAAACCCTTTGGGACCTCCAAGGAACATTCGGAAATCTTAGCCCCTGTAATTATCAAGGAAAAATCTTGGAACGTATGCCTCAGCGTTCCCTTATGGCTGATGATGATAGTATAAGTGCCTTGTGCCCCCGCTATATCGATACGCTCAAAAGGATCAACAGCGTTATCACCTTTTGTGGCCCCATCATTCGCCCGGTTCGGATTCAATTTCCAGGGAAGATACTCCTGTTCATTCTGTATAATTCGGAGATCCAAATCATTTACTAGAGCTTTGGTTGGATTGTTCAATTCCCCCCGGTTCACATATTCTCCTTCAACATCGGTCCAAGAAACGGACACCTGAAGTGGGCCTTGTCCCAGAGCTTCCACTTCTAGGGTAAAAATTTCATCTTCTTCTAGACGCTGTTCTTCCACTAAAGCGGTAAACCCCTGGTTTTGTAGCATTTCAGCAGCTGTTTTTACATTGAGTACGCCCCATCCCATTTTATAATCGGGGCCTGGTGCTTCTACATCATCAGCGGTGTGTAGGGCAAGTCCTTTTAGTGTTGCCGCTTTCATATAGTTCCCAAAAAGCTCATTGTGATATTGTTGTAGCAATAGTAAAGAACCGCTTACCCCTGGCGTGGCCATAGATGTGCCCGAAGAAGTACCATAACTGGAATTACTCTGGGAGGTGGTTGAAAAAATAGAAGTTCCATCCCCGGCCACATCAGGTTTTATCCTTCCATCGTCTATGGGCCCCAAACTGCTGTAACTCGCAACGTTTGCTTCCAGAAGCTCCCCGTTCCGTCCTAATTTCGTTTGGGCACCAGCAACGGTAAGTGCATTTTTTGAGGTGGTAAAGCCCAACAGCACGTCAAAACCGTCTGCTGTTTTTCCAAAAATAGGTGCTTCGTTATCTCGTGCTTTTTGGGCATTTCCGGCAGCATTGACCATGAGGTAGTATGGCGCGTTGTACATGATTTTGTCCCAATCTTGGGATACTTTGATGTAAGCGCCAAAGTACCAATCCGGTACTCGGTCTGATTTTATCCCGTAGGAATGGTTGCTCAACAACAATCCGGATGCCGCGGCCTCTGCAACTTCGATTTTATCCCGTGTCCAGTTGTGGGTTATCGCCTCTGCCCCGAACGCTACCCCTTTGGCTTTTGGCTTTATCCCGGAAGAGATAAGGTTTCCGGTCACTAAGGTAGCGTGTGGACTTACCTCCCCTGAACCATCGCCAGCACTGGACCTGTTGTCAAACTCTTGATGGGAGTTCAGGGCAATACCATTGTCCCATATCCCAATATGCATGCCACTACCATCCAACCCTAGGTTTAAATCCCCATTGGCGTATAGAGATTGGGCCCTGGAAACCTGGTTGGTGGGATCGTTCAAGGTAGTGTAGTACAAAAGCGTACCATCTTCACCCACCTCGTTCAAGGCAACGACCGTCCCATCTTGAAGTTTTTCTGTTTTGGCCCAGTCTTTTTTCTTCGATAAGTTTTGTAGAGTCCGTGCGGTGTTCATTTCTTCCGTTTCAAAACCGGAAATCAGGGAAGTAATTTTTTCTTGATTGTACCGCTTCGCTATTTCTTTTTTTTCTGAGGAGGTCTGTGCGGAAATGGATGCTGTGCCAATGCATAGAGTGGCCGCTGCTATAAAAATCCTAGTTGCCCAAGTAGGTTTTTTTGTGTCCATAATCGAGGTTTAGTAAGATTTGGACTACAATTATATTTTAAGTGATGAAAACCATCGATAAAAAACCCTTTTATTTCGATGAGTAACACAACTTTTGAAGATGAGCTGTTGTGAAAGTCAGCATTACTGTTGTGTAGTATTTTTCCTTCTATTTGTTTTCTTTTAAAATGATATAAACCGGAAAATGGTCGCTATATCCTCCCAAATACTTTTTTCCAGCGTAGGTGCGAAAAGGATTTCCCTTATACTTTCCTTTCCATTCTTTCAGAAACAAGGGGGCAAATATTTTGGCTTTTTTAAAACTGTGCGTTCCTTTCTGATAGTTCAAAAAACTATGGGAAATAATGATTTGGTCAAAAAGGTTCCATTCCCCATTATAGTTGGCACTTCCGGAATTTGGAGATAATAAGGCCTGCATAGGATTGATGAAACCCCCAGTGTCCATTATCCGTTGTATACTTTTGGATTTGGGGTCATCGTTAAAATCCCCCATGATGATACAGTTTGGGGCATCCTCTTGAATCGCTTCCAATTTTTGGATTATGGTCTCGGCCGCCTTTATCCGCTTCACGCTGGTCTTCTCCGCGCCATCCCGTCGAGAGGGCCAGTGATTTACGAACACATGGACTTTTTCTCCGTGCAATTGACCATGAACATATAAAATGTCCCTTGTCAAATCACGTTCCCCACTTTCATTATCCACCAGCAAAGGAATCGTTTCAGACCCCAAAACGTTAAAATGCTTGGCATCATAAAGAAGTGCCGTATCGATTCCCCGTTCATCGGGAGAATCAAAATGAACATATTCATAAGACAATGCCTTCAAAGGAGGAGTCGCCAAAAGCGATTCTATCACCGACTTATTTTCAACCTCTGCCATACCGATCAAGATGGGATGTAAGGTACTATCGCCTTCCCCTATTTTGGAAATGGTCCTAGCCAGCTTCTTGGTCTTTTTCCTAAATCTGGATTCGTCCCAGTCTTTGACTCCACCAGGGGTGAAATCATCATCCAAAATATAGGGGTCATTTTTGGTATCAAAAAAATTCTCCAAATTGTAAAAAGCTATGGTAAAGTGGATTTCCAAAATGTGGAGGTAGCTTAAACTTAAAATTGAATTTATCCCGGACAAAATACAAAAATCGCTTGCAAAACATTATGTAGATTTGCACTTTACCCAGGGGTATGCTAGAGAAAAAAGCAATTGCTTACGAGAAGGCGGTATTAATAGGAGTCATAAATCAGAACCAAGATGAAGAGAAAGTTCGCGAGTACTTGGATGAGCTTCAGTTTTTGACCTATACTGCCGGTGGTGAAGTGTCCAAACGTTTTGTACAACGTGTGGAGACCCCTAATCCCAAGACCTTTATTGGGAGTGGTAAAATGGAGCAGGTACAGCAGTATGTGAAGTCCAACGACATCGGTTCTGTTATCTTCGATGATGAGCTTTCCCCGACCCAACAAAATAATATTGAAAAGTTGTTGCGCTGTAAAATCTTGGATCGTACCAGCCTAATACTTGATATTTTTGCCCAACGCGCGCAGACCAGTTATGCCAGGACGCAAGTGGAACTCGCACAATACGAATATCTCCTACCTCGTCTTACAGGGCTTTGGACCCACTTGGAGCGTCAACGCGGAGGTATTGGAATGCGGGGACCGGGTGAAACTGAAATCGAAACGGACCGAAGGATTGTACGGGACCGGATTGCCCTTTTGAAAAAAAAGCTCGTTAAAATAGACCGCCAAATGGAGACCCAGCGAGGCAATCGGGGTGCTTTGGTGAGAGTGGCCCTGGTTGGGTACACCAATGTGGGGAAATCCACGTTGATGAACGTTATTAGTAAAAGTGAGGTTTTTGCAGAGAACAAATTGTTTGCAACTTTGGACACCACCGTTCGCAAAGTAGTAATAGGCAATCTTCCTTTCTTGTTGAGCGATACCGTAGGGTTCATCCGAAAATTGCCCACGCAGCTCGTAGAAAGTTTTAAAAGTACTTTGGATGAGGTTCGTGAAGCGGACCTTTTGCTGCGCGTGGTAGATATTTCCGACCCCGACTTTGAGGGACATATCGCTTCGGTCCATCAGATTTTGGATGAAATTGACAGTTCGGACAAAAAAGTCATTATGGTCTTCAATAAAATTGACCAATACCGCCCCGAGGCGCTAGATGAAGATGATTTGGTAACGGAACGCAATTCTTCACATTTCACTATAGAAGAATGGAAGAAAACCTGGCTCAATAAAATTGGGGACCGGGCTCTTTTTATTTCGGCATTGAACAAGGAAAATCTGGACGAATTCAGAAAGCGGGTCTATCAAGAAGTACGTGATATCCACGTCACCCGATTTCCTTACAATAATTTTTTGTACCCGGAGCATTTGGATGAGTATCAATCGTAATCGGGACCATTGGTTCAGTTCTTCGATGAAATACCCCCCTTAACTTTTTCCACCACAACTTTCAAAGCGTTCACAACAAAAATTTAAGCACTAACCACAGAAAAACTATTTTCATATTGTTTTTAAGTGTTAGTGTTGCCTCGGATCTTCCATTAACTTAACCTACTTAAGACTGTGGCTTAAAAATGCTTAAAACCCCAATTCGCCCCACATAAAAAAGCCCTCTTTTTGAGGGCTTTATCTTTATCATTTCTTCGGTTTTAAAAGGAATAGCTCAGCCCTAAGGTCCAATAGGTCTGAAGTTCATTGTCGATGGAATCAAACGTGGCGTCTGGGTCAGGGACGGGGGCCAGATTTTGGACAAAATTCAGGGTTTCTTGCCTGTTGTTCCTCAGGCCAAAATCGAATCCTACGCCGATTACTTTCCATAATGTGTATGCAAAAGAGTTGGTCCAAGTCCAGTTGCTCAAATCACCGTTTTCATAACTCTGGAACATAGATAAGTTGCTCTTAAAGCTTATCGCACCAATTTTACGGGTATAGTCGGCAACAATTTTAGCACCCGCGGAGGATTCAAAGATAGTATCCTCGTCACTGAAGACAAAGTTATAGTTCAGGGGATGTATTACCACAACTAAATCGGTGATGGGAGTCCACGTTGCTCCAACCCCAATATCCAAATAACCTGGATTGTTCACATTGCTCAAAAGGGTTGTCCTGTATTCCGCCAGAGCGGAAATGGCGAATTTTTCGCTCAATTTCCAGCCATACAAAGAAGAAATGTTGAAAACATCGGTCGCCTCCCGGAATCCGCTGTCATCTGTTGGGTCATCTTCATCGTCCAATTTTACCCAGGCCAGATTTACATTGGCCGCATTGCGCCAGAAGAATTTTTCCTCCTGTAAATTGGCAAAGGCATTTACCGTAAACCCTATGTTTCCCGAGGAGTTGTTGGGAATGCCCTGCGCAAACCAATTGTTGAATTCTGAAATACTACCGCCAATGGTTCCAAAGGCACCGATTTTCCATCCGGGAAGTGCATCCAGTTGGGCCTGGAGCGCATCTACCCGACCTTGAATCGCCGCGATGGAATCTTTCTTTGGTGCCATTTCAGCTTTGATTTCTTCTGCGGTCTGTCCAAAAATTCCGGTAGCCCACAGCAAAAGAATTGAAGTAGTCAAGATTTGTTTCATAGTATGGAGTTTTGTGTTTAGACCCCAAAAATAAAAAATGTCACCCGTAAAAGATAGTTTTTGGGTATTGCTTCAAAATGGGCATTCATCAATTCAGAAAGGACACCCATGAATTGGTCTACCTCTATAGACGACATCTTTGGTTTATTTGTGCTGCATACAAATGTGAAGCCATGAGAAAAACCACATACCCCATTAGTTTTGCCCTAGGACTGTTACTTCTTTTCTTTGCCTGTAACCGGGACGACACCCCTATAATTGAAACTCTAGAAATTATACCTGTCATTAGCAGTTTTTCCCCCACTTCCGGTGTTCCGGGTACGCTGGTCACCATTACCGGAGACAATTTTGGGGATTTAACAACTACAAATACCGTTCGAATTGGCAGTACCATAGCCCATGTGGTCAGTGCCACTGCTACCGAACTTACGGTAATATTGCCAGTGGATGCGGAAACAGATACCTTCCGTATAACCGCCAACAAAAACACTGGAACAAGCGATACGGAGTTTGTTGTGGAAGAACCTACTTTGTCCTTGAATGTATCGCAGCTGGAACTGTTCGTTTCAGAATCAGAGTCTTTAGTCGTTACTAATTTTGTGGGCATCAATGAAGATAGTCCTGTTTTTTGGAGTACCAGTGATAACGAAGTGGTTACAGTAGATGAAGAAGGTACGGTTACCGGGGTAAGCCCGGGTATGGGCGTAATTACCGCTATTGTCGAAAATTTAGTTGCCAAAGTCATTGTATCCGTGTTGGAACCTGAACCCGAAGTAGGACCACCGTCCATCTCGAACTTTAGTCCCGTTTCCGGAGGATCAGGGCTCCATATGACCCTTACTGGTGAAAACTTTGGGGAAGATGCCGAAGCCGTCCAGGTGCGCTTTGGCGATACCCAAGTGGAACTCGTCTCTGTTGCCCCGGAGCAAATCGTGGCCGTGGTACCCCCACAGAGCGAGGGGGAGGTGCCCATCACCGTGGAGACC
>NZ_CAKZYF010000095.1 GCF_937884665.1 uncultured Allomuricauda sp. | reverse complement strand
CCTGTAATTTCATCCATTTGAACATCCAGCAGTAATATGTCAACTGTATTTTCAGACAGGATTCTCTTTGCTTCGATTGCGTTGGAGCAAGTACCGATGAGTTCTAATTCACTGACCTTTCCGACGTGTAGTTTGAGCAACTCACGGGCAGGTTTCTCGTCATCAACGATGAGGGTTTTGTAGGTAGTCATCCGTCTTTTCTATCTAATTGAATATCCAAATTCAAATGAAACCTATCATTGGATAATTCAGTTTTTAAATCATACTTATGCTTATAGATCAAATCCAATTGCTTTCGGATGTTTTCCTGGCCAACACCAGTTTGACTTTCTTTTCTACCATTTTTTTTGACGCTATTGGATATTTGAAAATGCAAAATATCTTGTTCATCTACCTTGGCCCTCACCCTAATGAACCCCTCATCATTCAATAGTGCATCGCTATGCTTAAAGGCATTTTCCAAGAGGTTCAGTAAGACTAAAGGAGCAATTTGTAAATTGCCATTGCAATTAGACTTTTCAAAAATGATGGATTTTTGTTCATCATTTTTAATCTGATACAAGCTAAACAGATTTTCCAAACTTTCAATTTCCTTTTTCAGCAATGCCCGTTCGGCTTTACAATCATAAACAATATATCGCAAAATATTGGAAAGCTTTTCAATCATGTCAGGTGTTTCGGGATGTTGCGTGCTGGCGTAGTAATAGATATTATTTAAAGTATTGAATAAAAAGTGTGGATTGATTTGCGCTTTGAGCAAGTTCAGTTCGGTAGAAAGTTTTTCATTTCTCAAATCCGCTTTATCCTGAACTGCCTTCATCCATCCGCTCCCAAAGTAGAATAACAAAACACTAACTGCCACTACGAATAGATTGACCGGAAGACAGGAGAGGATGAACTTCCAGAGAGGATAATAACTCAATAAACTACCGCCATAAATCCAATCTATTACCAAGTATTCTACCACTAGGCTAATGGCGAATAGTGCTACAGTAGCCAGTCCAATTACAAGCCAGTTTTTCTTTGTGGATAGTGAGAAATAATAGTGAATATAGATGTAAGCAATGCTAGCCAACAGTAAGGTGATGATACTACTTCCAATAAAAGACAATCCGAAGGAAGTTTCATATTCTGTAAAAAAAGAAATGAATGTAGCTATGAAAACCGACCCCCAAAAACCGATAAAAGTTGTTCGATTATATTCTGCAAAGTATTTCATAAAGTGGCTGATAGAATAAAAACAGATTCAATCTATATAAAAAAGAGCAGCACCAAGCCAAATAATCTATGAAAGGTATGTATCAACCCACAGATGGTTCATCCATCCCTATGGATGGTAATGGTAAGATACAAAATTAATACTCATCGTACCTTTTCAACCATTGAACGGCCATCTTCTACCATCAGAAGAGTAATCAGGATTTACAACTTTCCCATAGTTACTTTTATACGACTTGTTAACTCATATATAAGTGCCTAGACAAATTAAATAATGACTTATTTTGAACGACTTTCACCTCTATACTTCGTTAAAAATACTCGCCATAGCTACGGCTATGCCTGTGTTTTTTGCCTCGTCTATAGATGAAACTCATCTCAAACTAAGGATAACACAATTTTGTCCAGGCACTTACGAAGTGCATTTTAAAAATAGAAAATGGAAGAAATAGTAAAACAAATGGAAGATAACATCGGCTTGGTTATCTTAATCATCCTTGGCTTCTCCATCACATTGGCTCTTGTCGAGTTCTTTTATGAGCTTTACAAGAAAAAAATCAACAGATGGAGATTAGGGGAAATGTGGGCAAGCTTTGGAGTATTTATCATTGCCCAGCTCCTGGAAAAATCCACTACCCTAATATTCGTAGGGGCATTTATAGTCGTTGGCGAGTACATTCCCTGGCAGATACCCGTGAATGCTTGGACGACCTTACTCTGCCTCATCTTGGTTGACTTTATATACTATTGGGAACATGTCATAGAACACAAAGTGCGGATTTTATGGAGCTACCACAGCATCCACCACAGTTCGCCCATTTACAATTATACCACGGCAATGCGGGTTTCATTTATAGACAGCCTAATCACATGGGTGTTTTACCTTCCTTTGGTGATTATTGGGTTTCATTCATACATTGTTTTGCTCTGTTTTTTTCTGGTACTATCCTACCAATTTTGGTTGCACACCGAAATGATTGGTAAGCTAGGTTGGTTTGAAAAAATATTCATGACCCCTTCTCAGCACCGGGTACATCATGGTTCTGATAAAATGTATCTCGATAAAAACTTCGGTGCTTTACTCTCTATTTGGGACAGAATGTTTGGCACATTCCAGGAAGAAGTACATACCCCCACCTATGGTTTGACCAAACCCATTAACACTATCA
>NZ_CAKZYF010000094.1 GCF_937884665.1 uncultured Allomuricauda sp. | reverse complement strand
GCATATTTAAGTGCCTCCGCTTCCAATTCAGCTTTCGATTTTCTGTTGTTCTGTAATAGCCAAAGATTGAGTTTCTTCTTTTCGAAGAATATCATTTTACCATTTGGTTTTGAGTGCGGTATCTGTCTTCTTGAAGTAAGTTTGTAAAGAAAACTTCGTGATACGCCCATGTATTCACAGGCCTCCTCGAATGTCAATACTTCCTTGTTGCTTGACAGTAATCGTTCTATACGTTCAAGACGTTCCTCTAGTTTTAAATAATCCATTTTTCTAAATTTTTGTGTGAACAATGGACAAAAGCTTTTGTACTTTTTAATCGAATTCTTTCAGCAAACTAGCATAGGAAACTATAGGAAAGGCTTGCATCGCATGTGGTGCAAGCAAAATAGAGGAGAATGCAAGCAAGTTTTAAGAAAATGGGGCAAAGACGGCTTCCAATTCCTCGCTTCTTCTGGAAACCCTGTTTCTGGTAAGGGCGTTTCTAACGGTATCGTAGTTATATCTCCGCCCATCCTCGCGCCTTAACACATCCGAATTTTTGATGAAATCAATAAGCTGTAAGTCATTCTTGGGAAAGCTCATTTTCAGGAGTTCATAAAACTCCTTACAAGCAGGGTTTTTTAATTTCAGATGGATTTTCGCATCATGTTCGTCCCAATCCTTTAAAAAGCATTGGATAAAACCATATTTCGAAGTTTTATCGATGATAATCATATCATAGCGGACCAAATTATCGTAGAGTTTCCCCAATTGGGATTCGCTAATTGAAATATTGAAATTTCTGGAGGACTTTAGTTTCTCCTTTATTTTGGGAATAAAGATTCTCTCAAACCATTTACTCCACGTCAGTTGGGTCATAAGCATTCCGCTCAAAAAAAGAAATCCGCCAACACTATAGGAAAAAACAGCAATACTTTCCAAGGGTTCCAGAATGGCATCATAGCCCAATTTCATGGTAAAAAGGCCTATAGCATAGAACACCAATCTTGGCTTTTCTACATATTTGTCCCATTTGAACGATTCATTGAACATAAACCGCATGAAACGTACTAAATAGGGTACTGCTATCCTGATAACAAAATAGGCGAAACACGCAAGCATGATATACTTTAGGATGAGTATCATTTCATCAAATTAACATTTTTCCCATGAAAAGTTATGGCATGGGGATGTAATACCACTTTTTTACGACCATGCTCCTGTAAAATATATTTGTGGGAAGGGAGAAGAAAGGTGAAGCGGCCTTTCGCCGCTTGTGCTTTCGCGCGGCTCTAAGGGTGTCGGAAAACCGGAAAGGTTTTCTGACTTCCGCAGGGCCTTGGTAATAGAACCATCAATAGCAAAGTCTTGAAAATAGAATGTAGTGATGCAAAAGCCCCCTTTTCCAGTGTTTTCTTAGTTGTACTAAAAAAAAGGCTGATTGGCCGTGAGGCAGTAACCACTGAATACGATATTGATAATCTTGTTGTTGGGAATGAAACTGTTTCCGTTGCCCATGCCATTGAACATCATGATAGGAGTATGGAGTCTTTTGAATTCCGTTGCTGCGAAAACCGCTTGAAACGCTTAAAACAATTCAAGCAAGAATCAATTAAATGGCCTACGCCCCCCTTTTGAGCACCACTTTTTCATAAATCGAGTGGATTCTTTCGTAGAGAAGTCCCAAACGACTATGTAAATCCTGGTCCATTTCAAACCTAAATTCCGTAAATGTCAATTGTAACCGCTGTTCTTCGGTAATTATCCCTTTGACCAGAAAATAGGAGGGTTCCATCGTCATCTCCTTATCCATCTCCAACAACTTCTCATACGGATGCGCAGCAAAAGCCAGCTTGTTCGGCATGCCTGGATTGATGTCATAAAAGACCCTAAATTGTATGTCGCGGTATTCCTTCCTGTATTGCATGTATCATTTCCAAAGCATTTTTTTAGGGTTGGGGAATATCAGTAAATATAGGACGTTGTCACGAAATCCAAATTTCTCGGGTTCGCAGGCCCCTTTCATCGGTCCAAATTCCAAGACCCCACAAGGTGAAAAACTTTATGGCCAAATTGAAGGTAGCAGGACAATCGGCAAATCAAAATGAGGGAGGAATCCGTTGCAGTACAGGGTGTGCGGATTTGAAATCTTTATGCCAGAAGGAGAAAAAGACAGTGAAGGCAATTAAAAACCTTAAAAAAAATAAGGTTTTCCTGTAATATAAAAATGTAGGAAAATTATATATTGGATGTCGGTCACATATTGCGTATTTGGTCGAAAGTTGCCCCCAAAAAACAATTTTAGAGCCTTTATCATAGTTAAGGTTTGATATTAATCCCAAATCTTTTAATTATGATAATTAAGCGATTATTGTTCGCCGCCGTTTTCATCTTGGCGGTATCGACAAACATTTCATGCGAAAAGGAAGATGTCACAGAGACAGAACTTGAAGTTTTATCCGTTAAGAAATCCGAAATCGAGGAAGGCGACACCTGAATCTACTAAAAGGACACGTGGATTTTTGTTGGCGATGGCAATCCTGGTAGGGATGTCATCGCTTCCTTTTTTCAATGAACTGATCACCGAAGAAAATGGGTCGCTTTCCAAGTGGTTGCTTCCCCCTGGGATACAGGAATCCCTATTGGACGAAAACAGCAAAATCTTGGGCTACTCAAAGTTTAGGGTATTTCTGTACTATCTCCTTATAGAACTCTACATCATGGTGGCCAGCATCGGTTGGTTTTCGGTTGCCAAGGATGAAGCGTACAGATATGCCCTTCTTTTATGCACGGCCAGTGCAGGCTATCATATCTTCCTGATTCTCTCCGCAAAACGTTTGACTTGGCTCAACGACCCGTCATGGAAGCTTTGGTGGACTCTAGGTATTGGCATTGTGCTCTTCGGGCTTTATTATTGGGGCGAACATACAAAAAGAAAAAAATTACTGGCCGTCCGCACCACTTTGGGCAGTTCCCCCGAGAAAATCATTTCGCCCAAAGTGGTGCTGTCCTGGCTGGCCATCGCCTTTGTTTCGACGTTCCCCTATTTCCATGACATTGTTACGGAGCGGTTCGTTGGGGTAAAGGATTGGGTTCCAATCCTTGGCATCGAAGATTTTTTGACCCTCGGGGAGCGGGATGTATGGGGTTTTGTTTCGTACAGGGTCTTGCTCTTGACCCTTTTCGTACAAATGTGTGCCCAAATTCTTTGGGCGGGCTGGTGGATGGATGCTAAGTATAGTCTTTATAAACCCTTCCTTTTGGTGCCCGTTGGCCTGAGCATGTACCAAATTACCATGATAGTGATGGTAAAAACGGACGCCTATCTCAATAAGCCGGATTTCAAGCTCTTGTTGGTACTGGTATTTGGTATAATCCTGGGAATACTCTATTATTTCAAGAACAAGGCCCTTCCTTTGAACGAACAAGAATCGATTACCAGTGTGGTCGCGCAAAATAACAACAGATAATGAACATGTGTAATGAACAAAAATAAATCTGCTTACCAGGTAAGTCCAAAGGGCAAGATTATCTCCTATGATCCAAATTATGATATAGAGCGGTTTTCCTTTATAAACAAGCGGAACACGCTTTTCGATAAAATGGTGGACAGGGTAAACTCCATCCTGAATGGAATGGTTTCGGCAAAGCCCTATGAAATCGACTGGAAGAAAGTTGTGGACGGCTACTTGGAAACGGGTATTGGGGATGTGCCCCACTACGCCTCACAGCACGTGTTTTCCTATTTTCTTCTTCAAAAAAGGGCGAGTGAAAAGGAAAACATGCAGGCCATGTACTTGGAAATCGTCAACGCGCTCAACGGCGAAATTGAAAAAGGAAACCTACCAGGAAGCACTAAAAAGTAAATTGGTCGAATAACAATAGTAAATGAGAAAAGTACAAAAGCTATTTTGCCCTTAGCAGTTCTTTTATATCTCTAGTCCTAATAAAAGTTCCAATTGCGGCGCTTAAATATAAAAGCCAAAGGTGCCTATATGGTTTGTTGCGGAAAATCAGTTGTGATTTACAGCAGTAAACGAAAAATAGCAAACTGCAAGGAAGTTCGAATAGGAATTCAACCTCTAAAGGCTATTTGTGTGGTTAGGCAATGTATTTTATTTAAAATTTAAGTAGTCTACTTCAATATTAAATTTTCCAGCACTTTTCTTACTTGTGATAAATCCAATTCTCTTTACATTTTCAAGAAATTCATCAGTAATGCTTGTTTCGGTCACTTGACCCAAATTATATTGTTTGAAATCGGAAACATTTAGCTCCAATGTCTTCCATTCCCCATCTGTTTCCGGCAATAATAATTTATAATAAGGCCTAAAGAATTGTTCACTATTTTCTAAGCTTATTGAGATTGATTGTCCTTCTGTTCTGTATCTTACAATTACTTTTTTCAATCCTGACAAGTTATAATCTCCAAAAGGACTTTTGACAGAGGTAAAACCACCATAATTGTCAAGGGAGACTTCGCCGTAAAAGTTTAGCGTGTTTTCCGTAAGGTTTACATTTCCTTTTGAAAGTCCACCCATTACTCCATCATTTATTGGCTTCCAATCTGTTCCATCTTTTTTAGAACCGAAATCGAAGTTGGTGTCAACTGGTACTATGGTCAAAATGATTGCTGTCAGGACAAATAGTGCTATTTTCATCTTTTAATGTTTTGTTTTTAATTATTACCTAGTTCTATCTGAATAATTCACATTTCTCATCATTTTTAATGGCATCATAACACTTACAGATTAAAGATACTAGTTGTCAATGATATCTACTGCAGTCCCATTATGAAGGTCATTCACCCAAGTCACAAACTTAACTCCATTGACCTCTGCTGTTGTATAATCCTGAGCTGGAAGTAAGGTGTGATTCTCGGTTTGACGGTAGTAAACTTTCCAATTGGACAGTGAGCTTAACAAATTGGTTTGTTGAGCCAATATACCTTGCTTAAATATTTCAGCATCAATTAATCCGACCTGATAACTACATTCGTTCTGGCCCAAACTTAAAAGCGTCCGACTCGTAAGATCGGAGTAAGACCCGTAAAAGCCAAAGTTGGCATCAGGGTACTTATTATTCAAATATTCATAAATACCCAAGAATTGAAAATCATAAGAGGTAGTTGTGAACTGAGAAAGGTCATCAGGTACTTGAATATTAAATGTCTCCTGCCAATCGGTATTGAGGCATGATGGAACAACGGACTCATCTAAGAGTAAATAGCCCGCATCGTTGATCAACGTAAATTGTACCTCATCATATACTCCGGACACGATGGAAACCATCTGGTCAAAGTTCCCCAATACTCCGTATCCACCGGCGCTAGATCCTGCCAAAACGACATCCGTTACCTCTATATTTTGCCCATTTAAAAAGTCGATTATCTCGGAAAGTGCAGCAGCAAAATTTTGAAATCCTTTGAACGTCTGATTTTGGTCCCCTCCATTTTTTACATTCACATTTTCGTTATCGCCAGAATATACATCCCCAGAACTGTAGGCAATGAAAACCTGATGCCAGTCTTTGAATAAATTTTCTTGGTTGTCAGCTCTAACACTTCGATTAAAAATTGCTCGGCTTCCGTCATTGTTGTTGAAGAACTTTTCTTCGGAGTAGTTAGGTTCGTTTCCGCCACAACTAAATGCATCGAAGCAAGCTCGGCCACCTGGTAAGTAAATCAAGAGTTTGGTAGAGCTCGTATTGAAGTTCACAGCGTATCCGCCTGTAGACCCATCTCTTGAAATAATATTCTCGTTGTCGATCCAAGTCCATTCCGTTGGAGCTGCTAAAGCTGCCTGGAGTTGCGAATTTTGTTCTATATCTTCTTGTACTTCATTAGTTTCATCGCCGCATCCTGCAATTAGTATGATGCATATGACCAAGGAATACATTTTTAAAATAAATAATGTTGTTTTCATGCTTTTTGATTTTTCATAAGACGTTGAAAAACAGGGGAGGTTGTGTTAAGGGGATGCTAAATAGTTATTTTGTGAACCAAGCGTCTACTGACCGGTGCCTAGAAGGCCAGAATAAATAAAAAAATCACTGCGCATACCCTGAGGCACAGCTATGCACCGCTCTTATTGAAAAATGGTACCATTATCAGGGTTATCCAGAAACTTCTAGGGCACGACTATATAAATATTACAATAACCTATACCCAGGTTACCACACCAACTTTGTTGAATTTAACAAGTCCTTTCGATGATTGAACAAGTCCCAAAATTGGCCGATTAAAAGAACAGGATATTCGAACGTTCTGGAAAAAAGACAAAGTCTTTCAAATCGTGCCTGTTGTGAAACTAAAGTAAGGATACACAACTGTTTGTGTATGAGCAGAAGCGGAATTTAAGAAACTACCTTCATAATAACAATATACTTTATTTAAACGTAATAGCGGTTTAAGTTTGCTCTTAAACCGCTATGAACTTGCAACAAAAAAACGGACAAAAAGTTAAGCCGCATTTTTAAACTGTATTAAACTTTCAAATTCATTTTCGTTGGACGTAATTGCCTTAACCATCAATTGTTCGTCTAAAGATGTAAGCTTCATGTCGGCGTTGCCATATTCTTTACTAATTGCAATAGAAGATTCAGATTTCAGCAAATCTTCACTAGCCAATGCGTTCAACACAATATGCTTCTGATTTTGTGATAAAGTTTCAGGATTTCCATCCATTAAAAGTTCAATCGAATTACCAAATAATACAGCACTACCAATCCAAGTTATATGCTCTACCTTAAAATAGTTGTTATCAAATTTTCCCAATTCAGAATCGATTAACTCAAGGCCGGTATTGCCCCCAGACAGTCTTTTTAAAAACCCCATCATTGTTGTAAGTAGGGTTTTGTTCCCTTTCAATTGTTATGAATACGTAATTTCTTGTCTCATATTCCGTTTTAAGTTCAGACAAAATAAGTGATAAGACTTTTCGGCAGCTTAAATAACAATCAAATCGTATCCCAATGAAACTTCTTAACCTATCATCCATTCTGGTCCTAACCGTTATCTCTTGTTCTACTCAGGAGGAAATAACAAATTCCCGCGAGGAAAATGCATCAGATCTTGAACAAGAAAACCAGAAACTTTTAGAAGTTGAGGGATATTCCAATTATGATTTGGTGGGTTTCAATGTTTTTGTTGAAGACAAAGCGTTTGAAAATGATGATGCACTTACTCAGGAGGCATTGGATTTATTGGAAAGAAAATTGATTGAGGTAACTGAACTTGATTTGAGCAGCATTATTCTGAACCAACTCAAGACGGTTAATATTTTTGTCGATTGGAAAACATCCAATGGCTCGGCAGTATTTTACCCATCGGAATTTTGGTTGGCCCAAAATGGTTACATTTTGGAGAAAACAAAGGCAATTGAAATATCCAACATCAAAAATTTTATCAATTGGACGAACAAAAACCAACCCTTTTTGGTGTTGCATGAGCTTGCGCACGGGTATCATCATGCCATGGCTGCCGATAGCGAAAAGAGAGCAGCAATAACCAAAGCCTATCAAAATGCCGTTAGCTCTGAACTCTATTTAAATGTCAGCTACGATTTGGGCAATGGCAATTACTCTACCGCTTACGAAGCTTACGCACTAACTAGCGAAGGAGAATATTTTGCAGAACTTACAGAAGCCTTTTTCGGACAAAACGATTATTTCCCGTTCACCAAAGAAGATTTGGAAAACTACGACCCAGCCGGCTTTAAGGCTTTGAAAATGGCTTGGGCACAGCCTTGAATCTTTCTATAAATTCTAGGGGTGACTCCCTTTGGTTCCAACCCCTTTCCAGGCTACTAGTGCAGAGTGCTTCCACTTTCAAGACTTTCTTTTTCGTTACTTTTAAAGCTGACTTCAGTTCAATTTCTTTCTTTTTTTATAGTTCTTTGGACGTGATAAATGGACGGTCAAGTCTTTATAATATTTTTAATCCGTGCTTTTCAAAAAACTTTAAAGGATGGAATCAACAAGTAATAAATGGAGAAATTTTTCGAGACAGGTGTTCGAAGAACCCATTCCCGCGCTCATTGAAAATGTGATCATCAAGGAGCAAAAGGATGGTCATGGACTAAAAATAT
>NZ_CAKZYF010000093.1 GCF_937884665.1 uncultured Allomuricauda sp. | reverse complement strand
TGTTCTTTTCTTTCGTGCACCGCACAATGGATAGAGTGGGTTTTGTCAAGACTTTCAGAAAACAAATCAGGTGTGTTTGCGACGTAGTAAAACCCTTGGGTTTTCAAGGAAGTAGAAACCTTATTTTTTTCTGAAACTCGTATATTCTTGACAAGTTCCATAAGGGCATTAGCAATTCTTTTAAAGTCAGATACGATTTGAGCGTACCGATAGTTAAGCGAAATGAGTGGCTGGGTTTAATTTAGAATTGGTTATGTCGTGCCTGTTTTTCGATGACCCGAAAAACAACAAAGGCTTTATCCATTATAAACCCCTTAAAATGTGCGAGACAGCGGTTCGGTTTTTAAGGATTTTCGAGTGAGGGCTCAAGAAGACCGCGCCGAAAATACTGTTAAGAAAACCGAAGTGATGGCTTTCCGATGAAAAAGCGGACTTAATTCACAATTTTGGCTTGAGAATATAGCCCTTCGACTACGCCCAGGACAGGTTTACCTTTCCAGGGCACCAGGAAGGGTTAACGGAGTGGAAAGCTAAAATTGGGGATTGTGTCCAAGATTTATATAGTGAAGCTCTTTTCCCGGAATGAAGTGGTTGCCTTTTTTTACAGGCAAGTGTGGAATGTAGAGGAATGTGCTGAGTGACGTTGTAATTCAGACCTGATTTATTCAACGATGGAAAAATCCAGTTTAAGGTACTGGATAAACCTACAACTAATTCTAAGCCATTTCATATACTTCATCAAACAACTTTTTGTCCAAACGTTCTTGTTGGCCGAAGCTCTTCCTCAAGCTGTTATGTAGTACGGAATTGAAGGCATTGTAACCTAACCACAGGTTCGGTTCCTCATTAAGCAATAAGGCTTCGTAGCTTAATATTTCAATGACTTCACGAGACTTTTTTGAAGGGTCACTATTTTTATCGCTACATTCGTATCTGAATAGTTTTGTCTTATCGAGAATCGCTTTTACAAACTCTTGCGTATCGATGATTTTAAAGTTTTTCATCTTATCAAATTTCTTCGTAATGGTATAGAACTCATTATCCAAAAATTTATCGAACAGATTGCTCAATCTTGGCATAATAAGATGTGTATTGTTTTTACTGTGCTTTATAGAAAATTCTATTTCTGCTTGTGAGACGTGCAAACCATTTGAACAAACCTTTCTATAAAATCCGAAGTGGCCAGAGGTCTTTTCGCTACCGTCATAGGAGTTCTTGAACCGAAGCATCGGTAGTATCAAATCCTTGTTGTTCTTGACCGTAAACTGGCTTTTATCGTCGATGATGAAGTCTGTAATAAACGACCTATCATTTTTATTGATGGTGCGTTTGTGGAAGTTGAGTTGTGCGTCGGTCAGCATTTCTTCAGCCTTCTTGAAGAATAATTGATTTGGAATGTGGCCATAACTGTTCGATACCACATTGACGATTTTACCATTTGAAATGATAACATTTTCTAGCCCGCGTCGAGATTCCATCTGGGTTAGACTTTTAAGGGATTTCATTTCTGATGGAACAAAGATTTCATCCTGTTGCAAATTTTGTAAATACATAGCTTTTGATTTTTAGATTAGACATTTTGTAATAACAGCGCATAGTGTAGCGGATGCTTTTCTCTGTAATAAGCCAAGTGGCTTTCTGCACTTTCAATAGTGTAATTTTCTTTACTCGATTGATAATGTATTTCCGCCTCTTGTGACGAAATTTTAGGTTTTTCAGATACTCGTTCCATAATGATGTGATTTTGGATTAAACAATATTTGAGCAGTAACCTAAACGGAAGCTAAAATCTCAGCTCAAAAGGAAACGGAATAAATAAGTAGGGGAAGAAGCGATGGCTTTATGCCGTAGTCTTTTGATGGGTGTATTTTACGAGTTTAAATTGCGGATATATTGTATGATAATAAACTCCCCCTTACAAAGAACTAAGGTTGCGATAGGTGAAAATTTATTAATACCTAATGAAAAAATAGGCTTTAATTATAAATGAAATCATATAGCATCAATCGATAACTCGTCTTAAAAAAGTAGAAATGTTTACCTATATTTTATCATAAAGGTAAATTAACGAAACTACTAAAAGAGACAACGAATTGGACTTTACTACCCCAACTCTATCTTAAATTTAAATTATCCTGAAAAACGGCCCTTGAAAGGAGCTCATTTAGTCTGAATCTAAGAAAACCAGCAGATATACATTTGAATCCAAACATCCAAGACAAAAACTATAGAAAAAACAATGTATATTTAAATCTGTGGACCATTTAAAACTACGTAAAATGGGCAGCCTACATAAGTACAATACAAAACCTAGAACATTGAGGACCATTAAGATAAAAAAAGGTGAAGTAATTCAACGTATCGGAGAATTCAATACCAATGTGTATCATATAAGAAAAGGGCTTTTACGGAGCTACTCCATTGACAATAATGGTAAAGAAAATATTTTCATGTTCGCTCCTGAAGGATGGGTGATTGCAGATACATGTGAACCTGAATCAGAATCCATTCTTTATATAGATGCGCTAGAGGATTCGACTGTTGTGGTTTTACAAAAAGACCTTGAAAGGGAAAAACAAAATGTAGGTGCACTCAGAAAAAGACTGGATGCTTTGCAAAAACGTGTTTTGATGCTTATCAGTACAAATGCCATTGAACGTTACGAATACTTTATCGAAACATATCCTAATATAGCGCAGCGTGTGCCTCAACATATGATTGCATCATACATTGGTGTCAATCCTGAAACCCTGAGTGCTGCCAAAGCAAAACGTATGAGAAATGGCGGCTAATTCATTTCTTATGAAATCATAATGTATTTCGATTTTGTAGACTGGATATTTGCTACAAAATCAATATGCTGAGTATGGTTAAAAAAATTGTTGCTTTTGGTGCATCAAACAGTAAAAATTCTATCAATAAACAGTTTGCACAATTTGTTGCGAATCAATTGGTAAACGCTGAGGTTACCGTTCTTGACTTGAATGATTTTGAACTACCAATATATTCCGTAGACAGAGAGAAAAACTATGGTATTCATGAAAATGCAAGTTCCTTTTATAAATTGATTAAAACATCAGATGCTGTTATAATTTCTCTAGCGGAATACAATGGTTTGCATACATCCGCTTTTAAAAACCTATGGGACTGGCTGTCCAGAATATCTACTAAAAAGCCAATGCAAATATGGGATAACAAACCTATGTTTTTAACTTCTACCAGTACCAGTAAGCGTCCAATGAGCAATGTCCTTAGAGTTTCTAAAGAGTTATTTCCTCATTTTGGTGCTGAGATAATTGCCCATTTCCACTTGCCATCGTTCAATCACTTTTTTAATCAAGATAAAATTACTGAATCTACTTACTTAGAAGATTTTAAAATCCAATTATACAAATTTCAAACACACTTAAACAATCATTAAACTTAAAGAATATGAAAAACTACAGTATTTTTTTAAAGGCATCTGCCATCCTTTGGATCTTTTGGGGAGCCGTACACATGTTTGCAGGATTTATGACCGACTACTTCATTTTGAGTGGAGATGTGGCAGGAGCAGTTGGCGGTATAGCTGATGCGATAGACCAAGAAATCTTAAAGATTGATTACCCAGATGCATCAGGCGCAATAATTGCTCAACACGGTTTTAATTTACTTTGGATTGGTCTTTTTACATTTATTGGAGCGTTCTACATATGGAAAGGTAATAAAACAGCTATTATTTTTACTGCTATTGTTGGAGGTTTAACAGACTTAGGCTATTTCATATTTATAGATTTAGGTGGTTTTTCAATTTTAGTTCCATGAACATTATTTAGGTTTGTTTCTGCCTCTGCAATCATAATTAGT
>NZ_CAKZYF010000092.1 GCF_937884665.1 uncultured Allomuricauda sp. | reverse complement strand
TTTTCAATTACAAACTATAAAGTTTATAATCATGCAGGATAAAGATACAAAAAAAACAGTCGTTATAGGGCATGGCCACACTACGGTCAATAACATTCAAGGGCCCATAGACCTTACCTTAAAGAAATTACCAAATGATGTCGTTGTCGGGGAAATCTCCACAAACGAGGTAAAGCATTTCATTGTCATAGATCACGAAGTTGTTTCACCCAACCCAAATGAGATTTGATATGTACAGTAAAGAAACTGCCCAAGAACTGGAAAAGGTATTGACCAACTTCAAGGGGGAGCCGGGCCTTCCCCTACCCTTTCCCTTCCCCAGGCATGCAATGGACTATACCGAGGGGGTACGGTTTTTTATCAATGAATGCGGTGGCTTTGATGTTGTCATGTTCTTAATGGAAACATTGAACGTGCTCGACCCTTCACTTAAAGACAGCTACGAAATCATTATTAGCAATCTGGAAGGCAAAGTTTGTGTTATCGATTTCATCAATTCAAGAACCGGTAACCATTCAACTGACGCACTTTTTGAAAGTAGCACCCTCCGGGTACGAGGTGCCGAATTGATGACGGATGTCAATGTACTGAAATTGAAAAGCGAATTGAACCAACATAGAACTATTGCAAATGGGAAAGACAAGACCCATTAAGGATATCAAAAGTGATTTGGAAGAAGCCAAGGCAAAGTTTTTGGATGTGGTCAAACGCGGGGATGCTGCCATTTCAAAATACGATATCATGATGGGCTATGATGCGGATTTCTATTTGAATCGATGCCCTATCCTTCCGGGACATATCATCTACTACCGAAAGGAATTGAAGGAAGCCACAAAGCACGGCGTGCAACAAGAACTTTTTTAAAAAACGATATCATTAATATCATAAGTATAATTAAAATCATAAATATCAATTATATGAATACCTATAAAAAATATTGTCCAAATGTGTTTGTGGCCAAATGCCCTGAAGAACACAGCAAAGGAGATACAATAATCGTAACAACAAAGTATGGAAAAGAAAACGAATCCATAGTTCACAACCTAGTAGGAACGGAAAATGATGGTAACTATCATTATTCCATCACGAGATCTGACGGTTTTAACATCCAAGAAAGGGCCAAGAAAAAAGTGGAGCAACTAAATGGCTATGCTGAAAATGCGGACAAGAGAAGTAATGAGGCTTATGAGACTAGGGCAACAAAAACCGAATTGGATTTTATGAGGCTTGGGGAACCCATCAAAGTGGGACATCATAGTGAAAAGAGACATCGCAAGTTGTTTGAGAAATATGACAACAAAATGCGCAAAAGCCATGAAGAGAAAGAAAAGGCCGATACTTACAGAAGTAGGGCAGAATACTGGAAGGAAATGGAAAATGTTATAAATCTCTCCATGCCGGAAAGCATTCGATTTTATAAGGAGCAATTGGAGGAGGCCACGGAACATCATAAGGGGCTAAGGGACGGCACTTTGAAAA
The DNA here is from genome assembly GCF_937884665.1 of uncultured Allomuricauda sp. GTDB lineage: Bacteria > Bacteroidota > Bacteroidia > Flavobacteriales > Flavobacteriaceae > Flagellimonas. The sequence goes on along the minus strand of NZ_CAKZYF010000092.1, from coordinate 5,733 downwards.
GGGAGCATTCATTTTCCCTTACCTATGCTAAAAAGAGGGTCAATGAACTTCGGAAAAAAGTGGATTTAGCAATTAAGTTATGGGGCTAAGATTGAAGTAATGAACCTCTAAAAGATATTAATGGTATCATTTATATTATTGTTATATAATGTTGTAATGATACCATTATTTATCTAACTTGCAGGCACTATATGGAATATGAAAACAATAGCAGTAGTCGTCAATAAGGGCGGGGTGACCAAAACATCAACGGTTATACATCTATCTGCCTATCTCGCAAAAAGGGGAAAGAAGGTACTTGTGGTGGACTTTGACCCACAGCGAAATACTTCAGGTGGTTTCGGGGTCCCTGATGATCATCCTTACACGGTTCTGGATATGTTGATGGGAAAATCCAACGTAAGGCTAAGGAACAAAAAGAAGAACCTTTACATCCTTGCAGGATCCAGAGAACTCGATACCCTTCAATATGACCTCAATATTTTAAAGGAAAGGTTAAAGGTGCTTAGCCAGGTGTTTGAACGGGAACACAACATCAAGTTTGATTATTGCATTATCGATTGTTCCCCATCAGATATCAAGGACAAATATGATAGAAGAAGCGGTAAGGCAAAGTTTCTACCAAAATTGAACCAGATAGCCCTTTACGCCTCGGACATTTTCGTGATGCCAATGCTCCATGAGCAATTTGCCATGGACGGCCTGAACGGTTTTGTAAACGATGTAATCGACTTTAGAAAGAAACATCATAATGAACTAAAGGTTGGAGGGGTTTTCTTCAACATTGTCGATACACGGACAAGAAATTTCAAAAAGTATTACGCTCAGTTAAAAAAGGATGTTCCGAAGGAATACTTTTTGGATACATACGTGCGCAAGGATGTCCGAATCAGTGATGCCGCACAGGCCGGTGAAAGCATCTTTGATGTTGACCCCAATTGCAGGGCAGCAGACGATTATAGAAAATTATGTAACACACTTTTAAAGAAACTAAATTGATATGGGAGATAAAGAAACCGCAGTAGCATTTGGAGAACTCACGGGGGAACGTGTACCCCAGGAAAAGCCTACAATCGTTCAATTAGGGGTACGCCACACGAAAAGCACAAAGACATTATTGGATGAAATCACCTATTTGCACGAATATATTCTAGATAGGGGCACGCCCTACAGTTCAGGTGATATCGTTCGCATGGGGCTTGACCTTTTGGCTGAAAAAATTGACTATCCCAAATTATCCAAAAAGTATAGGGATGAACTCGACAAACTAGATCGTAAACCAGGACGTAAAAAAGGAAGGTGATATGAGTACAAGGAAATATTTGGTCGTTTATGAAAAATCTAAGGATGGGTATAGTGCCTATGTCCCAGATCTTCCCGGATGTACTTCCGCAGGAGTTGACCGTGAAGAGATTGAAAGGAACATCATCGAAGCGATGACCCTACATTTAGAGGCAATGGAGGAAGAAGGCCTGACCATACCGGAACCTTCTTCAGATTCCCAAATGTTAGTGATAACGGGGTCATGAAATACCGCCAAATCGTCAAGTTGATTGAAAAGGACTGATGGTATCAGGTGAGACAAAAAGGAAGCCATAGAGCTTATAGGCACAATACCAAAAAAGGAATTGTAACGGTTGCTTATCATCGCCTTTCTGATTATGTGCCAAAAGGAACCCTTAACAGCATCCTTAAACAGGCACAGCTTAAATAAACACTATAAAACTATCTCATGGAAGACACAAAATTATATACAAAGAAATCCTCCAGAACAATTTTGAACGAAGAGCTAACCATCCAGTTTTGTTCAGATAAGACCTATCCAAAAAATGAAATCCGGACGATGAGCATAGAGGAGTTGTTAGAACGTTTTCCAAAGAGTCAAGCCGGCTATGTGTTCAGAGAGCACAACTATCCTTTTGTAAGGTGCTTGAGGGTCTTTTTTATCAGTCACTATGATATGGATGTAGCCCCTATGTATGAACGTGATTCCATAAGTGGACTTAGCAAAGAGCATATTGGCCAGATTGAAAAACTATTAAAAAAGTATAATAAGAATATATAATGGAGCATCCGAACAAAGAACAGCGGGAACGACAAGCGGAGCTTCTGGCACAACTTCCCGGCAAACAACGAGAACAGCAAGCCAGAATGTTCCGTCTTGGAAACGCTGCGTTTGTGTACCACCGACAAGCCAATGAGCTGGAGCCTACAGAAGAGGACTTTAAAGAATGGCTTGAGGGATTGCCGGAAAAAATAAGGGAAGATATGGAGATAAAGGGCTTTGAACTGTGTAAAGGAGTGCTCTCCTTCACGCGCCATGTTCTGGAGAAAACCGATATCGGGATGGATGAATGGATGAAGTGGAACCTGAGCGAGGAAGATTACAAAGCATATAGTGCTACCAGGGATGGTTTGAGAAATGGAAACGAATGATTCGATGGATATTAAAAAGTTAAAGATTGAGGTCTTTTATAGTAAGGAAGGGTTGAGCGATTGGAAGCTCTTGCCCGAAACAAGCCGGTATCTGACCGAAAGGCAACTTGTTCCCAGCACCGGTGATGGGCTGACCCTCTCCGGGGAGGATGGGAAAATTCTTGGTTTGGAACCTACGGATTTTCAACACATCCAAACGGTCAGGCGAAGATGGTTGAACTATGCCTCTGCGGACGTTGCAATTTTGGTGCATTATGAAGCCTGGTAGGCTCCATTCAAAAAATAGGACAAAATGTCCAATAAAAACATGCCGGAATCTGAATATCAATATGTTAACAAATAAATTATTGAACTCTAACGAATGGAAAGATTTACACATGATGATTTTGAGAGTGGTGACTTATTGAAAGCGGTTGACAATCTTGACAACATGCGATACGTGTTGGCTGACAAGGATGATATAATACCCCCAGAATCCAGACAAAACCTTATGAAGCTCCACCGAATGGTTTTCAACGCTTTGAACTATAAAGGCGACCACGATAAAGAAAAGATGATAGAGCTTATTGATGACATACGGGACGATGTAGACCAAGTTAAACAGAACGCAATTTATATCGTGGACAAACTGGTTGAACTTGAAAGTGCCCTTTATAGGACAACACTAAATGAAGAACATGAAAAATAGTATTGGCGTATTCGACATTAACGCCCAAAGAAAAGTAGGGGCTTTTCCCGTCGAAAGACTGGACAAAATGTACGATGAATGGCGGGCAAAGGGTATCGGTGTGCTTCTTGACAGGGACGGGGATATATGCTTAGACGACGAGGAACCAGAGGATGACGGGCTTTACTATTCGGAACAGGTAAAGGATTTGGAAAAATGGAAGAAGGCGCACAAAATAATCTAAGTAGATGAGAAACATCAATGGAATAGTATTTCTGGTTATGATACTATTTGGAGGGCTTTCCTGTTCTGATAAGAACGTAAAAGAATTTGAACTGAAAAATAATTGTGAGGGGCAGTTATATGGTATGTACCAAGTTGAAGTTGAGGACGGTGTTTATGATAATTTTGATTCACAGGTCTGGATTTTTGACGGAGACATACACTACAAAATATATCTCAACTCCACAGAATCCGGGCTAACTTGGTTCAGACCGACCCATTACTTTATTGACCAAGATAGGTTTATCAGCTGTGGCCTGAAAGGTAATGGAATTATGCCATTCGAGGAATGCAAGAATAGTGTTGACGGATATTACGAAATCGTTTATATGGATGAAACGGTAGACGAGTTTGGACAGCCCATTCATCTAATTAGATTGAAAAGGCCCGAAACCAATCGCTACACATTAAAGCTGACTAAAATTTTAGAGTACTACAAAAAATAGATATATGATTTCAGGAAAAGAATTGAAAGAGGCCAAGGAGCTATCAATAGAGGCCAATATAACAATGGCAGAAGCATTGAACGTCTTGATACAAAAGGAAAGGAACCAAATACTGAGGCAGGGATTTGTCATCCACAGTAATGACGAGCATCCGACGGGACTCGAGGCGATTGCGTTGGCGCTTGGGTATAAATAATCAAGACGTTCGTGACATTTGCCCACAAAACATTTATTCGTACACAATGGTAGGTTCTACGTTCCCTTTATGGGAAATCGTCCTTGGCGCTAGCAATTTTACCCTTGCGGCAGTGGTAGCATGGTCTACTTGGAGGAACGCTAAAAAAGACCGTAAGGTTCATGTAGCGGACAAGCGCATGGAGTGGATCACGGAATTCCGCAATGCTGTTTCAGAGTTGCTGTCGGCCGCATTCCTAGCACGTAACGGGCGAGAAGAATTGGAACCCCATATTGAGAAGTTCTTTGTGCTAAAGGCAAAATTGGAAATGATGGATACCAAAAGATTTGACGAGAAACAAGAAAGGTTGCTTCAAAATCCGGGACTAGAGTTTTACATAGGAGATTTAGAAGCTTATATCAAATCAGAGAGTATCAACACCTATGATGAAATACGAACCCAGATTATCAATAGGAGCTGTAAGGCCATAGAAACGGAATGGCAAAAAATAAGAAATCTGGAAGATTGAGATCTGTAGGAATGCCGGAAGAATCGGGCTTACGGATCGTAAGCCAAAAAGGGGATATCGGGCATAAAACCGTAAGCAGCGGTGCACAAGCGTTAAGGATACCTTAAAAACGTTAAGGCGATAATCTTGGGCGGCATGGCCACTGGAGGGGTCTCTTTCAGAAATGACGGTGGGTGCGGAAGGAAAAAATGTAAAAACCGGAAGGTTTCATAACGGGTATTATGTCAAACTACATTTAACATTTGAAGAAAAGATATGAAAACCAAAATTAGATTCAAAGCATGGATAAAGAAAGGAAACAACTTTACCAAAAAGCTGAAAAAGGACTGCTAAAAGCCATGGAGGGCATAGATGAAGCAACAAGTGCTATTTTGAAGCTTCCAGAGTATAGGGATTACGCAGAAACCGTTTACAGTTTTAACCATATGAAAAATGAATTAAAGGGCTTCCTAAATCAGGATTTTGACCGTTTGGCGGTCAAAAGGAAAATGAATAGCCAAGGCTAGGGATAGTTTCTTTAAAAGCAAATAGAACCATGAAGAAAAATGAAAAAGTAAGGGACGACCTTATTGGTTGGTCAAATTTGATTATAGCAGGAGGTGGACTTTTGGACGTGGGGAACAAAATCAATAAAGCCCAAAGTTCATCCAAGCTTTATGGAAAGTACAAAGGGGAACACGGCAAATGGATTTATTGGACGAAGGTTAAAATCGAAGCTTTGCCCGATGGCCACAGAAAGCATTTTGTAGAAAAATTGAAATAGCCCTCCAGGGGGAGTTTGTTTAATAAAAGCAAAAGCATGGATGATGAAATGAAAGACCCGATACGATTGGATCTGTTCAAGAAAGGGAACGTATCGGCCAAAGTAGTGGATGGCGCAAAGTCAAAGCCCGTTCTTGAATTGCTCATTGAAAAGTACGGCGATGAAAAAGGACGTGAAATGTACCGTGGACTACTAAAAGGTGAATAGCTCCCTGGGGGAGTTTCTTATAACAATAAAGAGAGACTAGATAGAGTATGGTATTAAGAAAATCAGAAGTGGAGGCCAAGCGCAAAAAACTGGTGCTTGCTGTCGAGTCGTTGTGGGCGGATCTTGTGGTCGGGGATATTGAAAAATCCCAATTGCTTAAAAAGGTCAATAACAGGATGGATGAACTAATGGCACGAGCAATATCGCAATAGCCCTCCGGGGGAGTTT
>NZ_CAKZYF010000091.1 GCF_937884665.1 uncultured Allomuricauda sp. | reverse complement strand
ACCTTTTTTATTTATGACAAATACATTATCCATGTATTTAAAAGAAGGCGGATATCTTTATTTGTTACGCAAAACCAGCTGTTTTAACACATTTTTGATATGTTTTTGGGAAAAACTTTACGACTTTTTCAGTCATACATTAAAAAAAGAGCTTGAAACAAGCTCTTTTTTTAGAGAGAAAAGTTTATGGCTATTACGCTAACACCTCTTTTACCTTATCAGCTGCTTCTTGGAATTGTACCGCAGAGTGTACAGCTAAACCGGAGTTGTCGATGATTTCCTTTGCCAATTCGGCATTGGTTCCCTGCAATCTCACGATAATCGGGACTTGGATGGAATCACCCATATTTTTGTAAGCGTCAACGACACCTTGAGCGACACGGTCACAGCGCACGATTCCGCCAAAAATATTGATTAAAATAGCTTTTACATTCGGGTCTTTTAGAATGATCCGAAAGGCTTCTTCTACTCTTTTAGCGTCTGCGGTGCCACCTACGTCCAAAAAATTGGCTGGTTCGCCACCTGCCATTTTTATAAGGTCCATTGTGGCCATGGCCAGACCTGCACCGTTGACCATACAACCAACATTACCATCTAAATCGACATAGTTGAGCCCAACTTCACGTGCTTCCACTTCTATCGGGTTTTCTTCACGCAAGTCCCTCATTTCCGCATAGGTCTTGCGCCGATATAAAGAATTATCATCAATAGATACTTTCGCATCTACGGCCATAATTTTATCATCGGAAGTCTTTAAGACCGGATTTATCTCAAACAAACTGGCGTCACTTTGCTCATACGCCTTGTATAGCGCCGAAACAAATTTGAGCATTTCCTTGAACGCCAAACCTGAAAGTCCCAAATTGAAGGCAATCCTTCTCGCTTGAAAAGGTAATAGTCCGGTTGCGGGATCAATTTCTTCGGTAAAGATGAGATGTGGTGTCTTCTCCGCAACTTCTTCAATATCCATACCTCCCTCTGTGGAGTACATTATCATATTTCTACCTGTGGCCCGGTTCAAGAGCACGGACATATAAAATTCATTCGTCTCACTATCTCCGGGATAATACACATCCTCTGCGACCAAAACTTGATGTACTTTTTTGCCTTCAGCTGACGTTTGCGGAGTAATCAGATTCATTCCAATAATATCGCCGGCCAGTTCTTCCACTTCCTTCAAATTCTTGGCCAGCTTCACGCCCCCACCTTTTCCGCGACCTCCTGCATGTACCTGGGCTTTTATCACGTGCCAACCTGTCCCGGTCTCCTGGGTCAGTTGTTTGGCGGCATCTACAGCTTCTTTGGCATTTCGCGCCACAATTCCTCGTTGGATGCGTACTCCAAAACTGGCTAATATTTCTTTTCCTTGATATTCGTGAAGATTCATGTAGACGTGTCTTTAGATTGCTGACAAAAATAGAAAACGAAAGGTAATTACCCTAGAGAACTTATATTTTAAAATCCTTAAAATCCAATGGGTCAAAGTTCTTGAAGTGACCGTTCAGTTCTATCATTGCTTTGGTACGATTTACCTCTTCGAGCACTGTCGTGGTAGTCAACAAATGGTCTTTGATGAATAAAAGGCGATCCGTTTCCTTGGAAATCTTGAGCAGTTTGTATTCCTGTTCAAAAGAAAGCCCCATTTTATGGGCCAAGGAATAACTATTAAACTGTTTTGGAGATGTTTTTGTGAAGGGAACGTCCATGAGTTCATATAATTTTTCCACTTTGTCGAGAACATCTTTCCTCAAGGTTTCATCTGCATCGTTTTCCATATCCAAAAATTCGACCTCGCCACCGGCGTATAACTTCCCATCCATTTGATTTTCGAAAGATAGAATTCGAAAGACTTGCCTTGCGATGCACACCACGTCCATTTCACCACCTTCATACGAGTTGACCACCTCCACAAGTTGGACCTCTGTACCATAGGCAATGGTGTTGTTTATAAAAACGGGAATGCCAAAAGTCAGGGATTCGTTTTGGCAATCATTGATAAGCTGTTTGTAACGTTCTTCAAAAATATGTAAGGGCACCGTTTCCCCAGGAAAAAAAACAGATTGCAACGGAAACAGAGGTATTTTCATGCTTGTAATTTGCCTTAAAAGTACAATGACCTCTTTGAAGCCACAAACTAATTTTAAATCGAAATGTTATTTTTAAAACAATTTGTTATATTTTTTTTATTTCAGAGAGGGATATTTGTCAGGCTTATCTTCTTCCCCTAGTTTTGCTACAAACTATCATTCTATGGACCATAGCGCCTTGCTCAAAATAACCGAAGATTTTGACGCACCACTTTATGTATATGACGCCGAAAAGATAGCATCCCAGTTTGAACGTTTGACCAACGCTTTTTCTGGAGTGGGACGATTGCGTTTGAATTATGCCGCGAAAGCATTGTCCAATATCGCTATATTACGTCTTATGAATTACCTCGGAGCTGGGCTGGACACTGTATCAATCCAGGAGGTAAAATTGGGGCTTATGGCAGGTTTCCGACCGGAATCTATAATTTTCACCCCCAATGGGGTTTCTTTGGAAGAAATTGAAGAAGCTTCTGCCCTGGGGGTTCAAATCAATATTGACAATCTATCGATATTGGAACAATTTGGCAGTAAGTTTCCGCACGTTCCCGTTTGTATCCGAATCAATCCCCATGTGATGGCGGGAGGAAACTCCAATATTTCTGTTGGACATATCGACTCCAAGTTTGGCATCAGTATTCATCAAATTCCACATTTGTTGCGTATTGTGGAACTTACCGACATGCACATCAATGGCATCCACATGCACACGGGAAGCGATATTCTGGACATCGATGTATTCTTGTATGCCTCCGAGATATTGTTCGATACCGCTAAAAACTTCAAAAACCTGGAGTTTATCGACTTTGGTAGTGGATTCAAGGTACCTTATAGAGCAGGGGACATCGAGACCAACATTGAGGAGCTTGGCAAAAAACTGACTACTCGGTTCAATCAGTTTTGTGAGGAATATGGTAAAGAGCTCACTCTAGCTTTTGAGCCAGGAAAATTTCTGGTCAGCGAAGCAGGATGTTTTCTGGCAAGAGTGAACGTAGTCAAACAGACCACTTCAACGGTTTTCGCAAGTGTCGATTCCGGATTTAACCATTTTATCCGTCCCATGCTATATGGCGCTTCACATGAAATAGCCAATATTTCGAATCCAAAGGGCATGGAACGGTATTACTCCGTGGAAGGTAACATCTGCGAAACGGATACGTTTGGAAGTAATCGAAGAATCACCGAGATATCTGAAGGAGATATCCTATGCTTTAAGAATGCCGGAGCGTATTGCTTTACCATGGCCAGTAATTACAATTCAAGATACCGCCCCGCTGAGGTCCTATGGTATAAAGGGGAGGCCCATCTCATCAGAAAACGGGAAACTTTTGACGATATTCTTAAAAATCAGGTGGATGTTGAAGGGCTTTTTGAAACTAAGACCAAAGTGGTTCTCGGTAAATAGGAGGTAATTCAAAGAAGCGGACTCCCTTGTACCAAATACTTTTTTGTCCTTTTTTTCGTTAGTTTTACGTAGTACTTTGGACTAACTAAAAAAGAAGAAAGATGCGTACCCAGTTTACCTACCTATTTCTATTAAGTCTGACTATCTTGGGCTCTTTTTCCTCCATCAATGCCCAATCTGTTAATTGGATAACTTGGGAGGAGGCCGTTACGTTGGCCGAGAGCGAGTCCAATACCAAGAAAATCTTTGTGGATGTCTACACAGATTGGTGTGGGTGGTGCAAAAAGATGGATAAGGATACCTTCCAGAATCCAGATGTTGCTACTTATATGGCCGAAAATTTCTACATGGTAAAACTGGATGCCGAGGGTAAGGAACCCATCGAATTCCAAGGAAAGACCTTTAACTTCATTGCATCAGGAAGAAGAGGTTATCACGAATTTGCCGCTGCATTGCTACAGGGAAAGTTGAGCTACCCGACCGTTGTGTTCTTGGATGAAAAGTTAAACATGCTTTCTCCTGTTCCTGGATATCAAAAGGCAAAACCATTTCTCAAAATAGCCAAATATTTTGGGGACGATATTTACAAAACGAAAGATTGGAAAGCCTACGAAAAGGTAGGTCGCTAAATCCGCATTCTTAATCCATCCAATCTTCTGTCAACGACTATAATTTGGACTTTCCTTAGTGATGGTGACATCGTGGGGATGGCTTTCGTTGATACCACTGAAGGTAATTTTTACAAAACGTCCGGTCTCCTTTAATGTTGCAATGTCCTTCGCTCCACAGTACCCCATTCCAGCCCGTAAACCACCTATGAATTGGTGCATGCTCTCGTACAAATCCCCTTTGTAGGGCACACGTCCCACAATTCCTTCTGGAACCAATTTCTTAATGTCGTCTTCCACATCTTGAAAATAACGGTCTTTGCTCCCCTCTTTCATCGCCTCTACAGAACCCATGCCGCGATACGATTTAAATTTCCGGCCTTCATAGATAATTGTCTCGCCTGGGGATTCTTTGGTACCGGCCAGAAGGGAACCCAACATTACGGTGTCCGCTCCAGCTGCTATTGCTTTGGGAATGTCCCCGGTATATCGAATGCCACCATCCGCAATTACCGGCACACCACTACCCTTGATTGCCGCAGCAACCTCTAACACTGCGGAGAACTGGGGAAATCCGACACCAGCAACCACTCGGGTGGTACAAATGGACCCTGGTCCTATGCCGACTTTTACCGCGTCTGCTCCTGCATCTACCAAGTATTTGGCGGCCTCACCGGTTGCAATATTGCCCACAATTACCTCAAGTTCCGAAAACTTGTTTTTTACAGCTTTCAAGGCAGTTACCACACCTTTGGAATGTCCATGTGCTGTATCAATCACTATTGCATCCACACCAGCATTCACAAGTGCTTCGGCCCTGTCCACAGTATCGGGAGTAACCCCGATGGCGGCCGCTACACGTAACCTTCCATATTGATCTTTGTTGGCGATAGGTTTCTGCGTGAGCTTGGTAATATCGCGAAAGGTTATTAAACCGACCAAAACATTTGATTCATTGACCACTGGAAGTTTTTCAATCTTGTTCTCCTGTAGTATCACTTCTGCCTCCAACAAGGAAGTCCCTTCTCCCACAGTAACTAGATTTTTTGAGGTCATCACTTCAGAGATAGGTCTATCATTGTTCTTTTCAAACCGTAGATCACGGTTAGTGACAATACCAATTAACTTTTGTTCCTCGTCTACAATGGGAATACCACCAATACTATGCTCTTTCATACTGGCTTTTGCATCTCTTACAAAGGATTCCCGGGGCAAGGTCACCGGGTCCATAATCATTCCGCTTTCCGCCCGTTTCACCTTCCTGACCTTATTGGCCTGTTGTTCAATGGTCATGTTTTTATGAAGTACCCCTATTCCCCCCTCTCTTGCCATAGCGATGGCCATTTGGGATTCTGTGACGGTATCCATAGCTGCGGAAACTATAGGTACGTTTATTGAAATGTTTCGGGTGAATTTAGTTTGGATATTTACTTCCCTGGGGAGCACTTCAGAATATCCAGGTACTAAAAGAACATCATCATAGGTCAAACCTTCGCCTACGATTTTAGATAGATGGGCTTCCATTGCAATTACCGATTAATTGCGTGCAAATATACCATATTTTACATCAATTTGTACAGCCGGTCAATTATACTGAATCCCGTTAATTTTTAATTATATTTATTTAGACTTATTATAAATAGTAGTATATTTGGTCATGATTCTTTTGGTATGTGTACAGCGCTAAAGTTTTTAAATCAGACAAGAAACGGTTTCTTCACCTTTTGTGACAAATCCAAACTATTTCAAATTACGTTCAACAACCTTTGTTTTGAATTTTATGAATGGGAGCTTGAAAATTTTAGATCGTACTTAAAGGTGCTGATGGAATCCAAATGGGACTCTCCCCATGAAGATACATTGAACGCTCGAAAAATACCCATTTCAATTGGGAACAAGTGTTTTATAATCCTTGTATCCCCGGTAGAACTTTTTGAACTCAACGCTTTGCTGGATGTTGAAAATAAAAAAATTCCCCTCTTGGATTTTGAAGACATTGATTATCGAATTATAGAAAACTAATCTCCTAACGTGTTCTCAGGAGTTAGTAGGTCCGAAAGCGGCAACAGGATTCTGCCGCTTTCTTTTTTTATTTATACTCAATCTAATTATAAATTGTTGTATTCCAATTATTTAAATTGCTTCTAAGAGCGGTTGATTTTACATTTGTACAAATAATAAAATTGATTGCTATGCCGATAAGATTAGCCACAAATTGTACAAATTGTAACAATTTTACCAACGAGAGTACTTGTGCCCAACATAACATAAAAGTTAGCGAGCGGCACACCTGTGACAGTTTTTCCATGCAAGACACCTTGAAGGAAGGAATGAGCTGCGGAACGTGTACACGTTTCAATACAATGGCATGTCCGCACCCAGCAAAGGCTGCAGAAGGCATGTTGTGTTCGAAATGGGCGCCCAAGGCTGTTGCGTAAACACAGGAAAGAAGAAAGATAAAAAAAGGAAAGCTAAAGCTTTCCTTTTTTTATTGGTGAAAGTCTTAACTATAGGTCAACATAAAACGGCCTTCGCTCGGTAGAAATAATTTTTTGAGCTGGATAACTTGTTCTTCTTTCCTCCAATTCACTTTCTAGCATCCCTGAATTTCTAAAAAACTTTTAGTGATACTTGCCAAAAAGCTCGGTAGCTTTGTTATAGGCAGCCTCAAAAACCATCCAGTTCACGCCGGAGTGTACTTTTTGAGAGGTAAAATAGGATAACATTTTTTCTGTTGGCATATTGCCGGTCAATTCATCCTTGGCCATGGGGCAACCCCCAAATCCTTGCACAGCCCCATCAAATCGCCTACATCCTGCGAGGTAGGCGGCTTCAACTTTTTCATGCCACTTCGCTGGGGTGGTGTGTAAGTGCGCTCCAAATTCAATATCGGGATACATCGGTATGAGGTTGGAAAACAAATATTGTATAACCTCAGGGGTTGAACTCCCGATAGTATCTGAAAGAGATAGAATTTTAACTCCCATAGCGGATAGTCTTTCAGTCCACTCCCCAACGATTTCAACATTCCATGGGTCACCATACGGATTGCCGAACCCCATAGATATATAGGTCACCACCTGTTTGTGGGAAGATTCGGCTATTTCTAAAATACCTTTTAGCGTTTCTACGGATTGGGCAATAGTTTTATGCGTATTACGCATTTGAAAATTTTCAGAAATGGAAAAAGGATAACCCAAAAAATCAATTTCAGGATGCTTGGAAGCACCTTCTGCACCTCTCAAATTGGCCACTATGGCGAGCAGCTTACTTTGGGTTTTAGAAAGATCTAATTCTCCCAGTACTTCTGCCGTATCCACCATTTGGGGAATGGCCTTTGGTGAAACAAAACTACCAAAATCGATAGTATCAAAACCGCAGCCCAAGAGAGATTGAATGTATTTAACCTTTTCCTCAACGGGAATATAGGTCTTTATGCCTTGCATGGCATCCCGCGGACATTCTATGAGTTTTACGCTGGACATTGTGGAGAATAAAAATACCACTATTTATCCGATAGCAAGAGATACAGGGCTATACCTGAAAAAACGATGATTTGAATCCATTTGAGAACCGTTCCAATCTTAGAATTTTGCAAAACAAATTTGGAAATTGTTCCTGATAAAACAGCAATCCCTCCGAAGACCACCAAGGTCACCCCAATGAAAAGGAATCCTAAAACGAAGAATTGAATACGCGTGTTTATTTCTTGACTGAACAAAAAACCTGGAAAAAACGCCAAGAAAAAAACAGTCACCTTCGGATTGAGCACGTTCATGGTAAAACCGGTCCAAAATAGTCTGATTTTGCCCCTTTTTACTCTTGTGGAATATCTCAATTCTATCTCGGCCCTACTTTGATAAACCCGATAGGCCAAATAAAGAAGGTAGATAATTCCGAATACTTTTATCATCCAGAATAGGGTATCACTTCTTTTGATGATTTCGGAAACTCCCAGGGCGAGCAAGGTAGTGTGCACCAAACATCCCGAGGCCAGTCCGATCACTACAGCAAGACCTGATTTTGCCCCGTGCGCCAAACTTTGGGCAAGAACAAAAATATTATCGGGACCTGGCGAAATGGCCAAAATTGCTGTAGAAAGTACAAATCCAGCCAGAACAGAATAGTTTGTTTGCAAAACAAAAAGCAGTGCTTCAGGCATACGCCGCTTTTGTAGCCTGCTCCAATACCGCCTGATTGATTCTTTTTATAAGGCCAGGGCCTTCATACACGAATCCAGTATATAATTGAACCAAATCGGCTCCGGCATTCAATTTTTCCAGAGCATCTGCCGCAGAGTGTATGCCCCCTACCCCAATGATAGGAAAGGATTTATTGCTATTTTCCGAAAGGAAGCGAATAACCTCCGTACTTCTGCTGGCTAGCGGCTTTCCACTGAGTCCTCCCTTTTCTTCTGTCAAAAAGAGCAAGGACTTTAAGTCTTTCCGGGATATGGTCGTATTTGTGGCGATAACACCGTCAATACCTGTGGTCCTTATTATCTGAATGATATCCAATAACTGGTTATCCGTCAAATCCGGGGCAATTTTAAGTAGAATGGGCTTTTGTTTGGTTGCTCGTTTTCTGCCCATTTTTTCATTTTGCTGCTTTAGTTTGTTCAACATATAGGTTAGTGGTCCTCTATTCTGCAACTCCCGTAGACCCGGAGTATTGGGTGAACTCACATTCACAACAAAGTAGTCCACGTGCTCAAATAGAGCTTCATGGCAAATGAGATAGTCTTTTATCGCATCTTCGTTGGAGGTAAGCTTGTTTTTCCCTATGTTTCCTCCAATAAGAACCCGGCGCTTTTTTCTCAATTGTTCTACGGCTTCGAAAACACCTTTGTTATTAAAACCCATTCTATTGATGATCGCTTCGTCTTCGATCAAACGAAACAATCGTTTTTTCGGATTGCCCGGCTGGGGCTTGGGGGTCAAGGTCCCTATTTCAACAAAACCAAATCCGAAATCTGACAACTCATTGTACAGTTTGGCATCTTTATCAAATCCCGCGGCCAAACCCACAGGATTTTTGAATTTTAATCCAAACACCTCGCGTTCCAGAGCGGCATCTTCGACAATAAACCTTTTTCTTATCAGAGGTCCCATTCCAATTCTGGAAAGCAGTTTTATCATGGCGAAGGAAAAATGATGGACCGCTTCAGCATCGAACAAAAAAAGTATAGGGCGAATCAGGAGTTTATACATTCGTAAACTTTATGCAAAAATAAGGACTCTTAAAAGCGATTTGGAACAATTGGTTATTTTTCATTAACCGAATTGTTCACTCTTAAAGGATCCATGGCGATCAATCCACACAATTCGACATACAGATCATATTGTTTTTTATTAAAAGTGCCCAACAATCGCCTATCCATCATCTTGGAATTGTACCTCATACTGTCCAGAAGTTCTCGATACTCATGTGACATCTCCATTAAAACATTAGGTGGACTTTCCTGGTGCTTTTTTAGTAAGAATTTAGCCTTGTTCTTTAGATGGCTGTTTCTGACCTTTAGTTCGGCGCTCCAATTATTCAGACTCTCCTGTTGTATATCATTGAGTTGAAATACTTCAATGATGGTTGCATTGTCCCTTCCGCCAATACCTAAGGTACATTCCATTTGCGCTGAAACCAGCAATCCTGTAAAGCATAGAATGAAGAGTAGTAGTTTTTTCAAAGAAATTGGTTTTAGTTTTATGGGAAGTTACGTTGACAACGGTTAGGATTGTCAAAATCACGACTGAATAAGCATTATTTTTGTTGAAAAGCACTTTATGGAGCAATTATTGTCGCGTTTTTTGGAGTATGTTTCCGTCGACACCCAAAGTGACCCTAGTTCAACAACCACACCTAGTACGAAAAAACAATTGAATCTTGCCAAGAAATTGGTCACGGAACTTCATAAAATAGGAATGGAAGAGGTATCCATTGACGCCAATGGATATATCATGGCCACACTGCCCAGTAACATCCAAAAAGAAGTCCCTACCATTGGTTTTATCGCACACATGGATACCACACCTGATTTTACGGGAAAAAATGTATCTCCCCAAATCATAGAAAACTATGCTGGCGGTGATATTGTGCTAAATGTCAAGGAAAATGTGGTTCTTTCGCCCAGCTATTTTCCAGAATTGGAACAGTACCAAGGGCAAACTTTAATAACTACGGATGGCACTACGCTCCTAGGAGCTGATGACAAAGCTGGCGTAGCGGAGATAATAACTGCCATGGAACATTTACGCGAGCATCCGGAAATCAAACACGGTAAAATACGGATTGCCTTTACCCCTGATGAGGAAATTGGAAAAGGTGCCCATAAATTTGATGTGGAAAAGTTTGGAGCGCAATGGGCCTACACCATTGACGGAAGTCAAATTGGAGAACTGGAATTCGAAAACTTTAATGCCGCCGGGGCTACCGTCACCATTACCGGAAAAAGCGTTCATCCCGGATATGCCAAAAATAAAATGATCAATGCCATTTTGGTGGCCAATGAATTGATTACCCTATTGCCTGCTCATGAAGTTCCAGAGAGAACTGAGGGAAGGGAAGGTTTTTTCCATATTTATAAAATGGAAGGAGAAATTGAAAAAGTCACCTTAGAGCTTATCATCAGGGACCATGATGCAGAACATTTTGAGGCCAGAAAGAGCCTTTTGGAAGAAATTGTGGAAAAATTGTCCCATAAGTTTGGAGACTGCATCAACTTGAGCATTAAAGACCAATATTTTAATATGCGGGAAAAAGTGGAACCTGTATTCCATATTGTTGAAATAGCGGAAGATGCCATGAAATCATTGAACATAACCCCTATTCTAAAACCAATTCGAGGTGGAACGGATGGTTCCCAATTGAGTTTTATGGGCTTGCCTTGTCCCAATATTTTTGCGGGGGGTCATAATTTTCATGGAAAATATGAGTACATTCCCTTGCAAAGTATGCAGAAAGCAGTGGAAGTCATTGTGAAAATATGTGAGCTCACGGCAATTCAAATCAAATAATATGGAGGTTGCTGAAAAAATAGATAACTATTATGCCCAGACACATCCCTTTAGGGATGGGATTGCCCTGTTGCGGAATCTGGCGGGCAGAACCGAAGCCAAAGAGGGTTATAAATGGAACTTTCCCGTGTATACCATAGACAACAAAAATGTTTTTGGTATCTGTAGGTTCAAGAATCATTTCGGAATCTGGTTTTTTAATGGGGCCTTGCTGAACGACCCAAAGCAGGTTTTACAAAATGCTCAAGAAGGTAAAACCAAGGCGATGAGACATTGGAAATTTACAGAAGTATCCCAGGTGGAAGAGGAAGACGTTTTGGAATACTTGAATGAAGCTATTGCAAACCAAAAAAAAGGGTTGGTAATTATATCGGACACAAAGCGTTCCAACCTTTCCATTCCAGAACCTTTTCAAACTTTTTTACAAGACAATCCTGAATTGAAAAAAGCATTTGAAAAGTTCTCAACATACAAACAAAGAGAATTCTGTGAGTATATTTTTGAGGCGAAGCAAGACGCTACTAAAGTGAAACGCCTACAGAAAATTGTACCGATGTTAGAAAAAGGAATTGGTTTAAATGATGCTTATAAAAAGAAAAGCACCTCTTAAAAGAGGCGCTTTTTCAATATTTTGGTATAGTATAATCTTACTTTTTTGCGCTTGTCGTAAGCTTTTTGCTCATTTCCATGGAAATAGCAGAACGATCGAACTTGAGTCGACCGGCCATCGTCTCGATGACACAGGAAAAGTCTTTATCATTCAGTTCAACCACTTTTCCATGAAGACCACTTTTGGTTATGATGCGGTCTCCTTTTTTAAGCTCCGAAGCAAACTTTTTCTCATCCTTCTGACGTTTCATCTGTGGGCGAATCATAAAAAAGTAAGCCACCACAAAAATCAATATCAGTGGTAAAAATTGTCCTAGGTTTTCCATTTATCCTGGGCTTGGTTATTTTACGGGTCCGGCAATCTGTTCAGCCGCGTTCTTTGGATTGACGAAGGCTTTGATTCTAAGAATTTCGGAGCCCTTTTCCGTATTGGCGGTCACGGTGATGGTCTTGGTCACTTGGTTTTGACCTGAACCGTTGAACTTCACCAAAAGTTCCCCACTATCACCAGGGGCAATAGGAGTGTTTTTTGGGTATTCAGGCACCGTACAACCACAACTACTTTTCGCGTCCGTAATTATCAAAGGGGCTTGCCCTGTATTGGTAAACTTAAAGCGGGTCTCCTGCGCAGTACCTTGCGTTATGGTTCCAAAATCATGCTCTGAATTCTCAAAAGTCATCACAGGGAGATTTTTTTGGGCCTCATCCCTAGTGGTTGCATTATCTACATTGTCTGCCAAAACTTTGCTTGACGCCTTGTCTTTACAAGATAGTCCAACAAGCAAAACTGCCATAACCAAGCTTAAATCTGTTGTAGCTCTTTTCATTCTTAAAAAATTTATTTTTCCAAAAATAATCATTTAAAAAATTACCTTAGACCTCTACCCATTTTTTGTAATCTGCCCGTGTTCTTATATTCCTTGGCCAATTTATCCAAAACACCATTGATGAAGATACTGCTCTTGGGGGTTGAATACTCTTTGGCTATTTCCAAATATTCGTTCAATGTGACTTTTTCAGGTATTGAAGGAAAATTGAGCAATTCACAAATCGCCATCTTTAAGATGATGGAGTCAATTTCGGCAATTCTATCATTATCCCAATTTGGGGTCTTGCCCTCGATTTCCTGCTCCCACTTCGCATCGTTCAGCAATGTTTTGGTCAGCAGTTTTTTAGCAAAATCCAGGTCTTGTTCATCTTTTACCAAGCGGGGAAGAAAGTAACTGTCCCCTTTGGACTTATCCGCTTTCTTGATGCGCTTCAATAAAAAGGTGTTCACAATGGGAAAATCATCTATCCAAGTAAGTTTATCGTCTTCAAAGTACTCATAGATTTTTTCATTGGGAGCAATCACTTCTTTGAACAATTGAAGTATGACCGCTTTATCTTCCGAGTAACTTTTATCCTTGCTTGTCATGTACGACTTATAAATGTCGCTTTTGACCACATCTTTATAAATAATCTTTACATAATCCTCGTTGAAGTACCAATTGTTCAACTTACGTCTAGCGAGATTGTCCTTTAAAAGCCCATTCTGTGAAATTTGGACCAGAACTGCATTGTTCACAAACTTTTCCGGATTGGGATAAGCATCTTCTTCCGTGGCCAGATATTTTTTTGAAGCGTGTTGTAGGTGTTTTTCGGCGCGAGCATGGATTTCTTTTATCAGGCTCAACATCAAAAGATAGAGTACGTACATGTTCTCTATACTCATTTTTAGAAACTTTTCCTGTTTTTCCAACGAATCATCCTTGGACTGTACCAATGCGTAGATACACTGCATTACTTTAACCCGGATATGCCTTCTTGTTAGCATTTAAAAGAACTTTAACGTCATTTATTGGCTTTCACAGCGCAAAAATACTCTTATATTTTAATCCTTGCCGGCTAAGTTCTTTTCTTATCAGTTTTATAACATTCATTTCCATATTGATAATTTATATTTGACCTGACCAACAAAAACCACCAGACCCCTTTTTTCCGAATGAAGGAACTAAAGCACCTAAATAAATACTTTAAAAAATACAGGTCCAAGCTGCTGCTGGGTATTGTGATAACTATAGTGGCCCGACTTTTCTCTTTGGCAGTTCCCAATTACGTGAACCAATCCATTCAAGTCATAGAAGAGTATTTGGGCGAAACCGTCTCCTTGTCCCAGGCCAAAACTACCTTGTTCCAGTATATACTTATCATTGTGGGTACGGCACTGCTTTCTGCCTTGTTTACCTTTTTGATGCGGCAAACCATAATCAATGTATCCCGATATATTGAATTTGACCTGAAAAATGAGATTTTTGACCATTATCAGATTTTGACACTCGATTTTTACAAGAAAAACCGAATTGGGGATTTAATGAATCGTATCAGCGAGGATGTCAATCAAGTGCGAATGTATGCAGGCCCAGTCATCATGTACGGTATGAACACGATAACCATATTTATCTGTGTCATCACCATTATGTTTATCAAGGCACCGACCTTGGCTGCCTATACCTTGATTCCTTTACCCATTTTATCCATTTTAATTTATCAAATCAGCAAAGTAATCCATTTGAGAAGTACTAAGGTGCAGGAGTTTCTTTCGTCCCTTTCCACCTTTGCACAGGAATCGTTCTCCGGTGTGGCAGTCATCAAGGCTTACGGTATGGAACCTCAGGTAAATAAAGAACTCGAAACTTTGGCTTTAGAAGGCAAAGATACCAGCATGGACCTGGCCAAAGTAAATGCTTGGTTTTTTCCGTTTATGATTTTACTCATTGGTATAAGCAACATTATAGTAATCTATTTTGGTGGAAAGATGTATCTGGACAATAAAATCGAATCGTTTGGTTTAATCGCTGAATTCATCCTTTATGTAAACATGCTTACTTGGCCCGTGGCAGTCGTAGGTTGGCTAACCTCCATAATCCAAAGGGCCGAAGCGTCCCAAAAACGTATCAATGAATTTTTGGAAGTAAGGCCGGACATCCAAAATGAGGTAACCGCAGAAACCTCAATATTGGGAAATATTGAATTTAAAAATGTTTCTTTTACCTATGACGACACACAGATTACAGCGCTAAAAGACGTTTCCTTTTCCGTTAAAGCTGGACAAACCGTAGCTATTTTGGGAAAGACAGGTGCTGGCAAATCCACTATCTTGGATTTGGTGGCCCGACTGTATGACACTACCGAAGGTGAGATACGTATAGATGGAGTACCCATCCAAAAGAAAAACCTTGGCATGTTGAGAAAAGCGATAGGTGCAGTACCCCAAGATGCTTTTCTTTTTTCGGACACCATTCAGAACAATATTCGCTTTGGGAATGAAGAAGCAAATCTGGAGGATATTATTGATTCGACCAAAAAAGCAGTCGTCCATGAAAACATTGCTGGGTTTTCTCAAAAGTACGATACTATTTTAGGGGAACGTGGAATTACGCTCAGCGGGGGCCAGAAACAACGGATTTCCATAGCAAGGGCGCTCTTAAAAGACCCTAAAATCTACTTGTTCGATGATTGTCTTTCGGCAGTGGATACCGAAACCGAAGAGGAAATCCTGAACAATCTCAAAAAAGCCTCAAAAGATAAGACCACTTTAATAGTGAGCCATCGGGTCTCATCGGCCAAAAATGCAGATTACATCCTTGTTTTGGATAATGGTAGGATAATTCAAGAAGGTACACACGAAGAGTTGAACAACAAAACCGGCTACTATAAAGAGCTTTACTTCAACCAACTCGCCGAGAAAGAATAAGAAAAAAGTTGCTGTTTTAGCATTTTTTTTACATTTTTGGTAGAATAATTCGCCAATTCACGAAACACATACCTATACTTTATGAGTGACAAAGAAATAATGGACCAAGAGGAAATTTACTCGAAAGTCCTGCGGGCAGGAAGAAGAACTTACTTTTTTGATGTTAGAAGCACAAAAGCTGGAGACTATTACTTAACCATAACTGAAAGCAAAAAATTCACCCATGACGATGGGTCCTTCCATTACAAAAAACACAAAATATACCTTTATAAAGAAGACTTTATGGCCTTTAAAGATATTATGGAGGAGATGATGGACTACATCATAGAAGAAAAAGGTTTGGAAGTAATTTCTGAAAGGCATAAAAAAGATTTTAAGAGAGAAGAGGATACCTCAGAAAAGAATGGAACCACAACGGAGAATTTTACCGATGTGGATTTTGATGATATCTGAGCAACCCCAAGAACTATAAAAACGGCCTGTACTACGGGCCGTTTTTTATTTTAGACCTAGCTAACTCAAAGAAAACTTGCATGAAAAGCCTATGTATTCTAATTGTCCTATCCTTCGCTACAAATGCTTTCGCGCAGAAAATTGGTCTCGACTATTATCTTCCACAAAATGTAACGTACAACCCTGATATTCCCAAACCACTGGAAGTAATTGGACATGAGGTTGGCGAATGGCATGTGACCCACGATAAGCTTATCCATTATATGAGCGAACTAGCCCGTGTAAGTGACCGAATTACTATTAAAAATAGAGGGAAGACCTTTGAGGGGAGACCCATTCCACTATTGACCATAACTTCTGCGGAGAACCATGGTACTATTGAAGCTATTCGACAACAGCATATTGCTTTGACGGAGGCCAGTTCCAAGGCAGAACTTTCCCAAATGCCCATTGTAGTTTATCAAGGGTATTCCATCCATGGCAATGAGGCCAGTGGCTCCAATGCTGTCTTGGCCTACGCATACTATTTGGCAGCGGCCCAAAGTCCTGAGATTGATAAAATGCTACAAAACACGGTAATTCTTTTGGATCCTTGTTTAAATCCGGACGGATTACAAAGATTTGCCAATTGGGCCAATGTTCACAAAAGCCAAAACCTAAATCCGGATAAAAACGAAAGGGAGTACCATGAGGTGTGGCCCGGTGGAAGAACCAATCATTACTGGTTTGATATGAATCGGGACTGGCTTCCCGTTCAACTACCGGAGAGTAGGGCCCGTATAACCACTTACCACAATTGGCTCCCCAATATCTTGACCGACCATCACGAAATGGGTACTAATTCTACCTTCTTCTTTCAACCCGGCGAACCTTCACGGGTGAATCCTTTGACACCGGATATCAATCAAGAATTGACCAGGGAAATTGGGAAATTCCATGCAAAAGCTTTAGATAAAATCGGGTCACTTTACTATTCGGAGGAGCGTTTTGACGATTATTATTATGGAAAAGGCTCCACCTTTCCAGACGTCAACGGAGGTATCGGAATACTTTTTGAACAGGGTAGTTCAAGGGGTCACATACAAGAAAGTGAAAATGGAGTTCTTACTTTTCCTTTTACAATAAGAAATCAATTCACCACATCACTTTCTACTGTGGAAGCCGCCCTGGAAATGAAGACCAAAATATTGCAGTACCAAAGAGATTACTATGCTGATTTACGGAACGAAGCGGCAAGCAGCAAAACCAAAGGAATTGTTTTCGGGGACCATAAAGATGCCGCGAAAGCGTGGCATTTGGCCGAAATATTGAAAAGACACCAAATAAAGTTTCATGAGTTGGCCTCTGATGTCACGATTTCTGGAAAAATCTACAAGAAAGGACACAGCTACATCGTACCCATGAACCAAAAGAACCCCAGGTTGGTGAACACCATCTTTGAAAAGCGAACCCGTTTTAAGGATAGCTTATTTTATGATGTTTCTGCTTGGACCTTTCCCCTTTCATTCAATTTGGATTATGCCAATCTAAATTCCCTAAAAGATGCTGGTCCAGAAATATTGGAATTACCCGCCTTATCATCAGGAGTGGACAAAAAAAGTTCCTATGCCTATCTTTTTGAGTGGCATGAATATTATACGCCAAAAGCCCTCAATGCTATTTTGGAAAACGGACTTCGAGCCAAAGTGGCCAAAACCCCATTCACTCTAGAAGGAAAAAAATATGATTATGGCACCATTATGGTTCCCGTTCAAAACCAAACAATGGCCTCTGATAAACTCTACACTTTTCTCAACAAGGTTGCCGAGGCGAGCAAGTTGACCATCACTGCGGTATCGACCGGATTGGCCCAAGGCATTGATTTGGGAAGCAATGACTTCGAACCTATAAAGAAGCAAAAAGTAGGACTTTTGGTAGGCGATGGTATTCGCTCCTATGATGCGGGAGAAATATGGCATTTGTTCGATACGCGTTACAACATGAAAATTACCAAGATAGATACCCGCTATTTTGAAGATGTGGACTTAAGTGCCTATACGGATATAATACTACCTAGTGGTTGGGGAAGTACAATCCTGAACAAAGAAAACACGGAAAAAGTAAAAACCTGGGTAAAGCGTGGCGGAACACTTATCGGCTTTAGAAATGTGGCCAATTGGTTTAAAAAGTATGATTTTATGAAAATGGAAATGCGGAAGGATACCTTGTTGGCAAAAAACATATCCTTTGAGCAAAAAGAGGCTTTTAATGGCGCCCAAGTCACCGGTGGGGCCATTTTTGAAGCAAAGCTAGACCGATCGCACCCTATCGCCTTTGGCTATAAAAACGATAGGATTTCACTCTTTAGAAATACCAATATCTATTTGGAACCAGATAAAGACAGTTATAACAATCCCATTCAGTATACAAGCAATCCGCTTCAGAGCGGATATATTTCCGAAGAAAATGCCAAGCGCGTTAAAAACAGCGTACCTTTCAAAATACAAAAATCGGGAAGCGGCAGCGTTATCCTTTTTACGGACAACACCAATTTTAGGGCTTTCTGGTACGGTACAAATAAATTGATGATGAACGCCATCTTTTTTGGACCCATGATGTAATTAGTTAATCAAATACTATGGCACGTACACCCAGCAATATGTTGCCTTTAGGAACAAAGGCACCGACGTTCGAACTTCCGGATACGGTAACCAATACGCTTATCTCTTTAGATTCGACAAAAGGGAAAAAGGGAACTTTGGTCATGTTTATCTGTAACCACTGCCCATTTGTCATCCATGTCAATCCTGAGATTTCCAGATTGGGGGTGGAATATCAAAAACAGGGAATAGGTTTTGTTGCCATTTCGAGCAATGATGTTGACAATTACCCTCAAGATGCACCGCATTTAATGAAGGTGAAGGCGAAAGAGGCGCACTATACTTTTCCGTATTTGTACGACGAAACCCAAGAGGTCGCCAAAGCGTACGACGCGGCCTGTACTCCAGATTTTTATCTTTTTGATGATGCATTACGATTGGTTTATCGCGGTCAATTGGACGATTCCAGACCAGGAAACGGAGTTCCGCTCAATGGGGAAGATTTGAGAAAAGCAATGGACGCACTGCTACAAGGCAGCCCGATAAACGAGTATCAAAAACCGAGTATCGGATGTAATATAAAATGGAAAAACTGAGCTAGTGCCAGGGCTTTACCAGAAGAAGTGATAGGGTTCAAGTGACGATTTCATCATTCAAAAAATAGGACGGGATACCGTAAAAACGCCTTGGGTCACCAGCCCTCCCTTTCAATCAAATTAGCGATGTGTGCATAATGGTGGTTACTATGCCAAGCATATCTCCCAATATTTTCGGCAAGGGTTGAAGTGATGTTTCCAGCAGGATGTTGAAAAGTACGGTGCAGTTGTTCCTGACTTAACCCCTTTAAGAGATAAACCAACTTGGCATGAACCGCTTTTAGATGATCTAATGACATTTGGATTGGAGCAGACTTTGTGTCAAATAGCTTCGCCCACTCTTTCTCAAAATAGGGTTTGATCACCGGATTATTTTCGGTAAGTCCCCATTTAAAACGGATATAACTGTTATGATGGCTATCTGAAATATGGTGGACCAACTGTCTCACGGTCCACCCGCCAGGTCTGTAAGGGGTTTCCAATTGTTCTTCCGACAATACGGAAACCATTGTTTCAAGCTTCTGTGGTAATTGTTCCAACACACCTATCCATTTTTCAAGGTGTCCTGCCGTGATATGGTCTGGAACTTTATATTTTCCGATAGGATATTTTAACTGCTCTAAAAGTGTTTTTTCCATATTCTAAAAGTAGTGAAGATTGGTAAAAGAAAATGATATCGCACCGGAGGGACACATCAAAATCCAGAAACTTTAATACACTTTTAACTGCCCAAATAACAGCAGGAATTCTCATGGGCTACCTTTGCGGAACATGGACATTAATTCAAAAAACAAATACTATGGCAACGATTCGATTGGGGGATATCGCTCCTGATTTTACAGCAGAAACTTCACAAGGCACATTAAACCTTTATGAATATTTTGGGGATGGATGGGGCATCCTATTTTCCCATCCTGCGGATTTTACACCGGTTTGTACCACTGAATTGGGTACGGCAGCAAAATTCAAAGATGAATTTGAAAGACGAAATGTAAAAATGATCGCATTGAGTGTGGATGGGTTGGAATCCCACAGCGAATGGATACAGGATATCAATGAAACCCAAAATACCATGGTGAATTTTCCCATTATCGCCGATGTGGATAGAAAGGTATCCGATTTGTACGATATGATTCATCCAAATGCCAACGATACGCTTACCGTACGTTCTGTTTTTATCATAGCTCCAGATAAAACCGTAAAATTGATTTTGACGTATCCTGCATCTACGGGAAGGAACTTTTATGAGTTGCTACGTGTCGTTGATTCCTTACAGTTGACCGCTTATCATAAAGTTGCCACTCCGGCAAACTGGGAAAGTGGAGAAAAGGTTGTTGTTAGCCCAGCGATTCCCACGGAAGAAGCAAAAGAGCTATTTACATCAGGCGTAGAGGAAGTGAAACCCTATCTGCGCTTAACCCCAGACCCTACGATATAATTGTCATAGGTAGCCTATTTCAGAAGCTCGCCCTTTCCGGGGGAGCGTTTTTTTTACCGTACTGTGCCTCTAAACTTTTTTTCTTCCCTACGCAACCTCCTGGGTTTTTAATATCTATCACATAGACAACCTCAACAACAATAACCTTTAAATCGACAACACTATGAATACTTTTTTTGGAGTACTTCTGATACTCTTGTTCATTAATGCAGTGCTTCTTGTTATAAGCGTCAATCGGTCCAAAAAATAGGATTGTGCCACTTTTTATGGCGAAATACTTAAAATGGTGGAAATACCTACAATAAGTAGGGTATGTTATCGTTCAGTTGTTATAAAACAAAGTAAGCATACCCCGATTCATAAAATAGAAGACCATGCAAACGTTTTTTACAGTACTTCTTTTTCTACTTATTCTTAATGCCTGTTTGTTAGTGGTAAGTGTGAATAGATCAAAGTAAAAAAAGCTCCTCAAAAGGAGCTTTTTAGTTAGATGATTTTTTGTCCTTAAACGGATTTATTTCACTTGCATAAGTTCTACGTCAAAAATCAAGGTGGCGTTAGGGGGAATCACCCCGCCTGCGCCAGCACTCCCATAGGCCAAGTGTGAAGGAATAACAAAACGGGCCTTGTCCCCAACTTGCAAAAGCGAGATTCCCTCATCCCAACCTGGTATCACCTGACCCACGCCCAATGTAAAATCTATAGGTTGATTACGACTGTAAGAAGAGTCAAATACCTGTCCATTGGTCAAACTTCCTTCATAGTGGACCGAAACCGTCTTTCCTTTTTCTGCCGGGACACCATTACCCTTTTGAATAATCTTATAACGAAGGTCGCTCTCAGTTTTTTCAAATCCGGCAGCCAACTGCTCTATTTCGTTCTCAGCTTTGGCTTTGGCTTCAGCAATTTTTTGTTCCCGAGCACCTTCAAATACCCGAAAGGCTTCTATGGCATTCCAATTCTCCGCCTCATCCCCGACCCTAACAATTTCAAGGCTCTCGATAGCATCTCCCTGTATAATGGCGTCCACTACTTCTTGACCTTCTTCAACCTGTCCGAAAACGGTATGCTTGTTGTCCAACCACGGTGTAGGGCCATGAGTGATAAAAAACTGACTTCCATTCGTTCCAGGTCCAGCGTTTGCCATGGAAAGTATTCCCGGTGCGTCGTGTTTCAGTTCAGGGTGGAATTCATCATCAAACTTGTATCCTGGATCTCCAGTTCCGGTTCCCTGTGGACATCCGCCTTGAATCATAAAATCCGAAATAACTCTATGGAACTTCAGTCCATTGTAATACGGTTCGCCCTGGGGTTTCGCCGTATTGTCCATATTTCCCTCAGCAAGGGCCACAAAGTTACCTACAGTTCCCGGTGTTTTGTCGTGGGTCAACTTAACCAAAATTTCACCTTTAGCCGTATTAAATTTGGCATAGATTCCGTTCTGCATATATTTTACATTTGCTATTTAAGAAATTCCGCACTTTGCGAAAGGCTGCAAAGATAGTTGTTTTTAGAAGTTTTTTGTATGATTCCCCTATGCGAAACGAAGATTCCATTGTTCATCTTGAAACTGGTATTCGGTTCCTTTCTTGGCTAAACAGGAGGAACCCATGTTTTAGAAATTCCGGGACTAACCTTTGATTTTTTGGGAAGGTATGGTTCCGTACTTGTCAATAAGGTATACCAAACTGGTCATGGTGGCGGCACCCAATTCGAGCTCCCTTTTGTTTATGTGTTCGAACGTATCATTTTCTGAGTGATGATGGTCAAAATAACGCTGTGAATCTGGTCGTAATCCGGCCAGAACGATACCTTTATCTTTTAAAGGGCTTATATCCGCCCCGCTACCTCCCTCAACGAACAAATGAATCAAATAGGGCTCAAAGAGTTTTCGCCATCCCAAGATTTGGTTAAAATCTGCCTCGGAACAATCAAAAGAGAAACCTCTAGGAGTAAAACCACCGGCGTCGCTCTCTAGGGCAAATACGTGCCTTTCATTTTTTCTTTGGGCCACTTCAGCATATTGATTGCCGCCCCGCAAACCATTTTCTTCGTTCATGAACAGAACTACCCGTAGTGTTCGCTTGGGTTTATAACCCGTTTCCTTGAACAACCGCAGTACTTCCATACTTTGTACACATCCAGCGCCATCATCATGGGAGCCATCGCCCAAGTCCCAAGAATCCAGGTGGCCGCCGACAAGCATTATTTCTTCGGGGTAGGTGGAACCTTTGATTTCACCAATTACATTGTAGGATTCAACATCGGGTAATTGCTTACAGTTCTGTTTGAAGTAGAACTTTATTTCCGGATTTAAGGCCAAGGTCGTACTCAACAATTCGGCCCCTTTGGTGCTTATTGCTGCCGCTGGAATTCTATCCTTTACCGGGGTGTCGCCATAACTCATGGAACCTGCATGTGGAAAATCGTCCAAACGCAAATTCATAGAGCGTACAATGACTCCAACCGCACCATATTTACCTGCTTCGGCAGCTCCCGAATATCTCTGGTCAACGCAACCTGAGTATGCATTGAACGTATCAATTTGGGTAGGATCCATAGGACGGTTATAAAAAATAATCTTACCCGCTATCTTTTCTTTTCCCAGTTTTTTTAACTGTTCAATACCATTTACTTCTAAAATATTGGCCTTTACACCTCCGTCAGGGGTAGCCACTGAACCCCCAAGTGCGCAAATGGGCACATTGGTGGTCAATCCCGGCTTCGTTTCAAAATAGGCAAATTCCGGGGTGCCACGAACCCATTTGGGAACCATTACTGGTTGTAACCATACGCGGTCCAGACCTAAAGAATCCAGTTGGATTTTGGTATATTCAACAGCTTGCTGCGCTTCCACGGAGCCAGTGAGGCGACCACCAATTTGATTGGACAGATAGTTTAGCCAGTCGTACGCTTTTCCGTTTATAAGAGCCGTATCATATATAGCTTTTAGCTGCCTTTCATCCGTAGTTTGCGCTTCAATCTGGCTTGTCAAACATAAAAATAGCAGTACTAGTCTTTTCATTTGACCTCTTTTTCCAATTCTTGCTTAAAGCTTTCCAAATTAGCCTTTATTTTGTCCTCTAATTCTGGTTCCCTTACATCTTTTAACTTTTTTAGCGCATCAAGTAGCACAGCAGCTACAATTACCCGTGCAGCTCTTTTGTTGTCCGCGGGGACAATATACCAAGGTGCATTGGGTTTCGATGTTTCGTTGATGGCATCTTCATAACACTGTTGGTATTTATCCCAAAGTTTACGTTCCTTGAGGTCGCCAGGAGAGAACTTCCAGTTCTTTTCTTTTAATTTCAAGCGCCGCAAGAGCCGCTGCCTTTGTTCTTCTTTGGAGAGATGCAGGAAGAACTTAAAAATTTGCGTCCCGTTCTCGGTGATATGCCTCTCAAAATCATTGATTTGACGGTACCGATTTTTCCAAAATCCATTGTCTATATTTTCAACTGATTTGATCTCTGGAATATTCTCAGAAAGAATATACTCTGGATGCACCTTGGTAACCAAAACATTCTCGTAGTGCGTTCTATTGAAAACGCTGAATTTTCCCCGCTCGGGCAGGGCGATGTAATGTCGCCACAAATAGTCATGTTTCAGTTCCAAGGCAGTTGGCACTTTAAAACTATGTACCACAACACCTCGGACATTGAAATCTTTGAATACTTCCCGTATCAGACTGTCTTTTCCTGCTGTATCCATACCCTGTAGGCAAACGAGGACCCCATATTTTCCATGGGCGTACAAAGTGTCCTGGAACTTACCCAGTTTTTTTCGGATATCCCTTAAATCGTCCTTTAAGGTATCATCTGATTTATCAAAATCTTCAAACGTGGATATTTCGGAAAGTTCTATAGTATTTTGTACTTTATAAGAGTCCTGTCGTACATATTTCATGTAATGAATATACTGTTTTTTAGGCATACGACTGACTTGGCCAAAACTGTAGTTCAACGAAGGTTTGTCCCTTTTATAGTTTTACCTCGTGTTTTATCGATTTTATTTAATGTGAAGTAGTAGCATGTTTTAACTTGGAGGATGAAAAGCGTGTAGTCCCAAATCTGCCGTAATGAAATTTAAGAGAATTATTCTTTTTATTGTTTTTCTGCTTGGCCTGTTAAGCCTTTTTCTCATGGCTTCGTTCAAGGCACCCAATGCTTGCGAATTTGCCAATTCCAACATGGAATATATTAAGGACCAAACTGAAACTGCCATTTCCGTAGAGGACTTTCAAATTTCAAAATACTACGCTTACAAGGCGATAAGCGGAATAGAAAAGACCCGTTCCAATTTTAATGCCTGCGGATGTGAAGAGGCCATAATCAGTCTAGATAAGGTAATGCTCCATCTCAAAAAAGCGACAAAAACAGAATCGCAGGCCAATTCCAAAGAAGCGCTTCAAAAAGCGCTGCAGAATACCCTTAAAGGGATTCAAGAGCTTAAAGATTTTGGTATGGCAATCAATGACGGCTATGGAGATAACATGTTAGTATTGAATACCAAAGAAGTTTTGGATGCCCAAGGCGGCATTTTACTACCTGAAGGCAAACTCTTGGAACAAAAAATTCACAACGGCCTAAAAAACTTCGAGATTTCCATAGATAATGTTATCAAATACCTGGATTGTAAAGAAGCGAGAAGATTTATCAAAAAGACGTATGATGCTGCCCATTTGAAGCTTCTAAATCCGGATTTGACGCGCCCAAAAAAAATATACCACCAACGGGTAAAGACCATTACACAAAATGCGCTTGATCGAGTTAAGGATTGTGAGTGACTTATTTACTGGCAAACAAGTTGACATCTTCTTCGGAAACCTCGGTGCCACCTAAAATAATTAGACGTTCCACAACATTTCTGAGTTCCCGGACATTTCCCGTCCAATCATATCCTTTCAATAAATCAATTGCCTTTTTCGCGAATACTTTCACAACTGTGCCCTGCTCATCAGCTATTTTCTTTGCAAAATGATCAATTAAAATAGGGATATCGTCACGTCTGTCATTGAGCGGGGGCACTTTTATCAGGATAACTGCCAGGCGATGATACAGGTCCTCCCTAAATTTCCCATCTTCAATTTCCTTTTTGAGATTCTTGTTGGTCGCCGCCAAAACGCGAACATCAACTTTAATATCCTTATCTGTTCCCACCCGTGATATTTTATTCTCTTGAAGTGCCCTAAGCACTTTAGCCTGTGCGGAAAGGCTCATATCGCCAATTTCATCTAGAAAAATCGTGCCTTTGTTCGCTGCCTCAAACTTGCCTGCCCGGTCTTTGACCGCCGAAGTAAATGCGCCCTTAACATGTCCAAAAAGTTCACTTTCAATAAGTTCTGATGGGATTGCTGCGCAATTGACCTCTATAAAAGGTGCAGCGGAACGGGGACTTTTCTGGTGCAACCAATGCGCTACCAACTCTTTGCCCGTTCCATTAGGTCCCGTAATCAATACCCGAGCGTCAGTAGGGGCCACTTTTTCTATCATATCTTTAATGACCCCTATTTCCTTGCTTTCCCCAACCATTTCATAATTCTTGGAGACTTTTTTCTTCAGGATTTTGTTCTCCACCACCAGTTCTTTTCTATCGAGGGCATTCCGTACCGTAGTCAAAAGTCTGTTTAAATCCGGGGGTTTGGAAATATAGTCGAAAGCACCGAGCCGCATGGTGTTCACGGCGGTATCCAAATCGCCGTGACCTGATATCATGATAAAGGGAATTTCGGGCTTTACATTTTTTGCAGCTTCCAATACCTCTACACCGTCCATTTTGGGCATTTTAATATCACAAAGGACCAAATCAAAATCCTCTTTTTTGATAATTTCCATGCCTTTGAGCCCATCTTCGGCCTCAAAAACCTCGTACGTCTCATTTTCCTCACTCAATATTTTGGTCAGCACCCTTCTAATTGCAGATTCATCTTCAATCACCAATATTCTTGACATAGTCCCTTGTTTAAAAAATTCCGATTTTGAAACCTGTTCGAATATAAAAATTTGCTTCGTCATTCAATAGGAAAACATCATTTCTGTTGTCGTCCCTAATCGTGCCTTCTTGCTCTATCGAGCGGCCCACCAAAGCAAAGAGTGCCATCCGCTTGGTAATGTTATACTGATATCCAAGAGCGCCGACCAAGGCAGAAAGTGAAATTCTGGAACCTATTTTGTTTTCGGGCAGGGCGATATCATTTTGGATGTTGATAAAATATCCATCCAAAAGAAAGGAGAACCCAAATGTGTGCTTTGGAGAAGGATGGTACTCAAATCGAGATCTAGGAATACCCAAGGTGTAGGACCAGTTGGGATGGAACCTTTTGTTGTAGCTCACCACGGGCAAGGGAAAGGGCAATCCCGTGGTACTATTAAAGGACAGCCCCAAAACCAACCGGAAGGGTTTGTCATTTTTTACCCCCTGTTTCCACAAGCTTGCTGTGGCATTTAGGAAAAAATCATTGGTTTGGATACCATCGGTAAAGTTAGAGGCCAGTCTTGGGGTAAACAGACCCACGAAATTCCAATTCTCGTTCCACTTGGTAATGTACCCTAAATTTAAGTCCACCACGTGAAAGCGATTGATTTCGGACTGGTCAAATGGAAAATTTTGGGAATATCCTACGTCAAAGCGATTATATTCCAGTCCCGTTACTAAATAATCCTTCTTTTCATTAAGCTTGATAGGCAGGTTAAAGAGGAATTTATAGCGCTGCGTTTTTATTCCCGTGTCATTTTCCGGGATGTTGAGATACTCAGCACGGAAAATGTCCGTGCTCTGTCCCGTGAGGAGATGACTGCAAAAGAAACCCAAGAAGAACACTATCTTTTGGATATCGTTAGGTGTCTTTAGAACCTGTATTGTTTTGAGGTTTTTGATGCTGAAATATATGGATATCCCTTTGAGGGAAGGGAATGGTTATTTTATGATGCTTGAATTTTCTGTTGATACTATACCGTATATCACTTTTGATACGTGGATCTGCAAAACTATCATTAATAAAATAGTTAATTGAAAACAGAAGCGCTGAATTGCCAAAATCGTTAAAAAGAACAAAAGGTTTTGGGTTTTTCAATACTTTTTTGTGTTCCGTGACGGCTTCTTCCAATAGTTGTGTCACTACCTCAACATCACTGCCATAGGCCACTCCTACGTTCACGCTTTCCCTGGTTGTCCTATGATTTTGGGTATAGTTAAAAACAATATCGCTTATGAACTTGTGGTTGGGTATTACCACTACTTTATCGTCCCTGGTAATAGCGCGCGTGGTGCGCAGTTTAATTTCGAACACTTTTCCAACTTTACCGTCCACCTCCACGATATCGCCTACTTGAAGGGATTTGTCCACGATGATAAAAATTCCACCCAGAATATCCTTAAAAAATTCCTGAAGGGCCAATCCCAAACCTACGAACAAAACCGCAGAAGCTGTGATAATCAGGGTGATATCAATTCCTGCCCCCCTCAATGTGAGTAGCACAACCAAGATGTAAATCACGTAGTTGGCAAATTTAAAGACGCTGGAGAACCTTTGTTTGTCCTCGGATTCCATTTTTCGGGTAACAAGATGTCGCGACCACTTTAAGAGCAAACGGGTGACGACAATGGAAAAAATCAAAAGCAACAATAGACCTAAGGTAAAATGAATGGACTTTTCACCTTCCCCAATATGAATTCCCCAATTGAGGAACTCTTTAATGGAACCCCAAATATCTTCTTGGATAATCTCTTTTATTTCTTCACTACTCTCTTGCATTTCAATTTAATATTTCAACCATCTGAACAGCTCTTTATAGGTGGGTCGCTTGCCGTACATAAGAATACCCACGCGATAAATTTTGGATGCCAACCATACGATGCCCAAAAATGCCCCGATCAACAATCCAATTGACGTCAGCAATTGCCAAAGGGGAACACCCCCATCTCCTATGCCACCGGGAAGACGCATCAACATCACAATTGGCGAAGTTAAGGGGAACAAGGAAAATCCAACAGCGATAGGTCCGTGTGGATTACTGAAAACCGAGAAAAAACCAACATAAATGGCCAACATAAGCGGTAAAATAATCGGAAAAATGAATTGCTGCGTATCGGTTTCATTGTCTACCGCAGCTCCTATAGCGGCATATATGGAACTGTAAATCAAATACCCAAGAATGAAATACACTAAAAACGAGCCAATGAGTAGCGCCCAAGGAATATTTATTATTTCCTTGGCGTAAACCAGAATTTCCCCTTCCATAGGGGTTGCAGATAGTTGGGAAACATTGTTCATTCCTGGACCGGGAAGTGAAGTCCCACCGGAGAGTTCTGATAAATCAATTTCCAAGAAAGCGACAGATAGAAAAAGTAATATGGACGCAGATACAATCCAAATGACAAATTGGGTGATACCCGCCAAGGACGTACCTATGATTTTGCCCAACATCAACTGAAATGGTTTAATAGAGGAAATGATTACTTCTATGATCCTGCTTGTTTTTTCCTCAATTACACTGCGCATTACAAACCCGCCGTAGATTATGATAAACATCATGATTGCATATCCGAAAGCGCCACCCACAAAAGCCTTCAATTCATTAATTCCTTTAATGCTCCGCTGCCCATCGAAGGTAGAAAGATTGATGGAATACGCTTTTTCAACATTGGAGAACTGATCTGTGGAAATGCCCAGTCCTTTTAATCGTTCTTGGCGCAATTGGTTCTGGAATATTCTTTCCAATCGTTCGGTCACCAAGGTACTTGGGTTTTCTATGGTAAAGAGATAGGCTGCATTGGCCGCCTCTTCCATGGTTGGGCCCGCCGGAATATGGAGCAAACCAAAATATCCCAAGGACAAGGTGGAATCCTTAGCTTTCTGCAAGGAGATATTCTGGAACTGGACGTAGGAGGTACTTTCTGTTATTTTAAATTGGCCCGAAAAAAAAGTACTCTCATCTAAAACGCCAATGATACGTTTTTCGTTATCGTTTATTTTGGTCAAATAGGCAACCAATAAAATCATACCGACAATGAGTATTGGACTCAGAATGGTCATGATTATAAACGACTTGTTTCTCACTTTGGCCAGATATTCCCGCTTAATGATCAAAGGCAATTTATCCATAATGCTCCTTTCCATTGACGGTTTTAATAAAAATATCGTTGGCCGACGGAATCACTTCTTCCAACTTCAAAACATTACCATATTTGGCCAGCTCGGTCAAAACGCCTTTGGTATCCTCTGAGGGAAGTTGAAGGGAAATGGACCAGTGGTTATCCTCTACATTGTATTCTGAAGAAAGCACACTGAATTTTTCCCCTAGCGCCTGTAACACATTTTTCGAAGGTTCTAAAACACCAAGGTTGGTATTAAAAATGTTGTTCTTGAACGCTTTTTTGATTTCGGAGAGCTTCCCGTCCAATATTTTTTCGGATCTATGTATCAATGCTATATGTTCGCAAAGTTCCTCGACCGATTCCATCCGATGCGTGGAAAAAATAATTGAGGTCCCTTCTTCTTTCAATCTAAGGATTTCATCTTTGATGACACCCGCGTTAATAGGGTCAAATCCGCTGAAAGGTTCATCAAAAATCAATAACTTCGGACGGTGTAGTACCGTAACTATAAATTGGATTTTTTGGGCCATCCCCTTGGATAGCTCCTGAATTTTTTTGTTCCACCATTCGCCAATTTCAACGCGTTCGAACCATTCCATGAGCCTGGACTTTGCCTCTGATTTGGACAATCCTTTCAATAGTGCCAAATAAAGGGCTTGCTCTCCAACTTTCATGCTTTTATAGAGACCTCTTTCTTCGGGTAAATAGCCGATGGATGCTACGTGTTCAGGGGCCAAAGGTTTCCCATTAAAGAAAACTGTTCCCGAATCTGGATATGTAATTTGGTTAATGATCCGGATAAAAGTGGTCTTTCCGGCGCCATTGGGACCTAAAAGTCCATAAATTGTATTTTCCGGTATTTCTAAAGATATATTTTTTAGTGCTTGGTAGTCCCCATAGGATTTGGAGACATTTTCGGCGACTAGAATGTGATGCATTCAAAGAATTTTTTCAAAGATATGTATTTGCCCAAAAAATAGATAGGCCCTAAAAACAAAACCCACCCTTAAAAAATCAAGGATGGGAAAAAAATTGCTATGAAAAAGAAAATTAGATATTGGTTTCCC
>NZ_CAKZYF010000090.1 GCF_937884665.1 uncultured Allomuricauda sp. | reverse complement strand
CACATTTATTTTTCAAGACTATCGTAAGACAACATTTATTTATTGACTTTTGTAGCAACAAAAAAATTATGTTTTATATCATAAAAAGCAGGTTTAAGCTGACTTTTTTACGATAAAAAATCAATATAGATTTTATTATTTGTATCATTACAGTCAGGTAAAAGCTGACTTTACCGATATGAGAACAAAAAACATTTCAACACAATCCAATCAAATACTCTCCTACTTCAATAATAGAGATAGGGATTGTTTTACATATGCCGATGCGAAAGATGCACTACCTCAATCCAGTGAAAGTGCTTTGAAGGAACTTTTGAGCGATATGGTTAAAAGAGGTTTACTCATGCGACTTAAAAAGGGGCTTTATTTTATTATTCCCTTTGAAAAAGACCCTGAATCCTTTATGCCCGATTGGCATCTTGTTGCTGGGTATCTTGTAAAAGATGTCGATTATTATATTGGCTACTATTCCGCTTTACAAATTCATAACTTAATTACTCAACCTTCTTTAAAAGAGCAAATAGTTGTTGCAAAACAAATTCGTCCTTCAAAAATCAAAATAAAGGATGTTGATTTTCAATTTATCTATCACAACAAAAAACACTTTTTTGGAGCTAAAAAAATATGGATTAACAGCTTTAACAAAGTGCTATGCTCTGACTTAGAAAAGACTTTTATCGACTGTTTATTTAAACCAGATTATGCCGGTGGTATTGTTGAAATAGCCAAAGCTATTTATACATCAAAAGATAAAATCAAATTCAACAAACTTTTAGAATATACAGAACGGTTCAAATCACAAGCAGTAATCAAACGACTGGGGTTTTTACTAGAAATACTTGAAGTAAAAACGGATATTATTCCGAAACTGAATAGCTTAAAAACTGCTTCATATGTGTTACTGGATACCGAACTTCCTAAATCGGGAAAAATGATAAGCCGTTGGAGTATTCAACAAAATCTGGAAACCGAAACCATTAAATCGGCCATTTATACATGATTAAACCTGGAGAAATACAAAATAAGGCTCGTGAATTTGGCGTTCGAGATCAGCAGATTGAAAAAGATTACATTCTTTCCTGGATTCTACAGGGCATAGCACAGCATGAAAACTTGTGCATAGCTCTTGCCTTTAAAGGAGGAACTGTTTTGAAGAAGGTTTATTTCCAAGATTATAGATTCTCTGAAGATCTTGATTTCACTTTACTTGATAGTAAAATTTCGAATAAGCTACTATTCGAATGGTTCGAAGAAGTGTTTGAGCATGTAAAGGAGGAGGCCAATATACCTTTAGAAATAATCGACAATAATGAGCATGAGGATGGGGGAATCAACTTTTATATCAGTTATGTAGGTCCCCTTGGTGGATTAGGGGCAAATAAAAGAGTAAAAGTGGATATTTCAAGAAGTGAAAACTTAGCTTTTGAACCTGTTATGAAGAATGTTTTCATTGGTTATACGGACCAAGAGCAACATCAGCTTCTTTGCTATTCATTAGAGGAGGTACTTGTAGAAAAATTACGCTCTGTAATGCAGAGAATGCAAGCTAGAGATTTTTATGACATATGGTATTTGCTAGAAATCCATGAAATGGACATTGAATTCTATATAAACGAATTCAAAAATAAATGCGAAAATAAAGAAGTAAATCCGGCTGATTTCCATACCAAGTTAGAACAGAGAATACCACAATATAAAGGAAGGTGGCAAAAATCTATGGCAGACCAAATTCATGACTTACCAGAATTCGATACCGTGTTAAGACAGGTAATGCGCCACTTGAAAAAGTTAGAACTGTAATGATTACCAAAGATAACATCAAAGACCTCCTATGCCAGCTTGGCTTTTTCAATAAAGGAGACGTGTTTACAAAAAAATTTAAAAATACAGGTGCATATCTAAAAGTCGATTTCAAAGCAGAAAAGTTAACATATCCGGAGGACAAAGGTTTGACTGTAAATGAGAGGCAAACCTGCAATTTTAAACAAAATGAAAACTTTGTTGTCTTCGAATGCGTCCATCGCCTTTTTGAAAAAGGATACAAACCTGAACATCTTGAACTGGAGCCTAAATGGAAGGTTGGTCATGGTGCCAGTGGTGGACGTGCTGATATAATGATTAAAGACAATTGGGGTAAATCTTCTCTTATTATTGAGTGCAAAACAGAGGGAAAAGAATTTATTGATGCATGGAAGAGAACGCTATTAAATGGTGGCCAGTTATTTTCTTACGTTAAACAAGCGGGAAGCACACAATTTGTCTGCCTATATGCTTCTGACTTTATAGATACCAAAGTTATTGCCAACTACTATTTGATTACTCTTAAAGACAATAAAAAACTTCTAGAAGAGAAAATAGCAGATGGGGAATCGCCATTATCCTATAAAAAAGCTAAAGGCTTAGATGTTGAAGACATATTTCAAGCATGGAAAGAAACATATGCTCAAGACTTTGCAACAAAGGGTATTTTCGAAGAAGATATTTCAGCTTACGAAATAGGAAAAACGAAATATTCACTGAAAGACTTGAATACCATAAGCAGTAATGATATTCAAGGGAAATACCATGAATTTGCTACTATTATATGACAACACAATGTTTCCGGCAGAGAAAATGCCTTTGACAAGCTGGTCAACTTATTCCTTTGTAAGATAGTGGATGAAACCAATAACCCCAAGGAGCTAAAATTTTATTGGAAAGGAATTGCCTATGATGACCAATTTAGCCTAATTGATAGACTACAAAAGTTATATCAAGAAGGGATGCAGAAGTTCCTTGACGAGGATGTAGTATACATTAGTGCAGATCAAATTGATTCCGCTTTTGAATTTTTCAAAAACGATCCAGATGCTACAAAAGACAAAATCAAACAATACTTCAAGGAATTGAAGTTCTTCAATAACAACGATTTTGGATTCATAGATGTTCATAATAAAAAGCTGTTCTACCAAAATACAGCGGTGTTATTGAAAATTGTTCAAATGCTCCAGGACATAAGATTAAAATCAGATTCTGACTCAAAAGAGGAACACCAGTTTTTAGGTGATATGTTTGAAGGTTTCTTAGATCAAGGTGTTAAGCAATCGGAGGGGCAATTTTTCACTCCGATGCCTATAGTAAAATTCATCTTGAAATCGTTACCACTAGAATCTATAATAACTAAGGCAGATGAAATCCCTAAGGTAATCGATTACGCATGTGGTGCGGGGCATTTTTTAAATGAATATGCTAAAGAAATAAAGTCAATAGTTGAACAAGGGAAAGAAGCGAAAATAACAGATTTCTACGAAAATGTCTATGGCGTAGAAAAGGAATACCGCCTATCTAAAGTAGCTAAAGTTTCCTCTTTTATGTACGGTCAAGATGATATCAATATTGTTTACTCTGATGCTTTGTCTTCTGGTAAGACCATGGAGGATAGAAATATTAAAGACAACTCATTTTCCATTTTGGTGGCCAACCCGCCTTATAGTGTCAAGGGTTTCCTGGAAACGCTAACTGAAGCTGAAAGGAAAAAGTATGAGTTAATTAAAACTGTTGCGGAGAGAAGCTTTCCTAACAACAACAGCATAGAAACTTTCTTTATAGAAAGAGCCAAGCAACTATTGAAACCCGGTGGAGTCGCTGGGATTATAGTTCCTTCTTCCATTCTTACTAAAGGAAAGACCAAAAGCACTTCAAAGTCTACTAATATATATGTAGCCACTCGTGAAATCCTGCTAAAGTATTTTGATATTGTTGCTATTGCGGAGTTTGGTAGTGGAACCTTTGGCAAAACAGGAACAAATACCGTTACACTTTTCATCAGACGTAAAAAAGAAAATCCAGCTCCAGCGGATCATTTCAAAAACAGGGTGAACGCTTGGTTTAAATATGACAAATCGAAAGATGGCTT
The DNA here is from genome assembly GCF_937884665.1 of uncultured Allomuricauda sp. Taxonomy (GTDB): domain Bacteria; phylum Bacteroidota; class Bacteroidia; order Flavobacteriales; family Flavobacteriaceae; genus Flagellimonas. The sequence continues at coordinate 1,448 of NZ_CAKZYF010000090.1, read as the reverse complement.
ATTTGAAGATGAAAATCTATTAAAGCACTACTGTACCCATTTAGAATTAAATTTTGAAGATTATCAGACTTTGCTAAAAGAGAAGCCTAATGAAGAACTATTGCAAACCGATGTTTTTAGGGAGTATCAAAAAGAATTTGATAAATGGTCAGAAATTAAAAATCTTAAAAAGAAAACTACATTCAAATCATTGACGGTTGATAGAAAAGAAGCCGAACTAAAAAAGCGATTCATAGCATACTTGATTGAAAATGAAAAAGAAAAGCTGTATTATTTTGTTTTAGCCAGTCAGAATCCGCGAAAAGTATTAATTATAAAAAGCCCTACGAAGACCGCTAAAATGAAAGAGTTCCTAGGTTATGAATGGAGTGCTGCTAAAGGTAACGAAGGGATTAAATACTTAGGTAATGCCAAGCTTGATAAATTGGAAGGAGAAGATGAAGATGAAGGAAACGTAGCACTAGAAGAAGAGGATAAGCGTGTATTGAGTAACATTTTTAACTTGAATAACATTAATACTCCACTCTATGACCCTCATAATAAAAAGAATGAGGAAAAAATTAACTATTTGATTAATCAGAACTATAAAGGTGAAGATTTTGAAATACCTGATATATTAAGTGAAAACGTATTATCTGTCGGTCTTCATGATATGTTGGATTTATCCAGAGCAGATTTTAATAAATCATTGTCTCTTTCCCCACAAAAAAAGATTACCATAGAATCAAAATGGGAGCTTGCTAAATTGGGTGATGTGACTCAAATCCAAAGTGGAGGAACCCCTGATACAAATAATCCAAGCTTTTGGGAAGGAGGTAATATAAATTGGGCGACTTTGGTCGATACTAAGAAAAAGTACTTGTTCGAAACGAAAAAGAAAATTACAAAAGAAGGATTAGATAATAGTAGCGCAAAACTTCTACCCATAAACACTGTGATTTTCTCTAGTAGAGCAACAATAGGTGAAGTTTGCATAAACAAGAAACCCACGGCCACCAATCAAGGGTATAAAAACTTCCTATGCAATCCTAAAAAAATAAACTATGAATACTTATACTATGTTTTAAAATGTTATCGAAAAGAAATTGAATCCATTGTTCCTCCTGGAACAAAATACAAAGAAATAAACAGCACTGATATCCGAAATTTTGAAATTCCATTGCCTCCTTTAGAGATACAGATGAAAATTGTAAGTGCCTGTTCTAATATTGATAAGGAAGCAGAAAAGGCCGAGAAAACTATTGTTTACTCCATGAATAAAATTGAAGAGTTATTTCAAGAAGGGTATGTTAAATCTTCTAGCTCGCATAGAATAAGTAATACAGACATATTTAAACTTTCAATAGGTAAGAGAGTTCTAAAAAACGAAATAAACCTCGAAAAAAAGGGCATACCTGTCTATAGTGCTAATGTATTCGAACCATATGGACTCTTTGATAAGAAGCTTC
>NZ_CAKZYF010000089.1 GCF_937884665.1 uncultured Allomuricauda sp. | reverse complement strand
CCTGTAAATGGGACATTCTTCAAAATGTACAAGGTAGAAAGGTGCAGTATGTTAAGTTGATCCCGATTGATACCAATTCTGAAATCAAATCCATATTATTGGGTATTGATGCAGAGACCAAACATATCCATAAACTGATTGAAACGGGAAAAAACGGTACGAAGACCACGATTACCGTTAATTCTTTTAAAACCAATCAGGCCCTATCAAATACCTTGTTTACCTTTGACATCAAGAAGTATGAAGACGAAGGCTACTACATCATAAGAAATTAGGCATTGAAAATACTGGACCGATATATATTATCGCGATTTCTGTACAACTTTTTCAGTTCTTTCCTTATTCTGATGGTCATATTCATTTTTCAGGGGATATGGCTCTTTATTGATGATCTTGCAGGTAAGGGATTGGGATTGGTCATCATCGGAAAATTCCTTTTTTACTACATGCCCAGTTTGGTGGATAAGGTACTGCCTTTAACCGTACTGCTCTCCTCCATTCTGACCTTTGGGACTTTTGCGGAAAATTATGAGTTCGCCGCGATGAAGGCATCCGGTATTTCATTGCAACGGGCTATGCGAAGTTTGATTGTTTTTGTGGTCCTATTGGGTGGTGTCACCTTTTTTTTCGCCAACAATGTCATTCCAAAATCAGAACAAAAAACCTTTAACCTAAGAAGAAACATTGCCAAGGTAAAACCCGCTGCGGCAATTACCGAAGGAATTTTCAGTGATTTTGAGGGAACGGGAGAAGGTATGAACATAAAAGTGGATAAAAAATATGGAGAGCAAGACCGCTTTTTGGAAAACGTAATCATCCACAAGAAGACCAAACAGGGCGTCAACAATACGGTAATAAAGGCCAAAACAGGGGAATTGATAAGCAGTGAGGATTCAGATATAATCCAGTTGGTACTAAAAGATGGAAATTATTATGAAGAGCTAAAACCAAAATCCAGTAAGGACCGAAGAAAACATCCATTCGCGAAATCCAAATTTGATAGGTATACCATCAATATTGATGTTTCGGAGCTGAACAACCAAGATTTGGAAGAAGATGGAAACATCACCACCAATAAAATGAAAAATGTGACCCGACTGATAAAGGATATCGATTCTTTGGGAAAGGACAACGTGAATAAGGTTGAAGCATTTTCAAAGAACATTACACGCAGGATCGGGGCCTTTCCCATACTCTCCAAGAAAGATAGCCTGGCATTGGTCGCCATGAAAAAAGACAACCTTGCCAATACGGGCAAAAAGGATTTCGAGAAACACGAGGACATACAGGTAAAGGACAGTCTCGAAAACGTGGAGGATCTATTGGACGAATTGGCAGTATGGCAACAACTCCAGTTACTGAACAATTCCAAAACAACCGTTACAGGCATATTGAATACGGTACGTTCCAAAAAAGAGGAACTTCAGAAGCGGTTCAAGTTCTACAATAGTCATATTCTTTCCCTTCACCAAAAATATGCTTTGGCCTTTTCCTGTGTCATTTTGTTCTTTGTAGGGGCCCCGCTGGGCGCCATTATTCGAAAAGGAGGCTTGGGCCTGCCCATGGTTGTGGCCATTGTATTATTTTTGACCTATTATTTTATCGGTGTGTTTGCCGGCAACTATTCCAAAGAAGGGAACATTCATCCTGCCTTGGGCGCATGGTTGTCTACCTTAATTATGCTACCGTTGGGGATAGTTTTGACAAAAAGGGCAACTACGGATAGAAGTCTAGTAGGCATTGGTTACCTGTTGGACCGAATAAAGAATTTGTTTAAAAAGAAATCAAAAACATCTGGGACATAAGATGGTCATCAAGGAGAAAAAAATACAGCTGGATACGATTAAAGAAGCGATTTCCGATATTAAAGCGGGAAAAGTGATTATCGTCGTAGACGATGAAAATCGAGAAAATGAAGGAGATTTTGTCGCAGCGGCGGAACTGGTTACGCCAGAAACCGTCAACTTTATGGCAACACATGGGCGGGGGTTGATTTGCGCTCCCTTAACCGAAGGACGTTGCAAACAGTTGGGATTGGGAAAAATGGTGACGCACAATTCTGACCCCTTGGAAACCGCTTTCACGGTATCCGTAGACCTGCGAGGGAATGGGGTAACGACGGGAATCTCCGCATCAGATAGGGCGAAGACGCTTTTGGCACTCACCGATAAAACGTTAAAACCCCATGAGCTTGCCCGTCCTGGACATATCTTTCCTTTGATCGCCAAAGAAGGCGGGGTCCTTCGCCGAACGGGACATACCGAAGCGGCTATAGATTTTTCACGTTTGGCCGGTCTACAACCCGCCGGGGTGATCGTAGAAATAATGAATGAAGATGGGTCCATGGCCCGTCTGCCCCAACTTCTGGAGGTGGCCAAAAAGTTTGACTTGAAAATTGTTTCCATTGAAGATTTGATCGCCTATCGAATGGAACACGACAGTCTGATTGAGCGCAAGGAAGCTTTTGATATCAAAACCCGCTTTGGAAATTTTAGGCTTAGAGCCTACAAGCAGACCACCAATGACCAAATTCATATTGCCTTGGTACGGGGAACTTGGAAAAGTGGTGATCCAATACTGACGCGAATCAATTCCACTTTGGTAAATAACGACATGTTGGGTACTTTGACCAACAATCCGGATGACGTATTGCACAAGATGTTCAGAGCGTTGAACGCTGAAGAGAAAAGTGCGATGATATTCATCAACCAAGGGAACCAATCCATGAATCTATTGGGGCGCTTGGCAGAATTTAAGGAACTGCAGGCACAGGGTATCTCCAAAGCCCCCAAAATTGAAATGGATTCCAAAGATTTTGGCATTGGCGCCCAGATTCTCCACGATTTGAACATATCAAAAATTCGCTTGCTTACCAATTCTGGGAAAACCCGAAGAGTGGGCATGGTGGGATACGGTCTGGAAATTGTGGAATACGTAAACTATTGAATCCTCTTTCCCTCTTGTTTTGATTCAGGGGAAAAACCAAAGTTTAATGGCCATGCCCACGACCATGACCACCAAGAAGGTTTTGATAAAACCATCTCCTTTTTTCACGGAAAACCGACTGGCGAACCAAGCGCCGGAACCATTGCCGATAGCTAAAATCAAACCTACTTTCCAATTGACTTTGTCATTTAGCGCAAACACAACCAAGGCAGATATCATGTAAATAAAGACCACAGTGACTTTGGTCGCATTTGCACGGATCAGACTCATTCGGTTGATAAAATGTAAAAAGAGGATCATCAAAAAACCAAGACCTGCATTTATGAATCCGCCATAAATACCAAAAAAGAAAAATACCAAAATACCCAGCCATAAGTATTTGCCTGTAAGCCGTTCCTGCATTGCTTCCATTTTCATTTTTGGTTTGAAAACAATAATGGCCACTACGGCTATCATGACCATGGCCAAAATCCGGTTGAAAGCTTCTCCATCTACATCAACCGCTATCCGCGCCCCAAGAATAGACCCTAAAAAAGCAGAAATGCCCAAATATAAATTGAAAGGGAACGTGGAAACTCCTTTGCTCTTAAATCCAGCGGTCGCCATTGCGGTCTGAATAACAATGGCCACTCGATTTGTTCCATTGGCGACCGATGGAGGCAGACCCAGAAAAATAAGTGTGGGTAGGGAGAGCAAAGAACCTCCCCCTGCGATAGTGTTGATGAACCCCACGGCAAAACCCACAATAATCAAAAGTCCATAATGGTACCAGGCATCCACAGACGTAAAAGTACAGTGTTGGTATGGATTTTAAGTTCAGAAAAATTAAACTTTTCAAACTTTCACAGAACCAAAAAACCTTGTTATATTTGCACCCGCCCGAGCAAAAGCTTTGGCGGACATACCGACAAGAAGGAGGAATGGCAGAGTGGTCGAATGCGGCAGTCTTGAAAACTGTTGAGGGTCACACCTCCGGGGGTTCGAATCCCTCTTCCTCCGCTGATATATTTCATTTTATATCATTTAAACCTGTAAATCAACAATTTACAGGTTTTTTATTTCAACTAGTTCCAAATGGAACCAAATGGAATCAGTTGAAATAGTGCCCATTTCGGTGCCCCCTCAAATCTCATCAAAAAGGGGCACCTAATGTTAATTAAAATATTACTAATCAGTCATTTACAGGGATTAAGATTTAGTATTTTTTCTCTAAATTCGTGGAAATGATGTTAAATTAGGTGCCACTTTTATGCTATCCCTTCTATTCTATCTAAGAAAATACAAAACAGACCGTGTAGGACGGTCGATGATTTATGTTCGTATCACGGTTAATGGAGAGCGCTCTGAGTTCAGTACCAGGCGAAAGATACATCCCAGCCAATGGGACGCTGCATACGGTAAGGTACTTGGTTTTTCACAGGAAGTTCGACAGCTAAATTCACAGTTAAGCAAGATTCGTACCGACCTATATCGGCATGCCGATATATTGAAGGGTCGAGAACAAATACTTACGGCGGAGTCACTTAAAGAATACCTGCAAAAAGAACTCAGGAAAAAGGACATTCCTGTTAACCAAGTGGATTACGCATTCAATTCCGGATTTGAATACTACTTAAAGACAAAAAGGAAGTGTAGCCACAACACTGCTATTAAATATGTGGTCAACTTTAAAAAAATTGTCCGAATCGCTTATGCGAATGGATGGATTTCCAAAGACCCATTTGCTAATAGGAAAGCCCGTCTCAAAATCGTTGAACGAGAGTTTTAGACTTCTGAGGAGCTTCAAACATTAATGGACACTACATTTTTTGTTGAACGCTTGGAGCATGTCAGGGATGTATTTGTTTTCTGCTGTTTTACAGGTTTGGCCTATGCCGATGCCAAAAAACTCACACATGATGATTTTGTAGTGGGCATTGATGGAGAGCTTTGGATCAATACTAAACGCACCAAGACTAAGACCAAGAGCAATATACCTGTACTTCCAACAGCCATGATGATTCTGGAAAAATATGAGAACAGTCCCCTTTTAGTAAATGGTAAGGTTTTACCCGTATTGACAAATCAAAAGATGAATGCCTATTTGAAGGAAATAGCTGATTTAAGTGGCATCAAAAAGAAACTCACAACCCATTTAGCGAGACATACTTTCGCAACTACGGTTACCCTTTCCAATGGTGTGTCCATTGAATCTGTAAGCAAAATGCTAGGGCATAAATCAGTGCGGACTACACAACATTACGCCAAAATTCTAAATCGTAAGGTTAGTGAGGATATGCAAATACTCAGAAGAAAATTTGAAGAAAGGGAAAAACGACAAGAAAAGGCTAAAGTTCAAAAGTAAAGCCCCATTTGTCCCAAATCCTTACCTCTAAACTTTGCGTATGGATCCTGTTTCGATTTTATAGCGTTCAGACAGATAAGCGTAAAGTAAAATCAAAATAGGGCGCATTCTACTCTGCAAAGATTTGAAACGTTGTTCTCTGGAATTGTTTTGCTCCGCAAAAGAATGGAAGAGAAGCAAGAGGATAACGGGCTACGCCACGTTATGATTGTTTAAATATTTGAAAATTAAATATTTAAAATAATAGAGACTGACTGTTTTTCCGTGATTTTTACTAAAAAAGTCTGGGAAGCCCCTATTTATGGGGGTTTTTTTACTAAAAATTCACGAAAAAGTGAAAATTCACCTCGATCAGTAGTATTAGT
>NZ_CAKZYF010000088.1 GCF_937884665.1 uncultured Allomuricauda sp. | reverse complement strand
TTGTCCACTATGCCGATTATTCACCCGTTTATCTTTCTATCACTATTTTTTTGCGAAGCTAATCACAAAAGATGCCACTGTATTCCAACTATCTTTCATTGATTCCGGTTTTTTAGCTTATTATTTTCATCTTTTCCAACAAAAAGGAAGCATTCATATTTTTACATACTCCAGCTTTCAATTGATAGTCGAAATGGAGCTCGTCATTGTTGATTTCCGTTTCAAAAAAATGGTTTTTTACCGAAGGTAACTCTTCCGCTAGACTGCAAAGGCTCAAATCATGCGTCGCGATAATTCCAGCTACCTGCATTTGAACCAACCTTTCAATCAATTTTTTAGACCCCGCCGCTTTATCTACACTATTGGTTCCTTTCAAAATTTCGTCCAACACTACAAGGTAGGTATCCTTTTCCAATTGCTCTATTATCAACTGAAGTCGTGACAACTCAGAGAAAAAGTAGGAACTCTGGTCCGCTAAGGAATCACTGGTACGCATGCTGGTAATCAGTTTTATTGGATAATACCTACTCTGCCGTGCACAGACTGGCAGGCCAAGGTTGGACATTAGAACAAAAAGAGAAACGGGTCGTAAAACAGTGCTCGTACCAGCCATGTTTGCCCCGGTAATGACAAAAAAATCGTTTTGCCCAAGACTTAAATCACTGGTTACTCTTTCCTTACTTTGGATTAAGGGATGTCCAATTGATTCAGCATTAATCAAGACCCCCGGGTCTTTGAGAATTTCAGGATATGAAAACTCAGGATGGTTGAAACTGAAGGTGGCCAAGGTGTTGTAGGCGTCAAAAAAGGCCACAGTTTTAAACCACTGCTCTACTAAACCACCATTTTCAACAATCCATTTTTCTACATAGGCGGCACTGTGTATGTCCCAAAGAAAGAAGCCATTTCCAAACAAAGCGACCAAAAGGTTGTTTCTATTATCAAATCTCTCCAAAGCATCAGAAAATGTCTTGAAAATTTGGGAAGCCTTCTTTTTCCCTGATTTGATGTTTTCTTTTTCGTCGACCAATACCGCTGATGTAAAGACACCCTGCTCAATTTCATCCAATAGAAGGGCATATTGTTGAATCGTATCCTTTGCCTTAGAGGTTTTCAAATTGAGATCATTGTTGCGTTTCAGAAAAAAAGAGGTCAATATGAGACCCAAAAGGAACCATGACCCCAACCATAGAAAGCTGATAATTTCAATTATTGAGAAAACGGTCAGAAGAACAGAGACCATTCCAAACGCCAGTGGTAGGTTACGCATGGAAATCGGGATATAGGGTTTGTACTGTTTTAACCAATCAACTATTGTATTTGTATTGGTCTCGGTTCGAGTAAGCCGTGCAATGGCCGTATATTTTTGGACCCATTCTGGAAGAGCGGACAGTTCTTGGATGGCACTTTGCCTTTCTTGTATTGAGGTGATATCGTTCGAAAGCATCAACTCCACAAAATAAGCGGTACCCTCCTTCAAACCAGTCCGGTTGGTGTATTGAAAAAAAGAACCTTTTCCAAACAAATCTATATCCGAACTGAAAACATGGGACCCATTTTCAAACTGCTTGCCCTCCCACCTTTCCCGGTAGTTACCGGTCAGAATTCTTATTTCTTCCTCATTTAATGATTTTAGCTCTTGATTCAGGTCATAAACTGCTTTGCGTTCTGCAAAAATCCTCAGCAATACAAGAAACAATCCGGTACCCGACAAACCAACCATCCAGAACCAGGAAGAACCGAAAAAGAGATACATCAACAGTATGGTTAAGAGAAAAATGGACACACGAAGTACGCTCATCCCGTTTAAGAACTTCTTGTCCTTCAGCAGCATTTTATCTAACTTCTGAATTTGGGCTTCATAAAAAATTTTGGGGTCTTCGCTCATGAAAAAGAATTCAAAGGGATTTCTTTAAATAGGTTACTAAGATAATGGTATATGCATTTCCATGAAATACGCTGAAATAAAAGGAATACGACTAACTTTATGGTATGAAGAACACTATTTCCGAAAGGGTCGCCGATTTCTTAAAAGCCTATCCTCCCTTTTCTAACCTCCTTAAAGCACAGCTAGAAAAGCTTTCGCAAGAAGTTACCATTATCTACAAGGAGAAGGACAGTTTTGTATTTAAGGTTGATGAGTCGGCACATATCCAATTTTACGTGGTTCATAAAGGAGCGGTGGCCCTTTGGAACAAAGAGGAAAAAGCAGTACTCGATATTTGTGACGAAGGGGATATTTTTGGATTGCGACCGCTCATGGCCAATGAAAACTACCGATTGACAGCAAAGAGTGAGGAAGAGACCATACTGTACGCCATACCGATAGAAAAATTTAGACCCTACATTAAGGAAAATAGGAGAGTTGCCGACTTTTTGGTGGAAAGCTTTGCGTCCAACACCCGAAATCCCTACGACAAAAGCAACCGCGGTCAACTGTTGGGAGATTCTTTTCAATCTAAAACCGGGAACAGTTCTCCGCTACTGGACCTTCAGTTGGTAGAGTTTTCAAAGAACATTGAATCTGCCTCGGAGCAAACAACCATAAAGACCATTGCGCAGCGTATGACGTCCAAAGGTATTGGGGCCATGTTGATAGAGAAAGAGGGTTTGCCCCAAGGTATCCTTACCGATAAGGATATTCGAAATAAAATTGCAACTGGAGATTATTCCATAACTGCAAAAGCAAAAAATATCATGTCCTCACCTGTTATCACCTACCCCCCTAAATTGACCATAACACAAGCACAAATGGCCATGATGAAAAGTAACATCAGTCATTTAGTGCTCACAGAGGATGGCACCGTTAACAGTAAGGCGGTCGGCATTTTATCCAAACATGATGTGATGTTGTCTTTGGGAAACAATCCGGCGGTTCTTGTCAAGGCCATTAAGCGGACCAATACCGTTCAGGAAATTAAACCGCTTAGAAATGGGGTGATGAATTTACTCCGTGGTTATCTAGAGCAGAATATTCCGATGACCTTGACTTCCAAAATCATCTCTGAACTCAATGATGCCTGTATTAAAAAAGTAGTTGAACTTTCCCTGGCCCAAATGGAGGAAGAACCCCCGGTTCCCTTTGCCTGGCTCGCCATGGGAAGCCAAGGAAGGAGCGAGCAATTACTCCATACGGACCAAGATAATGCCCTTCTGTTCGCAGATGTCCCCAAATCCAAATTTGAAGCTACCCGAAACTACTTTTTAAAACTGGCCCAGATTATTACCAAGAGCTTGAATACCATAGGATATGAATACTGCCCAGCAGATATGATGGCATCCAACCCCAAATGGTGCAACAGTTTGTCCGGATATCAAAAAATGACCACCAAATGGATTGTCAATCCAGGGCCTGACGAAGTATTGCTATCTTCGATTTTTTTTGATTATAACCGGAGTTATGGTGATAAAATCTTGGTTTCCAAACTATCCCAGCATATTTTCAATACAGTGGAAGAATATCCCATTTTTTTGACCCATTTAGCGGCCGGAGCATTGACGAATCCCTCCCCTACTGGTTTTTTCCGACAATTTCTGGTCGAGCAAGATGGCAAACATAAAGATTTCTTCGACCTTAAATTGAGAGCACTGATGCCCCTTGTCGATGCAGCAAGGGTCTTGATTCTATCTCGAAACGTTCCCGATATAAGCAACACTTGGGAGCGCTATGAAAAAATGGCAGAACTTGAGCCCAATAACAAAGAGCTGTTCTTGGCCTGCAGTTATGCCACTAAAGCCCTTTTGCGTTTTAGAACAAAACAGGGATTACAAAACAACGACTCCGGGCGTTATATTAATTTGGAACAATTGAACAAGGAAGAAAAAATGAAGCTAAAGCGAACATTTAAAACCATCAAAGAAATTCAGGAAGTTTTGAACGTTCGTTTTATGGTTTCCAGAATCCTATAATCCGATATATGGCCCTAAAAAAGGAAGACTTGCCTGCATTTTGGAAAAATTACGAAGCGTCAATTAAACTAGGACAGCCCAAGACCATTTCGTATGCGACCTTCGTGGTAATCGATACGGAAACAACTGGCTTTGACCTGAAAAATGACCGAATTTTAAGTATTGGTGCACTTCGGTTGCGGAATGGTGAAATTAAGGCCAAAGAAGCGTTCGAAGTATTTTTGAAGCAATCCACTTTTGATGCAAGGACCGTTGAAATACACGGTATTTTAAAAAAAGGGCCCAGAAATAGGATATCGGAGATAGCAGGTATGGAAAAACTGCTGGTTTTTTTAAAAAATTCGGTCATAGTGGCACACCATGTAGGTTTTGACGTGGGCATGGTAAACCAAGCTTTACGTAGAAATGGACTTCCCAAATTGATGAATCCCAAATTAGATACCGCCATTCTGTTCAACAAAAGCTTGCCTCGAACAAAACGGAAGACCAACGGTCATTATAGTTTGGATGCTCTTTGTGAAGCCTTTGAAATACCTAAGACGGACCGCCATACGGCCTTGGGGGATGCCTATATCACTGCCATTGCATTTCTTCAGATCCTTGAAAAACTAAAACCTGCCTCTTTAGAGCAGTTGCTTAAAAAAGACAGGTTTTGGGAATTTTGGAAGCCTGCTTAAAGTGCTTCGCCCATAATTTCCTCTACCACTTCGGGGTTGAGCAAAGTAGAAGTATCTCCTAGGTTACTCGTATCCTTAGAAGCAATTTTTCGTAAAATGCGTCTCATGATTTTTCCACTTCGCGTCTTGGGCAGTCCAGAGGTAAACTGGATTTTTTCCAGTTTTGCAATCGGACCAATATGTTCCGTGATTACTTGGTTAATCTCTTTACGCAAATTGTCTTTGTCCCTAGATTGACCTGTTTCCTTTAAGGTGACGTACCCGTAAAGGGCATTTCCCTTAATATCATGGGGAAATCCCACTATCGCGGATTCCGCGACGGCCGGATGTTCATTGATGGCATCCTCGATAGGCGCCGTACCCAAATTATGTCCTGATACGATGATGACATCATCCACCCGACCCGTGATTCGATAATACCCAACTTCATCGCGCAAAGCTCCATCTCCCGTAAAATATTTGTTTTGGAAGGCGGAGAAATAGGTGTCCTTGTACCTTTGATGGTTTCCCCAAATGGAACGTGCCATAGAGGGCCAAGGAAATTTTATGCACAACCGTCCATTGGCAGGATTTCCTTTAATCTCATAACCTTGGTCGTCCATTAGGGCAGGCTGCACTCCCGGAAGAGGTAAAGTGGCATAGGTGGGTTTTGTTGGGGTTGAAAAAGGCACAGGTGAAATAAGGATGCCCCCCGTCTCGGTTTGCCACCAAGTATCCACAATTGGACATTTTTTCTCACCGACATGATCATTGTACCAGTGCCAAGCTTCTTCATTTATAGGTTCTCCAACGGTTCCCAAAACTTTTAAGCTAGATAGGTCATATTTTGTGACAAAGTCCAGATTTTCCTTGGCCAATGCACGAATGGCGGTCGGCGCTGTATAAAATTGGTTGATTTTGTGTTTCTGCACGATTTCCCAAAAGCGTCCAAAATCAGGATATGAAGGAACCCCTTCAAACATCACCGTCGTAGCCCCATTGGCCAACGGCCCGTAAATAATGTACGAGTGTCCTGTAATCCAGCCAATATCGGCCGTGCACCAATAAATGTCTTTCTCCCGATATTGGAATACATTTTTAAAGGTATAAGCCGTGTAAATCATATAGCCCCCCGTTGTGTGCATCATTCCTTTGGGTTTACCGGTAGAGCCGGAAGTATATAAAATAAACAAAGGATCTTCTGCGTCCATAATTTCAGGTGAAAAGTCTCCATACGCATTTTCCAAAAGGTCTGCCAACCATTCATCCCGACCTTTTTTCATGGTGATTTTGGAATCGATACGTTTTGCGACCAAAACGGTTTCCACGTCGGGACAATCATTGAGTGCCTCGTCCACTATGCCTTTTAGGTCAATCGTCTTTTTGCCACGATAAGACCCATCTGAAGTAATCACCATCTTCGCACCACAATCATTGATACGTGTGGATAGCGCTGTTGATGAAAAGCCAGCAAATACCACGGAATGAATCGCACCAATTCTTGCACAAGCCAGCACGGAAACTGCCAGCTCCGGTATCATGGGGAGGTAAATGACCACTCTATCTCCTTTCTTAATACCCTTTTCGTTGAGCACATTCGCCATTTTACACACACGTCCATGCAAGTCCTTATACGTGATATGCTCCGCTTCTTCTTCGGGATCGTTCGGTTCAAAGAGGATAGCCGTTTTTTCCCCACGTATTCGAAGATGTCTGTCGATACAATTCTCGGTAATATTCAGCTTTGCTCCTTGGAACCACTTGATTTCCGGTTTACTAAAGTCCCATTCCAGTACCTTATCCCACTTCTTTCGCCAAACAAAATGTTCCTCGGCCACTTCTTCCCAAAAATTTTCAGGATCCCGGACGGATTTACGATAAACTTGAAAATACTCTTCTAAGTGTTTTACGTGATAATTACTCATAAGGTCTCTTTTTTAAATTTTCCAATATTTTTAGTGCGATATACCGCTTTGACTTCATCGATTATGGCCACATCGTCAATTGTGGAAGGAATGGGGTATTCTTTTTTATCCGCGATGTTTCGCAGGAGTTTCCGCAAAATTTTTCCCGAACGTGTTTTGGGTAATCGGTTTACCACCAAAAGCTGTTTGAAGGAGGCAACGGCACCAATTTCACGGCGTACCTTATGGATTATCTCCTCTTCGAGGTCCCGTGATGAAATTTTGGTCCCAGATTTAAGCACGGCCAAACCTAGGGGCTTTTGGCCTTTTAACTCGCAGTGGATTCCAAAAACCGCACATTCGGCGATGGCCGGGTGGGATGCCACTACCTCTTCCATTTCCGCAGTAGAGAGCCGGTGCCCCGCCACGTTTATGATATCGTCCACTCTTCCTGTAATGTAAACGTATCCCGCTTCATCTCTATATCCCCCGTCTCCCGAAAAATAATATCCTGGGAACTTTTTCAAATATCCGGCAACGAACCGCTCCGTATTTTGCCATACATCCAGCAAGCACCCTGGGGGTAAAGGCAGTTTGACGGATACAAAACCTTCCTCTCCCACATCACAAAAATTGCCATCCTCGTCCATAATTTGAACATCATAGCCGTGAACAGGAAATCCTGCCGAACCCGGTTTTACCGCCTGAAGTTCCACTCCGACCATATTGGCCAGCATGGGCCATCCTGATTCGGTTTGCCACCAGTGGTCAATGACCGGTATACCCAATTTTTCTTGGGTCCATTTCAAGGTAGCCACATCACAGCGTTCCCCGGCCAAAAATTGATATTGTAAACAGCTTAAATCGTATTTTTTAAGTAAAAATCCTTCAGGGTCCTCCTTTTTTATAGCTCGAATAGCCGTTGGGGCGGTAAACATCACTTTGACCCGATATTCTGAAATAATACGCCAAAAAGTGGATGCATCAGGAGTTTTTATCGGTTTTCCCTCAAAAAGGATCGTGGTATTCCGGTTCAACAAAGGTCCATACACAATATAGCTATGGCCAACCACCCAGCCTACATCGCTCGCCGCCCAATAGACATCTCCTTCTTCCACACCGTACACGTAGTTCATGGATGCTTTAAGTGCCGTGGCATAACCGCCCGTATCCCGAACTATTCCCTTAGGGGTGCCCGTGGTCCCCGAAGTATATAGTATGTACAGTGGATGCGTGGATTCAACCGAGACTGGGCCAACCGACTCAGATGTATTTACTAAGGTTTCATAGTCCACATCATAGTCCATTTTCGGGATATGCACGCCCTGTTTTCTATCAAAAATAATCACCCGTTCCGTTTTGTGTTTGGCCAGGCCAATAGCCTCATCAACAAAAGGTTTATAAGGTATAATCTTTGAAATTTCAACACCATTGGAAGCGGTAATGATGACCTTTGGTCGGCAATCGTCTATCCGAATGGCGAGTTCATGTGGGGCAAATCCGCCAAAGACCACAGAGTGGATCACACCCAGGTGGGCACAGGCCAGCATTGCGTAGATGGCCTGAGGAATCATTGGCATATAGACAATGGCGGTATCCCCTTTCTCCAACCCCAATTCTTTGAGGCCTCCCGCAAGTTTTGAAACCTCATCCTTGAGTTGTTGGTAGGTAATATTTGCTTTTACCTGGGTTACAGGAGAGTCGTAATAGATGGCAACCTGGTCACCATGGCCCGCTTCTAGATGTCTATCGATACATAGGTAGCTCATGTTCAACCTTCCATCAGCAAACCAATGGCTCCCTCCATGGGGTGCTTCTCGGAGTATCTCTGTGGGAAAGTCGTCCCATATCAGGTTCTGGGCCTGTCTTTTCCAGAACCCTTTTGGATCCCGGATACTTTCTACATAAAATTCATCATACTTCATAATTCGTCATGCTATCATTTCTTCAATGTCTGTAATGACCTTTTTTACCGAAAAAGGTTTGGTCACGTAACTGTCCGCACCAAGTTGCATTCCTTTTTCCACATCGGCCATTTTGTTTTTCGCCGACAAAAAGACCACCTTGGTTTTATCGAGGTTCTTGTTTTTCCGAATTTGCTTCAAAGTTTCATAGCCATCCATTTTGGGCATCATAATATCCAAGAGAATAATATTGGGCAGTTCATTTCCTGCAATTTCAAGTGCTTCGGTTCCATCCCTTGCTATGAAAACTTCGAATTCCTTTTTCTTGAATGCATATTCCAAAGACATCACAATGTTGGGTTCATCATCCACTATCAAGATTTTTTTGCTCATGTGGTTTTCGGTATTGTGAATACAAGTCTTGCTCCATTGGGAACATTTTTGTCCGCCCAAATGCTTCCACTATGACTTTCTACTATTTGTTTGCAAATGGCCAGACCAAAACCGCTTCCCTGTGGTTTTTTGATATTCTGATTTTTGGACTGATAAAACTTTTCGAATATATAGCTGTGGTCCTCTTCAGGTATTCCTCTCCCATTGTCTTCTACCACAACAGCTATCTCCTGCTCTTTTTCCTCTAATACTATGGTAATGATTCCCTTTTCTTCTTCGGTAAACTTTAGGGAATTCGACAATAGGTTGGTCAATACTTGAAGGATGCGATCTTCATCATACATACCCTCCAAATAATCGGATTCTTCAAAAACCACATGAATTTTACGCTGTGCGGCAATCCGTTCTATTCCGTTTATCGCTTTTTTTACGGTTTTGTTGATTTTACCATTTCTGATTTTCAACTCCGTTCTACTCGACGATAGTTTTTCGAGGTCAAGGATATTATGGATAAGTTTTCCCAAACGGTCGGTATCCTTACTGATGTTCATCAAAAACTGCTTGCGAAGTTCTGGGGGCATTTCGTCATCTTCCAATACTTCGGAAGCTGCTTTTATAGAGGTAATGGGAGTTTTGAGCTCATGTGCCACAGTATCTAAAAACTCATCCTTCTGTTTGTCCTGGAACAGTAATTCCTGATTGGCAGACTGCAGTTGAGAGGCCATCTGCGACAACTCTTCCGATTTCTCCAACAAAAGTTTATTGGTCGCTTTGGTTTCCTTACTTTCTTCCAAAATATGCAAAACCTCGACCAAGCTTATGGGCTTTTCCTTGGAAACGGACGCTAGAAGTATCTTGGCCGAGGCACTTCCGATAGATCCGGTCAATAATTTTTCAGAAAAGTTGATAAGGCGTGCATCTGCTTTTTCTTCCTGTTCCGAAATATTGTACTTCCTATTGAAAATGGTCAAGGCACGTTCCGTCCGGGTCTCTCCCAAAAAACGGTTGAGCAATCTTCGGATGTCCGCCACATAGGCCTCTCCTTTCCAAACGAAAGCGCCCTCTTGTAAGTTTTCATAATTTTCGTTGTGCACAAACATTTCAGCGTAGTTTCGCTCGCGATAATTACCCTTGGCCATCAACGACAGCCCAACAAATGCCAAGGTGTTAAAACTTATGCTCCATAAAAAAGCATTGCTTTCCGGTGTCAAATAATCAACTCCGAATACCTGGGACGGTTGGAGCCACCAAAATCCAAATACATTGCTACTTGTTAATTGGGTCTGGGGTGAAACCACATTGACAATAATAGGTAATAATAGCGTGTACATAACCACCAATAGACCTACTGCCATTCCTGCCTTTGCTGCTTTTGCAGTACCTCGTCTCCAAAAAAGACCCAAGAAGAAGGAAGGAGCTAATTGGGAAATAATGACAAATGATATCAGGCCTATTGAAAATAACGATAGTTGATTGGAATACAGGATGTAAAAAAAGTACGCCACAATAATCAGGAGAAAAATAGCTATACGTCTGATGTTTTTGATATTCTTCGCATTTTCTTCTGGATTGCCTTCTACCAATTTTTTAATAAAACCATAAGGAATGATAATGTTGTTACTGACCATGGTGGACAATGCCAAAGTAGAGACCACAATCATGGAGATGACCGCAGAAAATCCTCCCATAAAGACCAATAGTGCCAAAAAGGAATTCCCTTCTTGGATGGGAAGCAATAGGGAATAGTAATCATGATTTACTGTGGCGGTCAGTCTAATATTGCCAGCCCACGCGATAAAAATCACAAATACGTTAAAAATCAATAGATAAAGTGGAAAAAGCCAAATCGCCTTTTTCAGATGATTTATATTTTGATTCTCCACAACGGCTACATGAAATTGACGTGGTAGTAGAAAAATGGCAAAGAAGGAAAGGAGGATGGTGAACATCCAATTGAAACCGTTCTCCAAGCCACCAAGGGAGGTCAGTTTTTCAAAATTCTTGGTCAACAACGCGCTTTCATAAACATCGGTAGTGCCGTTAAAAATAAAATACACGACAAAAACACCAATCGCCAAAAAGAAAACCAATTTAAGCAAAGACTCCAGGGCCACTGTGGCCATGATCCCTCTTTTTCCCAGCGAAGCATCCGTGGACTGCGTGCCAAAAAAGGCTACAAAAATAGCGATGAGCAGCGCAATGTAAAATGTGGAGTCATCAAATATTCCCATGGCGGTATAGCTGTCGCCGCGGGAAACTATGGCGAAGGTTTCGGAAACGGCCTTAAGCTGAAGGGATATGTAGGGAATGATGGCCAGGAGGCAGGTAAGGGTGACCAATGCCCCAAGTGGTCTATTGTTTCCATAGCGCATAGAGATAAAATCCGCTATGCTCGATATTTTATGCTGTTTGGAAATACGGATAATCTTCCGCATTAAAACAATCCAAAGCGGCATGGCAATCACAGGTCCCAAATAAATTGCCAAAAAGCTAATTCCCGATTTTGAAGCAACGCCTACACTTCCATAGTAGGTCCAAGCGGTACAATAAACGGCCAAGGAGAGCACATAGATATAGGGATTGTTCACCAACCGTCCCCGATGTTTTCTCTCAGCCCAATACGCCAAGAAAAATAGGAACGCCAAGTAGGCGACAATGATCAATATCAGTGCATAATTACTCATAGAATTTTTTTAGGATGTAATAGGCAACGGCGATGCTGATGAACCAACTCGAAAAAATAAAAACGTAAAATGCGGGAAAACCAAATAGGTGAAAATCCCCATCTAGGATGGAAACAAAAGGCAAATTCCACAAAAATAGCAGGATGACGGAAATCATCACCAATTTCTGTTGATGTCTTTTTTTCATTTTCATGTGCCAGGTCTTCTATAAATTTATAAAAACGGTGCGGCATTTACACACCACACCGCTTTCAATTAACCAACTAAATCCTATTAATGTGAGACTGCTTCGCCAGCACCACTGGGTATTCTAATATTTTCAACAATATCCTGTACATCCTCCGGGGGTTCTTCTGTAAATTTATTCACTAGTAAAGCGACAACGAAGTTCACTACCATGGCAATGGTCCCAAATCCTTCTGGCGAGATACCGAACCACCAACTGTCCTTAAGCCCGGAAACGGCCGCTTTTCCACCATCAAAAATCCCAAACTTGAATTTCAACATGTAAAACAGCATCAAAGATATCCCGACAACCATTCCGGTAATGGCCCCTTTACTGTTCATCTTTTTGTAAAAAATGCCCAGGATGATAGCGGGGAAAAAGGAAGCTGCCGCTAAACCGAAGGCAAGCGCCACCACGGCTGCTACGAATCCCGGGGGATTGATTCCAAAGTATCCCGCAATGCAAACTGCGCCAACGGCAGACAAGCGTGCTGCCCAAAGTTCACCTTTCTCTGATAGGTCTGGATTGAATACGTTCTTTATCAAATCATGGGATACGGATGAAGAAATGACCAAGAGTAAACCTGCGGCCGTGGACAAAGCGGCCGCCAGACCACCTGCGGCCACCAAGGCAATCACCCATGCGGGTAAATTGGCAATTTCAGGATTGGCCAAGACCATAATGTCCCGGTCCACCTTTAGCTCGTTGATTTCAGGGTTGGCGACATATTGAATTTTTCCATCACCATTTTTATCATCGTGTCCGATTAGACCCGTAGTCTCCCAATTTTTGAACCATTCTGGCATGGAAGCATATTCTTTCCCACTCACTGTTTCAATAAGATTGGTTCTTGCAAATACCGCTACTGCTGGGGCAGTGGTATAGAGGATAGCGATAAACAACAGGGCCAGTCCCGCGGATTTCCGTGCGTCTTTAACCCGTTTAACGGTGAAGAACCGTACGATGACATGGGGCAAGCCCGCAGTACCTACCATTAGCGCACAGGTAATCGCGAATACATCAACCAAACTTTTAGAGCCGTTCGTATATTCTGCAAATCCCAGTTCTGTGGAGAGTCCGTCCAACTTATCCAATAAATAGCTTCCATCAGCAATGGTCCCTCCCATTCCCAATTGTGGGATGGGATTTCCCGTCATTTGGATGGAAATGAAAATCGCCGGTACCATAAAGGCAAAAATGAGCACGCAATATTGCGCTACCTGGGTATAAGTAATCCCTTTCATACCGCCCAATACGGCGTAGAACAAAACGATGACCATTCCGATGATGACCCCAGTGTTGATATCCACTTCCAAAAACCTGGAGAAAACAATTCCAACACCCCGCATTTGACCAGCAACATAGGTGAAGGAGACAATCAAGGCGCAGATTACCGCAACAATTCTGGCCGTTTTGGAATAGTAGCGCTCGCCGATAAAATCAGGAACGGTAAACTTTCCGAACTTTCGGAGATAGGGTGCGAGAAGTAAAGCCAAAAGAACGTAACCCCCGGTCCATCCCATTAAGTACACTGCCCCATCATAACCTGCGAAAGAGATGATTCCCGCCATAGAGATAAAGGATGCCGCAGACATCCAATCCGCTGCTGTCGCCATCCCATTCGCCAAAGGTGAAACCCCACCGCCAGCAACGTAAAACTCTTTTGTAGATCCGGCCCTCGACCAAATTGCAATTCCGATGTAAAGTGCAAAGGTGATGCCCACTAAAACGTATGTCCAAAGTTGTACACTCATAATTATAGTCTTTTAATAAGTTAGTCCTCGTTATATCCGTATTTTTTGTCCAATTTGTTCATCAATCGCACATAAACGAAGATTAAAATCACGAATACATAGATTGAACCTTGTTGCGCAAACCAGAACCCAAGTTTGAATCCGCCTATACGAATCGTGTTGAGTGCATCCTTAAAAATGATGCCCGCGCCATAGGAAACGACGAACCAGATAATCAGAAGAATGACCAAATATCTCAGGTTCTCCCTCCAATAGGCAGTTGCTTTTTTTTGTTTTTCTGTCATAATCGTTGGTTTATAAGTAAATCATTGCTTGTACCGTGAACACACCAGAGCTATCCCCATCCCCTACTTTGGAGCTCGAATATTCCAAACTCAACTTGGAATGGTGGCCTGTCAAGAAGATATTGGCCCCCAACCCGAGACGTGTGGCATTATCATCAATGGCATCAATAGTCCTGGTATTATAGGAAACATAGGGTTGTAAACGCGTCTTATCGATTGGGCCTGGCACCAAATATCCCACATGCCCATAGACCATATTACCTGTGGCATAAGGACCAAAATTGTAATTTTCCCCGTAGTCATTGTTTTGATATACTGCATAAGCCGTTATTGCCGAACCATCTTGCCCCAGCGGAGCATCATAGAACGCATCCACGGCAAAAATGTTTACGTCGGCGCCGGCACCATCTGCTTCAACCACACCATTTTGGTGATTAAAGAAACCAGCACCCAAATTAAATATTTTCTTACTTCCCAAATAAGTACCTACTTTATAAGGTAAAAAATTTGATTCTTGGTCTAAAAAGTTAAAATCAAAATAGCCTTGGAAAACCTTACCTGCATCTCCTGAGCCGAGAATTCGTCGACCGCCATAAACGGTTACGCCATCCACAACCGGGGCTCTGGTATCCAAGGTGCTCTCACCTGCTTCGTTGTATGCGATGCGATATTGCAATTTTCCAATTTTTCCTTTAGCATAGACTCCGATGTGTCTGGCAAACTGATCCGAAAGTCCAATAGTGGCCCAGGACTGTCTGTTGTTATCCAAAGTCATCATGTTCAGGGTGCTTTGGTTGTTCAATCTAGAGATTCCATTCCAATAATGAAGTCCAGCGCCAATATCATGGTCTTTGGTCACCTTCCACTCGCCCCAGAAATCGTGAAAGAAGAGTTGGGCGTTCTCACCGAAGCCCAATGGACTTTGGTTACTACCGTTCAAACTATTAAGACCCCAATGGGTTAATATGAGGAATTTTTTATTTAATTGGGTAAATGTCAATACCCTTGCCCGACGAATACTGAAGTTCAGTTCGCTGGCATCATCTGGGACATTGTCATTGTATTGGGCCCAAAACTGACCCCAAGCAATTATTCGGAGGTATTTTGAACCTTCTTCATTGAGCGTAATTTTGTAACCACCTGTGTATTCGGTGTTTCCCTGCGAAAAAGCCAATGGTGTGATCAGCAGTGTAAATGCCAATCCAAAAATAATTTTTTTCATTTTGTAGATGTTATGGTTTTTTGCATGCACCACGAACATCTTGAAAAAAATGTCTTAACTGAAAGTTAATATACTTTTATGTTAAGTAAGTATATCTATTCTTTGAAGCGTTCCCATTTAATCAACATAAACTTATCCCCGAGTTCTGTGACCAATACACCGGCCCCAGCCAAGTTGTCAGCATCCGAGAAATAGTTTTGGAGTTCAACCTTATTTAGGATTTTATAGGTAGGATGGTATTTGGAATTGTATGGGCGCTTGATATTATATTTGCGGACCCAGTTCATCACGGAAACATGTGAAACACCCAAAATTCTTTCAATCTCTCGATAGGTAAGTCCTTCTAAATACAGTTGCAGCGCCTTGTTGACATAGTAATCATCGATTTGCTTACCGAGTTTGCCAACCGTGAAAAAATAGTTACAAGACTTGCATCTGTACCGTTGTCTATTTTTCACAATTCCGGCCTTGATGATGTGTTCAGAAGAGCAATTTGGACAGGATTCCACGACAGATATATCAATTTAGCATAAATATATCAATTTAGCACAAATTAAAAAAACTGTTTAATAGATGAAAATCAAAGTCTTAACAAACTGAAAAAAACGCAACCTGTCTTTTATCGGGCATCAATCCCCAAAAAAGTCCAAAACATTGTTTTCAATACGCTCATGGATATTGTCAAGATTGGCTTTTTTAAAAGTCTCACCGGTAATTCTTTCGTAGAGTTCTATATACCTGTCAGAGACCGAAGTAATATAGGTATCGCTCATTTGAGGTACTTCTTGACCCTCCAGTCCCTGAAATCCTTTTGAGATAAGCCATTGCCTTACAAATTCCTTGGAAAGCTGTTTTTGTGGTTCCCCTTTTTCTTGCCTTTCCAGATAGCCTTCCTCATAAAAATAGCGGGAGGAGTCCGGAGTATGGATCTCATCGATCAACACAATTTTACCATCCCTTGTTTTTCCGAACTCGTACTTGGTATCCACCAAAATCAGTCCTTGTTGGGCAGCAAGCTCGGTCCCCCGTTGAAATAGTTTTTGGGTATAATCCTCCAATACCAGGTAGTCTTTTTCACAAACTATTCCCTTTTCCAAGATTTCATTTCGGGATATATCTTCATCGTGATTTCCTTTTTCTGCTTTGGTGGCAGGAGTTATTATGGGTTGCGGATACTTATCTTTTTCCTTCATGCCATCGATCATCGATACCCCGCAAAGGAGTCGCTTTCCTAACTTGTATTCTCTGGCTGCATGCCCAGAAAGATATCCGCGTATCACCATCTCCACTTTAAAAGGCTCGCACGCCTTTCCAATGGCAACATTGGGGTCTGGTGTTGCCATCAACCAATTGGGCACCAAATCTTGCGTGGCACGCATCATCTGTGTGGCAATTTGATTGAGAATCTGACCTTTATACGGAATTCCTTTTGGCATGACCACATCAAAAGCGGACAAACGATCGGTGGCGATCATAACAAGAACATCGTTCTCCAAGGTGTAGACTTCCCGTACCTTCCCTTTGTACACGGCCCGTTGCCCAGGGAACTGAAAATTTGTATCCATTAAGGTATTTGCCATACCCCTAGTTTTGATGTTCTATATTTTTGTAGGCATCAATGACCTTTTTCACCAGCTTATGCCGAATCACATCCTTGTCATCCAGATAAATAATTCCGATCCCCTTCACGTTCTTTAAAATGAGCAATGCTTCCTTTAATCCAGAAATCACCCTTCTAGGAAGATCAATCTGACCAGGATCGCCCGTAAGCAAGAATTTAGCGTTCTTACCCATTCGGGTCAGGAACATTTTCATTTGGGCATGGGTGGTGTTTTGTGCTTCATCCAGTAATACGAAAGCGTTATCCAAAGTTCTTCCCCTCATAAAAGCCAATGGTGCAATTTGAATGGTGCCGTCCTCAATGTATTTCGCCAATTTTTCAGAAGGAATCATATCCCGAAGGGCATCGTACAAAGGTTGCATGTAAGGGTCCAACTTTTCTTTGAGATCTCCTGGCAAAAAACCGAGGTTTTCTCCCGCTTCAACAGCGGGCCTTGTCAAAATGATGCGCCGTACCTGTTTCTCTTTTAACGCTTTTACCGCTAAAGCGACTCCAGTGTAGGTTTTACCAGTACCAGCGGGTCCAATGGCGAAGACCATATCGTTTTCTTTACAAAGATCTACCATTTTTCTCTGATTCAACGTCTGTGCTTTGATCAACCGACCACTTACGCCATGCACCAAAACTTCACCGCTTGACTTTGAGGACTGATAGTCTTCCTTACCATTACTGGTCAACACACGCTCTATCATGTTCTCATCCAGTTTATTGTATTTGGCATAATGGGAGGTCAACATATCAAAGCGCAAGTCGAACTCTTCCAAGAGTTCTTCATCGCCGTAGGCTTTTATCTTATTACCACGGGCAACTATTTTGAGCTTGGGAAAGTATTTTTTGAGTAATTCTATGTTCTCATTGCGTTGCCCAAAAAAATCCTGAGGGCTGATTTCTGTAAGTTCAATAATGAGTTCGTTCAAAAAAAGAGGGGTGTTTTAAGGGTTATTTCCTAGGAAATCAATTCGTTCTATTTTGTTTATTTTTATCCCACAAACTTAACCAAAAATCAATTTGGGCGCCGAAAAATATATCAACAGTATTGCATGGCAATCATAACCTTAACTACTGATTTTGGAACCAAAGACCACTTCATCGGTGCTATTAAAGGAAAGGTTCTGAGCAATTTACCAAACGTCTCCATTGTTGACATTTCCCATAATGTAAAGCCCTTTAATGTTCAAGAATGTGCGTATATCCTAAAAAATGCATACCTGAATTTTCCAAAAGGCAGCATCCATATTATCGGAATAGATGCAGAGTGGTCCCCTGAAAACCAGCATATCGTAATGGAGGCTGAAGGGCATTTTTTCATCGGGGCCAACAATGGTGTGATATCGCTAATCACCTCCACGATTCATACAAAAAAAGCGATTGAAATTCAGCTGCCCCAAGTTTCGGTTACGGCCTTTCCAGAATTGGAGGTGTTTGTTCCAGCCGCGTGCCACATTGCGCGAGGAGGAAAGTTGGAGGTCATAGGGCATCCTTTTGATGCGTTAAGGGAAACGAAAGATTTTGAGCCACGAATTGCAAATCAAGGTAAAACCATTCTTGGAAATATCATTTATATCGATAATTACGGAAATGTAGTAACCAATATTCAAAAGAGCCTTTTTGAGGCCTATCGCAACGGGAGGGACTTTGAAATTATGGCCAGGACCAACAAAATAACAGCTATTTACGATACTTACAATGGTCTTGTCAACTTTAATCTAGATAAAAACCAGCGCAAGGGACCGGGAGACGCATTGGCCTTGTTCAATACGGCAGGATATGTAGAATTGGCCATTTATAAAAGTGATTTGCACAGTGTTGGTGGGGCTTCCACCCTGTTAGGACTAAAATATCGGGATACGATAACCATAAATTTCATATAGATGTTGATACGAATTGTGAAGTTGACGTTTAAACCCGAAAATATCGCTAGTTTTGAACACATTTTTGAATCATCCAAACATCGAATATTGGCGTTTCCCGGCTGTACCTTTTTGGAACTATATCAAGACAAAGAAAATCCCAACGTATTTTTTACATACAGTTTTTGGGAAAAAGAGTCGGATTTAGAGTTCTACAGGAACTCGGATTTTTTTAAAAGCGTCTGGGGTGGGACAAAGGCACTGTTCTCCCAAAAACCGGAAGCGTGGAGCGTTATCCGTAGACAATCCTCAAATAATTTCTAATGTTCGCAATTTTTAAAAAAGAGGTCCGGTCCTTTTTTACCGCCCCCATTGGATATTTGATAGTAGGCCTGTTTTTGCTACTGAATGGCTTGTTCCTTTGGGTTTTTAGGGGGAATTTCAACATTTTTGACTACGGCTTTTCTGATTTGGGGAATTTTTTCCTTCTGACACCCTGGATATTTATTTTTTTAGTTCCCGCGATCACCATGAAAAGTTTTTCTGAGGAAAGAAAGTTGGGGACTCTGGAACTTATGCTTATCAAACCCATTTCTGTCTGGAAAATTATTTGGGGTAAATTCTGGGGCACATCCACACTTTGTATTTTGTCAGTGGTACCTACCATCATATATGTAATCACAATATCCAACTTGGGCATACTTCCAGGAAATTATGATTTGGGCGTTGTGCTCGGTTCTTATTTTGGACTGATTTTTTTGATTTTTGCCTATATAAGCATGGGACTTTTTGCATCAACACTATCAGAAAATCAAATTGTGGCTTTTATTTTAGGGGTCTTCTTTTGCTTTGTTTTTTTTGGCGGTTTCGATGCATTTTCTACGCTGTTTCCCGGTGGGGAAAACCAACTTCTAGTTCAAAAATTTGGTGGAAGAATTCACTTTGAAAGTGTTGCACGGGGAATCCTGGACTCACGGGACTTAATCTATTTTGTTTCGATCACTCTAGGTTTTCTATATCTGACCGCTACACGATTAAATAACCTCACTTCATGAAAGGACATTTTTTAACGGCTATCCTTAAAGTATTCGTGTTGGTTGTTCTGGTCAATCTGTTGAGCGATTCTAGTTATTTAAGATTCGATTTGACCGAAGATTCCCGGTTTACCCTGTCCAAACCTTCGATAGAAGTAGCTCAAAAACTGGAAAATCCAATAATCATCGACATTTTGCTGGGCGGAAACCTACCTCCCGAATTTGCCAAGCTAAAGTCTGAGACGGTACAGCTTTTGGAATCTTTTACCTTCCACAACAAAAACATCACCTACAATTTGGTGAACCCTTTAGAGGACGATTCCCAGAATCAACAAACCATTCTGGATTTGCAACGTATTGGGCTCAAACCAGCCAATATTACCATCGAAGAAGGCGGTAAAGTTTCCCAAGAACTCCTTTTTCCTTGGGCCATGGTGAACTACGACAACCAAACGGTCAAGGTTCCTTTATTGAAAAACAAGTTGGGTTCAACTGCTGAAGAACGTATAAACAATTCAGTGCAACAGTTGGAGCATGCCTTTGCCGATGCTTTTACCAAATTGAGCATCAAGGATAAAAAGCGGATTGCGGTCATCAGGGGCAATGGGGAACTAGAGGATATTTACATAGCAGATTACCTTACTTCCGTTCGGGAGTATTACAACTTAGGGGTCATCACCTTAGATTCCGTTCAAAAAGATGCTGAAAAGGTACTTGATCAACTTAAAAACTTTGACCTAGCACTCATCGCTAAACCTACCCAAACATTCACGGACCAAGAAAAGTATATTCTGGACCAATTTATAGTCCAGGGAGGCAAATCCATTTGGTTGATAGATCAAGTAACCATGGAACTGGATAGTATCTTTTCCAACCAAGGAAGTGCACTGGCCATTCCTAAAGAATTGAACCTCAACGATTTTTTCTTCAAATATGGCTTGCGCATCAATCCTGTTTTGGTAAATGACCTTTATTTTACGCAGATTGTACTGGCGTCCGGAGAAGGCAACGATTCACGGTACAATCCCGTTCCATGGTATTATCATCCGATGGTGTTTTCAAAGAATGACCATCCCATAAATGCAAATATTGAAGCCGTTCGCTATCAGTTTGCCAATGCAATGGAACTTTTGGAAAATGACTATCAAAAAAAAATACTGCTCCAAAGTTCTCCTTTATCCAAAATTGAGGGCACTCCCAAACAGATCGGTTTGGATATCCTTAAAAATCCACCTGACCGTAGTACGTATACCGACGGAAATCAACCCCTAGCCGTTTTAATTGAAGGGAAGTTCAGGTCGGTTTACAAAAATCGTGTGAAACCACTTCGCCTTAAAAACAGCAGGGAAGAGGGCCCAGAAAACAAAATGATTGTCATAGCCGATGGAGATCTTATCAAGAACCAACTGCAACAGGGAAAACCGTTGGAACTGGGATATGATAAATGGACCAACAGCTCTTATGGAAACAAGGAATTTCTTGTCAACTGCACCAATTATCTTTTGGATGATACCGGACTTATATCCATTAGAAACAAAAAAGTTTCCATTCCTTTGTTGGACAAAGAGAAGATAGCACAGCAAAAGACAAAATGGCAACTTCTCAATGTGGGACTTCCTGTGATTTTGACCCTGTTTTTGGGGATTATGTTCAACTATTATCGGAAACGCAAATACAGCGGATAAGTGTTGATAATTTTGTTTCTTTGCCTCAAGCTTTTAAAATATATTTGTTCTTATCCATTTTGTTTCAGCTAAGTTCAAACCAGATTTTACGCCGAAAACACTAAAGATTTTCCTGAATGAAATTTATCGTATCCAGCTCCTATCTGCTAAAACACCTTCAAGTTCTAGGTGGTGTCATCAACAATAGCAACACGCTTCCCATATTGGATAACTTTTTGTTCGATTTGAAACAGAACAAGCTTATAGTTTCCGCCTCTGATCTAGAGACGACCATGAGTTCCGTTCTAGATGTTGACTCAGATGCTGAGGGAGCTATCGCCGTACCCGCCCGGATTTTGTTGGATACCCTCAAAACCTTTGCAGAACAACCTTTGACATTCATTGTTGAAGATAACAATACTGTAGAAATTAGTTCCAACCATGGAAAATATGCCTTGGCATACGCCGATGGTAGCGAGTTTCCAAAGGCGGTGGAAGTTTCCAACCCAAGTACCACAATTTTGATGGGGGACGTTTTGGCGACGGCCATAAGTAAAACCATTTTTGCGGCCGGAAACGATGATTTACGTCCCGTCATGAGCGGGGTCTTTTTCCAGTTTTCAACGGAGAACTTGACTTTTGTGGCCACTGATGCGCATAAATTGGTGAAATACCAACGGGAAGATGTCAAAGCGGACCAAACGGCGGAATTCATTATGCCCAAAAAACCTTTGAACCTTTTAAAGGGAATCTTATCAGGATCCGAGTCAGAGGTCACGATTGAATATAACGAGAGCAACGCCAAGTTCATTTTTGACAACACGGAGCTTATCTGTAGACTTATCGATGGAAAATATCCAAATTACGAAGCTGTGATTCCCAAGGAGAACCCGAACGTTCTATCGATTTCCAGGGGGCAGTTTTTGAGTTCTGTACGCAGGGTATCCATCTATTCCAACAAAACCACGCATCAGATACGATTGAAAATTGCGGGTGCAGAACTCAATATTTCAGCAGAGGACGTGGACTACAGCAACAAAGCGGACGAACGACTCTCATGTTCTTATCAGGGCGACGATATGCAAATCGGGTTCAACTCGCGCTTTTTGGTGGAAATGCTGGGAAATCTTTCTTCTGACGATGTTACACTGGAAATGAGTCTTCCCAACCGTGCTGGAATTTTAACCCCGGCCGACGGATTGGATGAAGGTGAAAACATCACAATGCTCGTCATGCCAGTAATGCTGAACAACTGATCCTCCACCCTATTGCGTAGAGGTGTTCCGACCTACTCTCTCAAAAAAAAGGAATCGTTAGGAAATAGGATGGTGATTCTCCGTTAGAGGCTTTCACCGCATTAACGATTGGCAAAACAAAACCCAATACGGCGACCAGTAGCAAACCCAGGATTCCCAAACCTAATAGAAGTATAGCAGGAATACTTATCACGATATATAGCAAAAGGCTCAGCTGAAGGTTGATGGCCGCTTTGCCATGTTCGTTCATTCCTTCAACATGATTTCTTGAGCTTAACCAAATAACCAATGGCACCACAAAACCGCCAAACCCAGTTACATAATGAAGCAATTGGGACAAGTGCATGAGAGATAATAAAGGATTATCCTTTCGTAGAACATTTTGATTGACTATTTCCATTTTTTGATTGATTTTGATGATTCTATCTATGTGTATCCAATTTCCGTGATTTGTTACAGACAACTATTTGTATTTTTGCGCCCATGTTGTATCAAGATACCATAGTGGCATTGGCAACTCCTTCCGGAACAGGTGCAATTGCCGTAATACGGGTTTCAGGAGAGGATGCCATAACCTTAGCGGATTCAGTTTTTGATTCCGTTCGTGGTAAAAGGTTGGTACATCAAAAAAGCCATACCATCCACCTAGGCCATATAAAAGATGGGAACCTGATACTGGATGAAGCCCTGGTCTCGCTCTTCAAGGCTCCACATTCTTATACCGGTGAAAATGTAGTTGAAATCTCCTGTCATGGCTCCCCATATATTCAACAGCAAATTGTGCAGCTCTTGCTTCGAAAAGGGTGTAGAGCGGCTTCGGCCGGAGAATTTACCTTGCGGGCCTTTCTACAAGGAAAAATGGACCTGAGCCAGGCAGAAGCCGTCGCTGATTTAATTGCCAGTGATAGTACATCTGCCCACGAGCTGGCCCTAAATCAGATGCGTGGTGGATTTAGCAATGAAATAGAAGACCTGAGACAAGAACTGCTCAACTTTGCGTCATTGATCGAATTGGAACTGGATTTTTCCCAGGAAGATGTTGAATTTGCGGATCGCACCCAATTTGAAACCCTGTTAAATCGGATGGAACGCGTTTTAAAAAGACTGATTGACTCTTTTGCTCTGGGCAATGTTCTAAAACACGGTATTCCTGTCGCTATTGTAGGTGAACCAAATGTAGGGAAATCCACCTTGCTAAATGCCCTGCTAAATGAAGAAAGGGCGATTGTAAGTGATATCGCCGGGACAACCCGGGATACCATCGAAGACCAAATCAGTATTAAAGGGGTCAACTTCCGATTTATGGACACAGCTGGTATCCGAGAGACTGAAGATGCTGTGGAAAAAATCGGAATAGAACGAACCTTTTCCAAAATTGCACAAGCTAAATTGATAATCTGTCTTTTTGAAGGAAAAAACTATAGCCCAATTACCTTGGCCAATATTTCAAAGAAATTCCCGGACAAATCACTTCTGCCAATTTGCAACAAAGTGGATGTGTTGAACGAAAATCAGATAGAAACCATCAAAACTGAAATTCCCGAAGTAATTTTTATATCGGCCAAGCGGGGCCAAGGAATAGAAGCATTGAAAAAACAACTGTTTGAATTGGTAGGTACGGGCAATATTAGTGGGGATGAAACGATTGTCAGCAACAGCAGACATTACAATGCCCTGCTAAAAGCCTTGGAGGAAGTACAAAAAGTGAAAGAAGGTTTAGAGGGCGGTATCACCGGCGATTTAATGGCGATAGACATTCGGCAGGCTTTGTTTCATCTCGGGGAGATTACAGGTAAAGTTACAACAGATGATTTGTTGGGCAATATTTTTTCAAATTTCTGCATCGGGAAATAAATAAGTTGATTTTTAAATTTCATTTAGATTCATTTGTTTTCATTTAATTGATTTTCAATAAGTTGTTGAAAACTATTTCTTTTCTTC
>NZ_CAKZYF010000087.1 GCF_937884665.1 uncultured Allomuricauda sp. | reverse complement strand
CCAGCAAGGATAATAAGAGATTTTAAGTAGTGTACTTTTCAACTTACCTGGAGAAGGGCGGGTCTTAGCGATACCCGATAACCACAAATTCCAGGGTATAAAACGGATGAGTAGCGCTCAAGGGTCTGTAAACATTTTTGACTTTTTATGTATAATAATTTTACAACTCTTTCGGGCCTCTTCTCTTAATTTTATTATAAATAATTGAATGTGAATTATTTGTGTTTGTGGCATACATATAGATATAGATACGATTGTTATGGCTTATTCAATTTTAAAAAGTCAAGAGTTCAAGAATCGCAATAACGCTGTTGGAATACAAAACCCTATCCAAAAATGTATAAGCTCTTCCTAAAAATTGCAACCAGGTACCTCTTTAAAAACAAACAATACACTTTCATAAATATTTCAGGTTTATCGATAGGTATTGCTTCTTTTGTCTTGATAATGCTATATGTGAAATATGAATATGGTTATGACAAATTTGACGGTTCTGAACACGTACATCGCGTGTACATGGATTACACGGAAGAAGGTGTTTTTGTTCCAGGGGACGCGCAAACGTATAATTTAAGTGGTCCAACATTAAAACAGAATTTTCCTGAAATTGAGGATTATGTTAGGTTGGGGCACATTACAGATGTAGCGTTTAAATACAATAACGCCTTTTTTGACGGTGAAAAAGGTGCAGTGGCCGATTCGTCATTTTTTAACGTTTTCAATTATCCGCTCCTTAAGGGAGATCGAGAAAAAATGTTGACTAAACCTTATACCATTGTCTTGACGGAATCCTTGGCAAATCGGATTTTTGGAAATAAAAATCCCGTGGGTGAGACCCTGAGTATTTTTTACAATGGAGAAGAAACATTTACCGTAGAAGGTATCTTAAAGGATTTTCCAGAGAATGTCCACATGAAAAACAGTTTTTTAATGTCATACGCTACAATGATGACATGGAAAGGTTACCCAGATAATCCAGAACCGAACTGGAACGGCAATAATCTCTTTACTTACATAAAACTGGATAAGGATACGGATGTGGAGCAACTTAAGAAGAAAATCATGGACTTCAAGGTCGAGGCATTGCCCTATGAAAGGCATAATATAGAAGCCCTGGAGGATATCCACCTACACTCGGACAAACCCTATGAGGCAGAGGCGAACGGAAGCGCAAATAGGGTCCGTTTTCTATTTGCAATTGCGCTCATTGTAATTTTTCTTTCTTGGTTGAACTATATTAATCTTTCCACAGCAAAGTCTTTGGAGAGGGCGAAGGAAACGGGAATCAGAAAAGTTGCGGGTGCCCAACGCCCACAAATAATCCTACAATCACTTTCCGAATCTCTCTTACTGAATAGTATTGCTATTTCTGTGGCAATTCTCATTGTACTGATAGTATTGCCTTTTTTCAATGATTACGTCGGTAAAGATTTGAATATTGGACTTTCCAATGTGTATGATTTCCTACCCTTGGTCGTCTTTATTTTTCTGGGTGCAATTGTATCCGGAATCTATCCGGCGTTTGTCCTGAGCAGCTTTACACCCGCTAGAGCACTAAAGGGTAAAATTCAAAATTCGGGCAGTGGTCTTGTATTAAGAAAGATTTTGATTGTCGGTCAACTTATGTCGACTACAATATTATTGGTGGGCACTATTGTGGTCACTAAACAAATTACCTATTTACAGAACCAGCCCATCGGAACAAATCTTCATCAGGTAGTGGCGATCAATGGAAAGATTATGGGAAATAAATCAGATTCTTTAAAGAGAAATGATATGCTTTCGCTAAAAAAAGAATACAAAGACCTGATTTTTGTTGAGTCCACGGCACTCTCCCAGACCTATCCTGGCGGAGATTACAGTAAGCTATCATCCAGTGTTGGAGTGACGTATCCAAATGGTGAAAGAAACGATACCAGGATATGGTATAACTACAAAGTTGAACCGTCCTACTTTGAATTGATGGATTTGGAATTTGTTGCAGGAGGACCTTTTCTAGATAATTCGGAAGGATCAAGCAATACCATTGTTTTGAACGAAAGATTCGTTGAATTGATGGGAATATCCAATATGGAAGAGATAATAGAGGGAACCATAAAGTTTTTTGACGAGGAATGGGTAGTTTCAGGAGTTATCAAGGATTATCATCACTTTGGTTTGAAAACAGGTATTGAACCCATGCTATTTCTCCATCAACCGGTCCACAATGAGCTATTGATCAAGCTCGACCAAAAAGCATTATCCTTGACCGGTGTTCAGAGTGCTATTGCGCAAATTGAAACAAAATGGAGGGAGAGGTTCCCTGAAAGCACATTTGACTATATTTTTCTGGACGAAAACTTCGCAGCGCAATATAGAGAGGAAAAAGCTTTTGGTTCGGCATTCCAGATTTTCACCGTGCTCTCAATTTTAATTGCATTTATGGGTCTCTATGGGCTGACTTCCTATGCCTGTCTTCAACGAAAAAAAGAAATAGGGATAAGAAAAGTGAATGGGGCCACCATTACCCAGATTCTCACATTACTTAACCAAGACTTTGTAAGTTGGTTGGGACTTGCCTTTCTATTGGCCGTTCCCATTTCATGGTATGTAATGAACCGATGGTTACAAGATTTCGCATATAAGACAACCCTTAGTTGGTGGGTGTTTCTTTTGGCAGGCTGCACGGTAATGACAGTTTTGTTGTTTACGGTAAGTTGGAAGAGTCTTCAAGCAGCATCTGCAAATCCTGTCGACACGTTAAAAGATGAATGAACTCCTTTCGGATACCATCCATCTTAAAAGATTCAAAAGTAGAAACTGTTTTACACTATTCAACCCTGATTCGACCGAAAAGGTTGGGGGAAGTGGCCTATTCTTGAGAATCGTTGGTTTATGCAAAATTGAATGTTGCTTCCTTTTGAAGCGGAGACGAAATCCGGTTTTTTGTCCGCTGTACATTTAATTGACATTTGATGTCAAAATTTTGTACATAAAATCAACGCAATTTGGTGAAACTGGATGTAACCATCTGATTAATAGAATATTCTTTTTTTGGAATAGTTTTTGGCAACGTGGTCTTGTTTTTAAGCTTTTCATTTCACCAAAGAATTCTCTGGAGATGAATGGTTTGATACACATCTATCCAAAACGAAATCATGATAAAGAACCACTTTAAAATTGCTTGGCGGAGCATTATTAAGAATAGAGTATCTTCCATTTTGAACGTAGTTGGATTGGCAGCGGGCCTCTTATGTAGTCTAATGATCTATCTATGGGTCTCCGACGAACTCGCTGTTGATAAGTACCATGAAAATATAGACCGCTTGTATTCCGTGTACCAGAGGCAAGTCTTTGAGGGGCGAACAGATGCCTTTTACTACACGCCGGGACTGCTCTACAGGGAACTGAAAAATAAGATTCCAGAAATCGGCAAAGCTTCCCCAATGTCATGGAGGGATTCCAGAACCTTTGCCCATAAGGGTAAAATTTTTAGACAAGATGGATTTTTTGTGGGCGAAGATTATTTTGATATGTTTTCATACCAATTCGTGGAAGGTAGCGTGGCGTCCGTAATGGAATCACCAGATAATATCGTTGTATCCGAAGAAATGGCAGAGCTATTTTTTGGAAGCGCCAAAAACGCCATGGGCAAGTCCATCACCTATGAGAACCACCGCCCGCTGCAGGTTTCTGCCGTGGTGCGGGACGCCAGTCCCTCCACCTCCAAGAAAGGGGATTTTTTCTTGCATTGGGATGTTTTTCTGGAAGAATATGGGTGGGCGTCCGACCTTACCAATAGTGGACCACTGACTTTTTTAATGTTAAAGGAGAATTCAGACCACGCTTCCGTAGATGCCAAGATTAGGGAGTTTCTTGCACCGTACAGAACGGAAGAAGATGCCAATTTTACGGTAGAACTGGCGCTCCAACCATTTGGGGAGAGCTATCTTAACGGTAATTTTGAAAATGGTGTCATTTCTGGCGGCCGTATTGAAAATGTTCGCATTTTTGGGTTCATTGCATTCTTTGTTTTGTTGATTGCCTGTATCAACTTTATGAACCTGGCCTCGGCCGGTTCCCTTAAAAGGGCCAAAGAAGTCGGGGTCCGGAAATCCCTTGGGGCAAAACATGGAAATCTGATATCGCAGTTCTTGGGAGAAGCATTACTACTTTCCTTTATCAGCACTATTTTATCTTTGGTGCTGGTGGTAGTGCTATTGCCGCAGTTCAATGAGCTTGCGGAAAAAGAGCTGAGCCTTTTTCGCCTGACGTGGTCCTTATGGTCGGGTATTTTGGGAATTACAATCTTGACGGGCCTTCTATCCGGAAGTTATCCCGCCTTTGTGCTATCCTCTTTTAAGGTGATGGACATCCTTAAAAATAACGGGAAGTCCAACTCCGGTTCGCAGTGGGTACGTAAAGGTTTGGTGGTCTTTCAGTTTGCGCTGACGGTCGTGCTTATTTCTGGAATGCTGATTACCTCCCGACAAATCAATTTTATACAGAACGAAGACCTTGGCTTTGACCGTAACAATGTCGTTCTCTTTACTTTTCAAGGTGATTCCACCCGTACTTTTGCGAGCCTGAAACAAAGGGCGCTTCAAATTTCGGGGGTTGAGTCCATATCCATCACCGATGCCGGTCCCATGGAGATATCCAATGGTTTTGATGATGTGGTTTGGGCCGGGAAACCCGTTAATGACCCAACGATATTCAAGAGCATGGCGGTGGGACCTGATTTTGCCAAGACCTGGGGTACGGAAGTACTGGAGGGAACCGATTTTTCTGATGAACGTGCTGCTGATAATTCAGGCTATATCATCAACGAGACCGCCCTTGAAGTAATGGGGCTTAAAGACCCAATAGGCAAGCCCTTGGCCATGTGGGGCAGGGAAGGTAAAATAATCGGGGTAATGAAAGACTTTCCCATAAATACGATAAAGTCTAAAATTTCCCCTTTGATAATAAGAAATGGGGAATATCTCAACAATGGGAGCGTGTTGGTACGAATCAGACCTATGAACGTGTTGCAGACCGTGGAAAGTCTGGAAGCATTATATGCTGAAATACTTCCTGAGATCCCCTTCGAATATGTGTTTTCCGAGGTATGGTACAAAGACATGTATAGAAGCGAAATGGTTTTTTTCAAGCTTTCCCAATACTTTTCACTCATGGCGATATTCATTTCCTGTCTAGGGCTGTTCGGCCTCGTCATTTTTTCGGCCCAGCAAAGGGTAAAGGAAATCGGAATCCGAAAAGTGCTCGGCGCCTCGGTCGGTCGGATTACGAATCTTTTGATAAGGGATTTTATGAAGCTGGTAGTCCTGGGTATTATCTTTGGTTTTCCTGTCGCGTGGTACTTTATGGATAAATGGTTGACCAACTACGAATACCGTATCAACATGCCTTGGTGGGCTTTTGGGCTAGCAGGAATTTTGGTCATTGCGATAGCCCTGTTTACGGTCGGTTTTAGATCAATAAGTGCAGCAACGGCCAATCCGGTAAAAAGCCTGCGGACCGAGTAGATCATTAAGTACTTTTTGAGTACAGTTTCAGTCAATCATTTCTTTAAAGAACGAAGAACACTTAAGTCCAAAACAAGCAACTCTAAACGGATAAAGGCTGCTGTCAAAAGAATTCACGGTATTATCAAATGGATGGTATATGGTGTTTTTAAAAACATCATGCTCAATTTTTTGAGCTGTGATACAAGTAAATAAAAACGATCTACGTCTTACTCTTGGATTTGGCTCTCTTATTTTTATAAAAGGATTTGTCGGCCACATAAATGATTTTTTTTACCTCGCAAAACACTTGGGTCTTTTCTTTGTTCATAAGTTCGGTGCGCTTTGTTATGGTAATCTCATTTTCCGTCATGATACGATTCTTGATATCCTCTATTTCATCAAATGAATAGGTAAATTCGGCATATAAATGCTCTCTTGCCGGACGCTTAAATTGAATTTCAGCAGCTTTGTCCCAGACCACATATTCCTCGCCCAAGATGTTCATCAGTTGCACCATGGGAATAGGGTCCACTGCAGCGAACATGCTCCCTCCAAATATAGAATTCACGTAATTTCTATTCTTGTAGCTTATGGGGAGTTTTACATGGATTTGCATTAAATCCTGCGAAACCTCGGTTATTCTACCCGTGCTTCTTCGGTACATGGGCGATAGATTGAACCCATGTTTGAACAAGGTGTGTTTTCCTATATATTTTGAACCTGCCTTGGCCAGTTTTTGATAAAAGGACATAATTGAAAATCAAAGCATTTAAATGTAATGGATTTTGAACTTTTCAATAACTGTTTTGCGAATAATATGGGTCATTTTTTTTGACAATAATATATAAGTTCTTCGGGATCAAATCCATTACGACGTATGTCATGCGCACTGAAGGTGTTGACATAGTTGTTCAAATCGACACGGAACCCGGTATCTTCCAATCTTTGTTTGTAGTCCCTTCCATACCATCGGACATGATCAAACTGACCAAAAGCTTTTTCTCGTTCCCTAGGATCAGTAATGCTAAAATCTTCAAAGGTCAAATCCCTAGAGTAGTCCACGGGAACCTGAAAAATACCAAAGCCCCCGACCTTCATCACCCGAAAGAGCTCTTTCATCGCCGTTTTATCATCTGGCACATGTTCCAAAACATGGTTGCACAAAATAATATCGAATAGATTGTCTTCAAACGGAATTTTGGTAATGTCAACTTTATTAACCTGATCTAGGATAAAATCATACTTGTCGGGATAAAGGTCGCAAGGGTAGTATTCAACCAATTCATGCCGTGAGATATTCTTGTAAACGGGTTTTTCAGGTGCAAAATGAAGAATTTTCACATGATTTTCGAATAATGGGGTCCTTTCCAACAAGAACTTCCAAATAAGCCTGTGTCGGGCCCTTGAACCACAATGGACGCATTTTGGACTCTTTTTGTGTCTCCATCCAAAGGTTTTGAACTTTCTGGAGCCCGTATCGCATAGACAGCAATGGACCTGGTTTCCGGAGTAAAGTAGAAGGTTTGCCCGTAATTTTAGGAAATCGAAAATCTTCTTTACGCTAGTTTTGTTCATGATCTCTATACTCGTTAGGACAGGTATTCTCTGGCTTTAAAACACGGTTTAAGCATTAAATCTGACCAATTTTGAGCTTGGATCAAGGGTTCAATTGATGGATGGGGCTTTTGGGTTGATGTATAGGAAGGACATTTATTCAAGACCTAGACCCGCATAGAGATTCAAGATGGATTGTATCCGTTTTCATTTTTCCTTACCTTCCCTGATCAGGAATTCAAATCGATTGATAGCTAAGACCACCATAGATCAAGTGTACGAAACCGCCCGCGTTGAGGAGGTTATCGGCGATTTTGTACAGTTAAAAAAATCAGGTTCCAATTTCAAGGGGTTAAGTCCTTTTAGCGATGAACGCACCCCCAGTTTTATGGTTTCCCCGGTCAAACAGATCTGGAAGGATTTTAGTAGCGGAAAAGGGGGCAATGTTGTCGCATTTTTGATGGAGCACGAACATTTTACCTACCCCGAGGCCATTCGGTATCTTGCCAAAAAATACAATATTGAAATCGAAGAGACCGAACGTACCGATGAGGAGAAGGAACAGGCCAATGCGCGTGAAAGTATGTATCTCGTCTCGGAATATGCCCAGACCTATTTTGAGAAGACCCTTTGGGATACGGAAAGAGGTCAGGCAGTAGGTCACAGTTATTTTAAGGAACGTGGTTTTTTGGATAGTACCATTAAAAAATTTGGACTCGGTTATAGTTTGGACCAA
Organism: uncultured Allomuricauda sp.; assembly: GCF_937884665.1. Classification (GTDB taxonomy): domain Bacteria; phylum Bacteroidota; class Bacteroidia; order Flavobacteriales; family Flavobacteriaceae; genus Flagellimonas. The sequence continues at coordinate 16,624 of NZ_CAKZYF010000087.1, read as the reverse complement.
TGGGAAGCCTTTACTAAAAATGCCTTGGAAAAATCATATCAACTGGAGTTTTTGGAAAAAACAGGACTGACCATTGTAAAGGAACAAGCAGATGGAACCACCAAAAAATTTGATCGGTTCAAGGGAAGGGTCATGTTCCCCATTCATTCTATGAGTGGTCGCGTATTGGGTTTCGGTGGTCGAATTTTGGGAAACGATAAAAAAGCGGCCAAATACTTGAATTCCCCTGAGAGCGAAATTTACCATAAAAGCAAAGTGTTGTACGGTATATACTTTGCCAAACAGGCTATTGCCAAAGAGGATAATTGTTATTTAGTTGAGGGCTATACCGATGTGATTCAGATGTACCAACGCGGGATAGAAAATGTGGTCGCTTCCAGTGGAACCGCGCTGACGCCTGAACAAATACGGCTCATAAATCGATTGACCAAAAATATTACAGTTCTTTTTGATGGGGATGCCGCAGGACTCCGCGCCTCACTTCGGGGCATAGACCTGATACTGGAACAAGGGATGAACGTGAAGGTGTGCTCCTTCCCGGAAGGGGAAGATCCCGACAGCTTTGCGAAAAACAACACTTTTGAAGACGTCGTGTTGTATTTGGAGGAAAATGCCAAGGATTTTATCCAGTTCAAGACATCAATTTTGACCCAAGAAGCTTCAAATGATCCCATAAAGCGCGCTGAAACCGTTCGGGATATCGTAGGGAGCATCAGCAAGATCCCGGATCAGATAAAAAAGGAAATCTACATTCAGGAGTGTGCCAAAATAATGCAGATTTCCGAAGAGGTTTTGTACAATACATTGGCCCAAATCGATAAAAAGGCACAAACCGAAACACAGAAAAAACAAAAACAAGAGCAGAAAGCCTTTGAGGTAGTCAAGCACGACCCCGTGGTGGAAAAGGTGGATGTTTTATATGAACTGGAACGAAAAATCATTGAAATGCTCTTGCTGTACGGAAATCGAAAAGAAGAATTTGAAGATTTGGTACTTAAGGAAAATGAAGAGGGGGAGTTGATTTTGGAACCTGAGGTTATCGAGTCCAAGGTATATGAAAAAGTATATCTCGATTTGCAAGAGGATGAAATTGAGCTGACCAATGCGCAGTTCAAAACCATCTATTATAGGCTCATGGAAGATTTGAATGAGGGTGCGGACTTTACCGTAAATGGTTTTCTTTCCTCCTTGGAGCAGAGCTTGGTAGGGGAAGTTTCCTCTATTTTAATGGAAGAAGAACGTTATACCCTTCACGATTGGGAACGAAAGGACATTTATCCCAAAGAGAAGGAAAGAGGTGTGGCCCAGTTGGTGGATGAGACCATACTTACGCTAAGGTGTAACTTGATTAAAGCGAGAATCCAAGAGTTACAGACCCAAACAAAAGGAATTGCCGAGGACAACTCCGAAGTTTTGGAGGAAATCATGAATTATCTTCAGCTGAACAAGCTCCTGAACGCTAAATTAAACAGAGTGCTTTCTTAAAAGAAAATCCCATTACGGAGCGCAATGGGATTTTCAGTTGTGGTATTGGTTTAAATTAATACAGCTCCAATGCTTTGGCTTGCTGTAGTAAGTCCACAAGATTGTCCACATTTAATTTTTTCATCAAACGGGCTTTGTAGGTACTTACGGTTTTTTCATTCAGGTTCAATCCTTCGGCTACTTCTTTGTTCCGCTTACCACTAGCCAACAACTTGAGCACTTCCACTTCACGGGAAGAGAGTTTTCTAAAGAATCTTCTTGGTTTTTGGGTACCCTCATCAAAAGCAAGTCTTTGGGCCAGTTCATTGGTAATGAACATATTTCCTTCACTCACTTTACGGACAGCGGAAATGATGTAATCCAGATCAGCTGTTTTGGAAAGGTAGCCAAAAGCACCGGCACGAATGGTGCTCAGCGCATATACATCCTCAGACTGGCCGCTGTACATTAGTGTCTTTACGTTTGGAAAGTCCTGTTTCATTTTGCGTAGTGTGGCGATTCCGTTGATTTCGGGAATGTCCATTTCCAACATAACTACGTCAGGGGTTACTTTTTCCAGTACTTCGAAAAGCTCGCCTGTGGTCGCTACATCGGCAATGACTTCCATGTCAGTACCCGACTCAATGACCTGCTTAATGCCAAGACGAACAATGGGATGATTGTCAGCGATTAATACTTTTATCATTTGGTTTGGGTTTTAATTTAAAATTAAAAGTTGTTTAGTAATTATTTACTTACACAGCGTAGCGGGCAAGTTAACCAATTGCTGACGTAAAAGTGTGATTTTTTTCTTAAAACCTTAGAATTTCTGGGGTTTTTTTCGTCTTAATCTGGGTTTTTTCGGACAAAAAGCTATTTTAGACTATCAGGAATTTCGCAAACTGGTATAGGAATCATCTTATGTTTATTCGCTTTATTGAATTTTTTATAGATGTGGAATACCTGTTTCTCCCGATTTGAAAAGTCGGATGCTGTTTTTCCAGCTTCATCCATTTTCATGGCCCATTCCAATTCGGGATAAGATGCCCCGATTTGGTCTTCATCCGTTCTATGGTCACCCCAAAGACCGTCTGTAGGAGGTGCCTCCATAATATCTTGATTTACGCCAAGTGCCCCACCCAATGCATATACCTCCGTCTTCAATAGGTCGGCAATAGGACTCAAATCTACACCCCCATCTCCATATTTGGTGTAAAAGCCGATTCCGAAGTCTTCAACCTTGTTCCCCGTACCGGCGACCAAATACCCTTTTAGAGCTGCAAAATAATATAGCGTGGTCATGCGCAGTCTGGCCCGCGTATTGGCCAAAGACATAAAACGTTCTTCTTCAGTATCAACTTGGGGCAGTGCTGCCAGTAGACTATCAAAGACCGGCGTGAGATTCACCGGCTCCCGATTTACATTGTCAAAGTGTTCCATTAACCAATTAATATGACCATCTGCGCGGGTCACTTGGTTTTCGCCCTGATGTATCGGCATCTCCACACACAAGAGCTTAAGACCGGTTTTTGCGCACAGCGTGGAGGTTACCGCAGAATCAATTCCACCGGATACCCCAATTACAAAACCCGCTGCGTTGGCGTTTGTGGCATATTCTTTTAACCAATCCACAATATATGCGATTACCTTTTCAGTTTTCATAGCTTTCTTTTTAGTTTCAAAAAATTACCTTTGTGCCCTGTAAAAATAAATGCTGTTGTTCTAAAAATGAAGAGGTTGTCCAAATACTTTGATTTTCAAATATCTGGCTTTTTATTGGGGATGTTCCTTTTTTTGGTCGTGGGTTGTAAAAAAAAGGATGAAACTGAAAAAAGCATAGCCCAAACCCAAATAAACTTGGAAATACAGCGCTTTGACCGGGAATTTGCAGAGGCCGGCCCAGGGGATATCCCTGGTTTAAAATCTAAATTCCCCTACTTGTTTCCCAGTCAATATTCAGATAGTATTTGGATTGCCAAATTAACAGATACCATTCAAACAGAGCTTTCTAACGAAGTGAACGTTGTTTTTGGCACTTTTTCGGAAGAATCGGAAGCTTTGAAATCCCTTTTTCGTCACATCGCTTACTACTTTCCAGGTTACTTTGTCCCCAAAGTGGTTACACTAACATCAGATGTTCGATATGAAGATCGTATTATTTTGACAGATTCACTTTTATTGATAGGATTGGACAACTACTTGGGAAAGGACCATCATTTTTACAGAAGTATACCACGCTATATCGCTTCAAATTTGGATAAAACGTATTTGACTTCAGATATAGCCAGTGCCTTTACCAAAACGATACTCCAGTATCCCAGAAATCGTACATTCCTTTCCAAGATGGTGTATTACGGCAAAGAACTATATATAAAGGACAAGATATTACCAGAAAATTCAGATGCCCAAAAAATAAATTACAGTCAAGAGCAAATGGATTGGGCCCAAGCCAATGAGGAACAGATTTGGAGGTATTTTGTGGAGCGAGAGCTTTTGTACAATACAGACCCTAAACTTGATCGCCGTTTTTTGGACCCTGCACCTTTCTCCAAGTTTCAATTGGCTTTGGACAATGAATCTCCCGGTCGCCTTGGGCGTTACATGGGCTGGCGGATCGTGCGTGCTTTTATGGAGAAGAATCCATCCACTGCTTTGGTGGATTTGTTGGATACTCCGGCAGATGAATTATTTAAGAAATCAAATTATAAACCCAAACGATAATGGCAGTTGTACATACTTCCGAAATAAAACTGACTGTAGGTCTTGATGAAAATCGGGTTCCTGAAAAGCTTACTTGGTCCGCTGAAGATGGTGGCATTGAAAATGAGGAGGCCATGGCATTGATGCTATCTGTTTGGGACAATAAGAACAAGGAATCACTCAAAATTGACCTTTGGACCAAGGATATGCCTGTTGATGATATGAAAATTTTCTTTCATCAAACCCTGGTCACCATGGCAGATACTTTCATGAAAGCCACTCAAGATGAAAAAATGACCGCAACAATGAAGGACTTTTGCGATTATTTTGCGGAAAAACTAGAGCTGAAATAGATGTCCTGACCCTACATGGATCATTCTTTGATTTCATAATATCCTTGCTGGGTCAATGGAGGGTTGCGGATATGTCTATGTCTTTTTTTTCTCTTTTCCCCTGTTTCTTTTATCAACTCATATTGGAAGACTTCAGATTCTGATTCCAGTTTCACTTGAAAAAACGTTTCCTTTTCATAGATCCATACTTCCATTCCTAGAGAATCGAAGTAGTTTAAATAGTTGTCATATCCCCAACTCTTTCCGGTTTCTGAGTCAAGTACATATTCAATACGTTCAAAATCCCTTTCCGATGGTTGATAGAATGAAAGGTGATCGGTTTGCTGTTCTTTACCCGTATTGATGAGTGGACTATAAGAGAATGATTTAAAAACTAGCGCTACGGAACACCCGTGATAGTTTGAGGAATCCATCGGGGCATATTTTATAGATGGATTAAAAAAAACAAGTACTTCTTTATCATTGGTAAACACCTTAGCAGGATATAAATCTGGAATATGTTGGCCGCTATCATTAAAAATCATTTTTTTTCCCAAGGCGACTATGGATCTCTTTCCCATTGTTTTGATTTCTTCCACGGTATAATTTTCAAGCGGTCCATTCATTTTTTTTGACTTACAAGAGTTGGCACAGGTTAGGAGGATAACAGCACACAGTAAGGGGTATAGTGGTACAATACAATTAGTTTTCACGATACTTAAATGTTTTGTTCAGTCTTTCAAATGGGCTCATCGGGTCTTTCAAAAATTGACTTCTCCAAATGGGTCGGTTCCAAGTTTTTTTCGAGAGCAGATGTAGTGGGTCTCAATGAGATACAATAAAGGGCCAAAACTGCAGAAACCAGTAAAAAAGCAAATTATGGTTTTCCCGGAAAGTTTTCGTAAGTAGCTTGTTACTATCAAGTTTTGCTTCATTGGAAGGACCGTTTTAAAATCCTGGTCAAGAAAAGCAAAATACTACTGGGTTTTAGATACTAATTGACAAACACCTGATTTGAAACGAAAGATGCCCTATTTGAGTTGATATTTTAAAAATTAGGTGGCCCCTTCGGTTTTCTTATGTGGCACCTTATTGGGCGAAAACCTCAAAATGGATTACTTTTTCGGGAAATTCCAACAAATAATTTTGATCTTCTGGATAGTATTTGGCTTTTTCATGGTCTTCTCCTGCGAAATTTTTGATGACCTCTACGTTTTTCCAAAATGTAATGAGTTCAAAATAGGCGAATCGGTCATCCGTCCTTTTTAAAAAAAGGAGCTTCACAAAACCTGGGGTTTGGGAATAATCCGGGACGGCCCTTTCCCTCATAAACTGTTCGTAGGCTTTTTCGTCTTCTAGGTTGGTCTTGCCGTTCCATATCCGTGCAATCATTTGCTTGACTTTTTAAAACATGAATTTACACTTAAATCATTCAGTTACCATCCAAAAGCACTGTATTTTTGAAACATGGACAAGGGGATTCGTGAAAAATTAATTTTTGTGTATAATGCCGACTCCGGGGCGCGCAATGCTATTTTGGATAGTATGCACAAAGTCTTCAGTCCTTCTACTTATGACTGTAAATTATGCGACCTTACTTATGGTTTGGTAAAGGAAAATAGAACCTGGAAAAGATTTCGGGAAACTAGCGAGCACGATATGATTTTTTTGCATCGAGACGAATTTCGAAAAAAGTATGCCTCAAAGTTTGGCCATAAATTTACTTTTCCCGTGGTGCTCATCGAGGGAGAACGTGGTCTGGAAGTGTTGGTTTCCGTAGAAGAACTCAACGCGCTAAAAACACCCGGTGCCTTGATTCAAATGATAAAGCGGAATTTGGGACCGCAAACCGGATTTTAACCGCCAGAATACCAACTTTCAGTATTATCGAATTTTAACTGTTCTAAATCCCTTCGCTCAATGAATAAGTTGGAATGTCCCTCGCCACAGGCCCTGCCAAAAAGGAAGATTTTGTTTTCTGGTATCTTGTAAATTTCGGCTTGCTTTTGTTTTTCCGTTTCGGAACGTTCATCCATACCCTCGTAATAAATCCTATCAATATGGTTATAGTCCTCCATTTGACAAAAAAAAGGCATACCGAACAAGCTAAGTTCGTGTTTATCCAATCTGCCCAAATCCCAAAATTCTTCTGGAGGCTCGTTGACGGATGCCGCTTCAACTCCGCAAGTACAATCAAATTTTTTGGAAATGGTCTGGGCGAAGTGTTCCAAAAAAATATTTAAATCGCTCTATTCATAGAATCCACTGAGTAGGTCGTCTTAGTTCGCATTCCAAGTATGCATAAAAAAATTTAGATAGTTCTTAAAATAGGGCTGATATACCGCTTTGAAGACGCTCTTAAAATCATAATCGCTATGTTCCTTTTCTGCTTTGTCCTTTATATATTTGGGATAAGGGGTTTGGACCAATTGTTTTTTCGACCCTTGGTAGTAAAAGGCCTTTAAGGGCGAAACGGCGTCATACGTGGAATCTGGAAAAGAGTAATCGTCCTCTTGAAAAAAATAGAGCATGCCCTTTTGTGGCAGTACCTGTTCCCAATCGTAGGTCTGGACTTCCGCTAAATTGAACTGGGCAATAAAATACGAGTTGCTGGGCCAATTCCAACCCTCCGGCCAATGGGGTTCTCCGTAGATTTTGGAACTGCCCAAGGGAAGGGCATCTTTTTCCAGTTTTTTGCCATACAACAGAATTTCATTGCGCAGGGCGTTGGCCAGGGCTTCGTTGTTCAATTGGATTTTGTGATAATCCGTGTCGTGGTAATAAAGCACATCTGAACCTGCAAGCGCTTCGGGAAGCTTGTAATCCAATAAGAACTGTCTGGCGTTTTTTAAAACATTGTCCATAGGTGGCTTTTTTAAGTTGCTGGATAAACCTAGCCATTGGCCCTATATTCACCCATGTAGAATTGATGGATACACCATTTGGATTGATGGATATGAAAATTTCTAACCAGGGGTGTGGCGAAGTTCTCGATTTATCGTAGCGATATAGTCCAGCAACGCTTCCCGTCCCATCCGGTTGCTGGATGAGGTGATAAAATGCGGTGGTGCTTCTTCCCAAATCCCCTCTAAAAGCTTTTGGAGGTATCTATCCACGGTCAGTTCACGGTCGGCGGGTTTAAGTTTATCCGCTTTGGTGAAGACTAGGGCAAAGGGAATCCCGTGGGTTCCCAACCATTCCATAAAATCCAGGTCAATAGGTTGGGGGTCGTGGCGAATGTCCACCAAAACAAAACCACATACAAGCTGTTTTCGATGCTGAAAATACGCGGTTATGTACTTCTGAAAGGTCTTTTTGTCTTTTTTGGATACTTTGGCATAGCCATAACCAGGTAAGTCGACCAAAAACCAGTTATTGTTGATTTTAAAGTGATTGATAAGCTGTGTTTTTCCGGGTCGACCTGATGTTTTGGCCAGACTCTTTCGTTGGGTAAGCATATTGATGAGCGAAGATTTCCCCACATTGGACCGTCCAATAAAAGCATATTCAGGTAAGGGTTCCTTGGGACATTGGGCCACATTGGAATTGGACATCACAAATTCGGCCGAAGTAATCTTCATGGTTAGAAATTGCGTTCTTCCAACCAAGTCTCCAAAACGGAGTTAAATTCCTCAGGATGTTCCATCATGGGAGCATGCCCACATTTTTCTATCCAAAAAAGATTGGAATCCGGTAAAAGCTCGTGGAACTCCTTGGCCACTTCAGGAGGGGTCACCGTATCATTTTCCCCCCAAATGATACAGGTGGGTGTTTGCATGTGCGGTAGGTCTTTGGACATGTTATGGCGTATGGCACTCTTGGCGATGGCCAGGGTTTTGACCAACTTCATCCGGTCGTTCACCGTGGCGAAAACTTCGTCCACAATTTCTTTGGTGGCCACTTCGGGGTCGTAAAAAACATCTTGTGCCTTTTTGCGTATAAATTCGTAATCCCCCCGTCTTGGGTAACCATCACCCATAGCCTTTTCATATAATCCGGAACTGCCTGTGATGACCAGGGCTTTTACCATTTTAGGATACAGTTTGGTATGCAGCAGACCAATATGTCCTCCCAACGAATTCCCCAACAAAATAACATCCTCTAGGCCTTTAAATTCGATAAACTCTTCCAAGAATTTTGCAAAATTCTTAACCGTTGTCTTAAGCATCGGCATATCGTAAATGGGAAGTTCCGGTATAAGGACCCGGTACCCCTTTGATGGAAAATAATCGGAAACCCCCTGAAAATTGCTCAATCCACCCATAAGACCATGAAGAATGATAATGGGTTTTCCTGCGCCCCGCTCTATGTAGCTGAATTTGCCTTCTTGTAAAATTTGATCTTCCATCAAATGTCAGTTGGTTCTGGGAGGGCAAATATAGGCAATTCATAGCACAAAGAATTTTCATATCGGGACCTGGATACGGTGTTTTTTGAATCAAGAGTGGTATGGCTTTCACTATCGCCGTTGGTTTTGTTTACCAGGAAAAGTAGGGTCAATATATAGTAAATGTGGAGAATTTATTAACAAATGTGGTTTTTAGTGGATAAATGTGGAAATAAAATCAATATATTTGAGTTGTTATTACTAACCAATTGATTTCTAGTGACCCATATCATAGGACAACACGATTGTAAAGCAGATGCCAAGGGAAGGGTGATATTGCCCATTTCCCTCAAAAATCAGCTGCTGCCCGTGTTAAAAGATGGGTTTGTAATCAAGAGGTCAGTTTTTCAAAAGTGTTTGGAGCTCTATCCCAAAGATGAGTTTGATCAACTGATGCAAAAAGTAATGAAGAAAAGTAAAATCAACAGAAAATATGATGCCTTTGTTCGAAACTTTGTGGCCGGTATGAAAGAGGTTTCTATTGATGGGGATTCGGGCAGGCTTCAAATTCCAAAGAATCTTGTCGATTTTGCGGGAATCGGTAAAGAGGTGGTACTCAATGCTGTTTTTGACAAGATTGAGATTTGGGATAAGGTCAAATACGAAAAAGTACTGGATGAAGGTGAAAAGGATTATGCGGACTTAGCAGAAGAGATTTTTGCTGACGATGACTAGTGCTTACCATACTCCCGTTCTCCTGCAAGAGTCGGTGGATGGGTTGGCCGTAAAAAAAGATGGAGCGTACGTGGATGTGACCTTCGGCGGGGGAGGGCATTCTAAGGAAATATTGAAAAGATTGGGAGAAAATGGAAAACTCTTTGCCTTTGACCAGGACAAAGATGCTCTGAAAAACACATTGGAAGATTCCAGATTTCAATTGATACATCAGAATTTTCGATTTCTCAACCAGTTTTTAAAGTTCTATGGCATTCAGGAAGTGGATGGAATCTTAGCAGATTTTGGAGTTTCCTCACATCAATTTGATAGTGCAAATCGAGGCTTTTCGACCCGGTTCAAAGCGGATTTGGATATGCGGATGAACCAAGAAAACGAACTATCTGCATTCCAGGTGGTGAACTCCTATCCTTTGGAAACCTTGACCGCGGTACTTACCGATTATGGTGAGTTACGAAACGCGAAGAATATGGCAAAGGCCATTGTTGGGGCCAGGGAGGCTTCTCCAATTCGCACTACCGAGGCACTAAAGTCCATTTTGAGGTCCTTTTTGCCAAAGATGCGGGAGAATAAAATTCTGGCACAGATATACCAAGCCATTCGTATTGAAGTGAACCAGGAACTGGAAGTGTTGAAGGAATTTATGGTACAGACGCCAAAGATTTTAAAAAAAGGGGGGCGATTGAGCATCATAAGTTATCATTCCCTTGAAGATCGATTGGTAAAACGGTTCATACGTGACGGTAAATTCGAAGGGGAAGCAGAAAAGGATTTTTATGGTCGCAAACAGGTGCCTTTTCAAAAAGTTGGGGGGCTTATTGTTCCCTCATCGAAAGAAATAGCAAAAAATAATAGAGCTAGAAGTGCGAAGCTCCGTATTGCAGAACGACTTTGAAGGGATAAACGAGTAAACTATAGCGAGTGAAGAAAGGATTATTGGACATACTAAAGGGAAAGTTTTTGGTAAGCGGAGATGCCCCAAAAAACTGGCTTTTTCTCCTGTTTGCCTCATTTTTGGCAGCCTTAATGATTTCCAGCAGCCATCGTGCCGATGAGAAAGTGCATGAAATTGCGGCTTTGAACGAGGAGGTTCGAAGGTTGCGTAGTGAATTCGTTGAAGGCCGATCTACCGTCCAGCAAATCCGATTGGAGTCCTCTATTCGACAAACTATGGGTGATGCGGGATTAAAACCCTCCATAGATCCGCCCAAAAAAATAAAGGTAAAAGCGCAGGACTAGTGGCCATAACTGAAAAAAATATCATGAATCGACTGTACCTCATCGCAGGGGCCTTATTCGTTTTTTCCATGGCGATTATGTTTCGGTTGGCAGATATTCAAATGATAAAGGGTGAGGACTACAAAGAATTAGCGCTCAACAAAACGGAAAAAATGTTTACCATTGAGCCCAATCGCGGCAATTTGTATTCCCATGATGGAAGTCTTTTGGCTGCATCGGTTCCTAAATATGAAATTCGGTTTGATGCCCAGACCGTATCAAAAGCAAATTTCCAGAAATACGTTCCCGCACTTGCCGATTCCTTGGGACAGCTTTTTAAAAGACCTTCTTCATATTACAGACAACTATTTCGGAAAGCGAGGGCCAACGCAAACCGATATAAATTGATCGCCAGAAATGTGGATTATCTGGATTATGTGCGAATAAAGCAATTTCCACTTTTTGAATTGGGTCCCTATAAAGGAGGTTTTATAGAGACGCACAAAGTAGTTAGGGAATATCCATTGGGGAAAATGGCGGCGCGCAGTATCGGATATGAACGGGTAGATGAAAATGGCTACTACACCCGGGTTGGCTTGGATGGTGCGTTCGGAGAACATTATCTAAGAGGTAAAGAAGGAAAACGGTTGAAACAAAAAATTGCGAAGGGGCAATGGAAACCTGTGGGGCTTGATAACATTGTAGAGCCCCAGGACGGAAAGGACGTGGTTTCCACCATTGATATTAATATTCAGGACATTGCGCACCATGCCCTTTTGGCCCAACTTGAAAAATACAAGGCAGACCACGGGAGTGTCGTTGTTATGGAAACCCGTACAGGAGAAATCAAAGCGATTTCCAATTTGGGAAGAACATCGCACGGAAAGTACTATGAAAAACTGAACTATGCCATCGGAGAATCCCATGAGCCAGGCTCTACTTTCAAATTAATGTCATTGATAGCGGCTTTGGAAGACAAGGTAATTGATACCAGTACGGTCATTGATACGGAAAAAGGAAGATTTAAAGTATATGACCGGGTAGTGCGGGACTCCCGATGGGGAGGTTATGGTGAAATTTCGGTATCAGAGGCGTTTGCTGTCTCATCCAATACTGCATTCGCCAAAATCATCCATAACAATTACAAAGAACAACCGAAGCGTTTCGTCAATCGATTGATGAACATGGGGCTTCATAAAAAATTAGGGCTTCCCATAATTGGTGAAGGAGAACCGGTATTGCGTTACCCTGGGGATAAAGGATGGTCCGGAATATCCCTAGCTTGGATGTCACATGGGTATGAGGTCTCAATGACCCCACTCCAAACCCTGGCATTTTATAACGCCATCGCGAATGATGGGGAATATCTGAAACCAAGATTGATAAAGGCGGTGCGTGAGGGAAGTAAGGTGGTGAAGCAATTTGAACGTGAGGTTATCCACCCCTCCATCTGTTCCCAAGAAACGGTTCGAAAAGTACAACAGCTTCTTAAAGATGTAGTAGAAAAAGACTTGGGAACGGGTCATGACTTGTTTACGGATACATTCAGTATGGCAGGCAAGACCGGGACCTGCCAGAAGAACTATGTGGCCAAAGACCCGGATAAGTTGGCCTATATTTCCTCATTTGTAGGCTATTTCCCTGCGGACAATCCCAAGTATTCCTGTATAGTGGTCATACACGAACCCGATAAAAGTGTTGGGTACTATGGTGCGGATGTGTCAGGTCCAGTTTTTAAATCAATGGCACAGAAAATTTATACTTCTTCTCCAGTAGTGGATGAGGTAAAAAAAGACATTCCCGGACCACAAAAACTGCACGAGGAGTACAAGCAATATTTTGTTCAGTCACAAAAAAAATACAAGACGGTCCCTAATGTAAAAGGAATGTGCGGTATGGATGCCATTTCCCTTTTAGAAAATCTTGGGCTTCAAGTGGAGGTAAAAGGAAACGGAAAAGTTAAAAATCAATCCGTGGACCAAGGTACTGCCTTGGGTCAGGTCAAAAAAATTGTGTTGGAACTCTCGTGATGCTGCTTAAGGACATATTATATGGTGTGGCACTTTCCGCTGTAAGTGGGCATACCAACATCATGATAAATCAAATTCATTTTGACTCCCGAAGGGTTGAAATGGATGATGTGTTTGTCGCGATTCGCGGTCTTACCTCAGATGGCCATGAATTTATCGCCAAAGCTGTCGAATCTGGAGTTATAGCTATCGTTTGTGAGGAGTTTCCCGAACTGATGGTGAATGGCATTACTTACTTAAAAGTGGAGAATACCAATAGCGCGTTGGCAATAATGGCCGGTAATTTTTATGGGAACCCTTCCAAAAATTTAAAATTGGTGGGAGTTACCGGAACCAATGGAAAGACTACGGTCACAACCTTGCTATACAATCTTTTGAAGAAGGCGGGATATAAAGTGGGCCTTCTATCTACAATTAAGGTGATGGTGGATACTAAGGAGTATCCTGCAACACACACCACACCCGATGTAATGGCCATAAATAAATACATGTCCTTGATGAACGAAGAAGGCGTGGAATTTTGCCTAATGGAAGTAAGTTCGCACGGAATCCACCAAAAGCGAACGGAGGGATTGCACTTTACAGGGGCCATTTTCACCAATCTTTCCCATGACCATTTGGATTATCACAAAACCTTCGCCGCTTATCGGGATACCAAGAAAAGGCTTTTCGACACCTTGTCCAAAAAAGCGTTCGCCTTAGTTAATATTGACGATAAAAATGGACTGGTCATGTTGCAGAACACCCCAGCGAAAAAGCTTACCTATGGTCTAAAATCCTACGCGGACTATCGAGGTCAGATTTTAGAAAAACAGTTTGACGGGCAGCTTTTGAAAATTGACGATAATGAAATCTGGACCAAACTGATAGGGGATTTCAATGCCTATAATCTGTTGGCCATTTATGCCACAGCCCACCTAATGGGTCTGGATAAAATGGAGGTGCTTCGATGGGTCAGTGAATTGGAGACGGTCGATGGCAGGTTTCAATATTTTATTTCAAAGAACAAAATAAAGGCAATTGTTGATTATGCCCATACACCGGATGCATTGAAAAATGTGTTGATTACCATCAATGCATTGAGGACTGGAAATGAAAACGTCATCACCGTTGTGGGGTGTGGTGGTGACCGTGATAAGTCGAAGCGTCCGGTTATGGGTCATATCGCATCAGATTTAAGTGACCAGGCGATTTTTACGTCGGATAACCCCAGGACGGAACCCCCGATGGAAATCATCAAAGCCATGGAAACGGGTGTTGAACCGCAAAACACGAAGAAAATCCTCTCCATTGAGGATAGAAGGCAGGCTATTAAGGCGGCCTGTAAATTGGCAGATTCCAACGATATCATTTTAGTGGCGGGAAAAGGTCATGAAACCTACCAGGAGACCAATGGGGTCCGGAAGGATTTTGACGATTATAAAGAGTTACAAGAGGCTTTGGCCAGCATGGATAAATAAAGAGAATGTTATACTACTTGTTCGAATATTTGGAAAAGCAATATCAATTACCTGGAGCGGGTCTATTCCAGTTTTTGACTTTCCGTTCAGCAATGGCCGTATTGTTGTCTCTTTTGATTGCCATGATATACGGAAAGCGTGTCATTCTTTTTTTACAGGCTAAGCAGATTGGGGAAAGCGTTCGTGATTTGGGACTGGAAGGGCAAAAACAAAAAGCAGGAACGCCGACCATGGGCGGATTGATAATCATTATATCCACCTTGCTACCGGTGATATTGTTTGCCGACATCAAAAATATCTACGTAATCCTTTTGATCGTAACAACCGTATGGATGGGCATCATTGGTTTTGTGGACGACTACATTAAAATTTTCAAGAAAAACAAAAAGGGACTAAAAGGAAGGTTCAAAGTTTTGGGTCAAGTGGTTTTGGGGCTTATCGTGGGCGCCGTGCTCTACTTCCACCCAGAAGTGACCATAAAAGAAAAGGATACCACCCGAATCACGAAAGATTTTAGAGTGGAAAAGGTGTATGGAGAGGAAATAAAAGCGGTACGTACAAATGTCCCGTTCTTTAAGAACAACGAATTGGATTACTCCGAAATCATTGGGTGGATGGGCGATGGTATGGTAGACTACGCTTGGTTGATTTTTATTCCCGTAGTCATCATTATCGTGACCGCAGTTTCCAATGGGGCAAATCTAACGGATGGTATTGATGGCTTGGCAGCCGGTTCATCGGCGATCATAGTCTTGACCCTTGGAATCTTTGCATGGGTCTCTGGAAATATAGAGTTCTCTGATTATCTGGACATTTTTTACCTGCCCAGGGTAGGGGAATTAGTGGTCTTTATTGCCGCTTTTGTTGGAGCATTGGTCGGGTTTCTTTGGTACAACGCTTATCCCGCCCAAGTTTTTATGGGGGACACGGGCAGTTTAGCGATTGGAGGTGTAATAGCAGTTATCGCAATAATTGTAAGAAAGGAATTATTGATACCCCTACTATGCGGCATCTTTTTCGCAGAGACCGTATCTGTCATGCTACAAGTAAGTTATTTCAAACGAACAAAGAAGAAGTATGGAGAGGGCAAAAGATTGTTTTTAATGGCCCCACTTCACCACCATTATCAAAAGAAACTGTACCATGAGAGCAAGATAGTAACCCGGTTTTGGATAATCGGAATTTTACTGGCCATTGTCAGCATAGTGACCTTAAAAGTCCGATAAATGAAGCGTTTGGTGGTTCTGGGAGGTGGTGAAAGTGGAGTTGGAACCGCCATTTTAGGAAAGAAAAAAGGATATCAAGTTTTTGTCTCCGACAAAGGCGAGATACAAGCAAAATATAAAGAAGTTCTTGAACATTTTGAGATTGAATGGGAGTCAGAAAAACATTCTGAAGATAAGATTCTGAATGCGGATGTGGTAATGAAAAGTCCAGGTATTCCTGATAATGTGCCGCTAGTTCAAAAGTTGGTCGATATAGGAGTTCCTGTGATTTCGGAGATGGAGTTTGGTCAGAGGTTTTCTAAAGCTACGGTCATTGGTATAACCGGTAGCAATGGAAAGACGACAACTACTATGCTCGCCCATCATTTGCTAAAGAATGGCGGTCTGGATGTAGGAGTTGCCGGAAATATCGGGGATAGCTATGCCAAGATGGTCTCTGAGCAGGACCGGGCCCTTTATACATTGGAGATCAGTAGTTTTCAATTGGATGGCATACAGGATTTTAAACCTCACATCGCCATTCTTACGAATATTACCCCTGATCATTTGGACCGGTACAATTATCAGTTTGAAAAATACATCGCGTCAAAGTTCCGAATAACGATGAATCAGACGAGAGCAGATTATTTTATATATGATGCCGATGATCCGGTAATTCAAGAAGCACTTAAAAAATATCCCGTTCAATCCAAATTGGTGCCTTTCTCCATAAAAGAAGTGCTGGAAACCGGAGCTTGGCTTGAGGATAATACGATAAAACTAAATGTTGAACATAAAACCTTGGAAATGAGTACAGATATTTTGGCCTTGGATGGCCAGCACAATGTAAAGAATGCAATGGCGGCAAGCTTGGCCGCACTTTTGATCAATGTACGCAAGGAAGCTATCCGTCAAAGTATCCAAACGTTTCAGGGTGTACCGCATCGCTTGGAAAAAGTGTTGAAAATAAACCATGTGGAATACGTCAATGATTCGAAAGCCACTAATGTGAATGCAACCTATTATGCGCTGGAAGGAATTAAAAAACCTATCGTGTGGATCGTAGGTGGGGTTGATAAAGGAAATGATTATTCTGAGTTGATGCCCTTGGTCCGTGAAAAGGTAAAGGCCATAATATGTCTTGGAATGGATA
>NZ_CAKZYF010000086.1 GCF_937884665.1 uncultured Allomuricauda sp. | reverse complement strand
CCCTATCCGAATCCCTTAAAGTGGATAAATTAATTGCTCATCTGTTGTTGCAAAGGGGAATCACAAGTTATGACGAAGCCAAAAAATTCTTCAGGCCCAGTTTGGACCATCTCCATGCTCCTTTTCTGATGAAAGATATGGACAAAGCTGTATCGCGCATTGAAAGGGCAATAACCAAGGGTGAAAATATTTTGGTGTACGGTGATTATGATGTAGATGGGACCAGTGCGGTAGCCTTAATGTCATCCTATCTCAAAGAAGTGTATTCCGACGTTGCTACCTATATCCCAGACCGATACACTGAAGGTTACGGAATCTCTTATCAAGGCATCGATTTTGCAGAGGACAACGGTTTTTCTTTGATTATTGCTTTAGATTGTGGTATAAAAGCTATTGAACAGGTCGCCTACGCCCAAGAAAAAGATATTGATTTCATAATATGCGACCATCACCGACCAGGTGACGTTTTACCCGAGGCTGTGGCTGTTTTGGACCCAAAACGAGAAGATTGTGAGTATCCCTACAAAGAATTGTGCGGTTGCGGAGTAGGTTTTAAATTGATTCAAGCCTTAGCTGAACGAAGAGGAAAGAATATCCAAGAGTTACAACCCTATTTGGATTTGGTGGCCACGGCCATTGCTGCGGATATTGTGCCGATGACAGGGGAAAATCGCGTTCTCGCGTACTATGGATTGCAGGTCATCAACTCGGCACCCAGAGCTGGATTTAAAGCCATAATAGAGCCCTTGAAAAAGAAAACCCTGAGCATATCTGATGTCGTTTTTATCATTGCGCCTCGTATCAATGCCGCTGGGCGTATGAAACACGGGGAATATGCTGTGCAATTATTGGTGGAAGCGGATTTGGAAATGGCGAGGACATGGGCGCAAGAAATAGAGCGGTTCAATGCAGACCGAAGACAACTGGACCAAGTGATAACAGAAGAAGCCTTACTTCAAATCAGGGAAAATCAAGAGGAAGACCGATTTACGTCAGTGGTCTACAAGAAAAATTGGCATAAAGGGGTAATCGGTATCGTGGCATCGCGCCTTACGGAAACGTATTATCGGCCCACATTGGTTTTTACAAAAAGTGGAGACAAGCTGGCCGCCTCCGCCCGTTCCGTGAAAGGTTTTGATGTATACAATGCGCTGGAGGCCTGTTCCGATACCCTGGAACAATTTGGCGGTCATAAATATGCCGCTGGCCTGACCTTGTTGGAAGAACAATACGAACATTTTAAACAGCAGTTTGAAGCGGTGGTGTCTTCAACCATAGACACAACACTTTTGGAACCTGAGATTTCCGTTGATGCTAAAATTGAACTGAAGCGGATCACACCCAAAATATTTCGAATAATAAAGCAGTTTGCTCCGTTCGGTCCAGGAAATATGACCCCCGTGTTCATGACCTCCCAAGTGAAAGATACGGGCTACGGAAGGGGTGTTGGTGAAGACGATAAACACCTAAAAGTTTCTGTGAAACAAGAGGGTTCCATACCTATTTCGGCGATTGGGTTTAATTTGGGGCATTGCAAGGATAAAGTCACAAATAATGCTCTATTTGATATTGTTTTTTCCCTGGAAGAGAATGAATGGAATGGAAATGTTAGCTTGCAGCTCAAACTTAGGGATATTCGATAAACGTAATGGATCCATACGCTGCACTTCGCCATAAGGAGTTCAATATTTTTTTACTGGTCCGATTTGCCATGGTGTTTGCCTGGTCCATGCAGTTTATTGTGATTGAGTGGCAAGTGTATTCGCTGACCAAAGACCCTTTATCCTTGGGAATAATTGGACTTATGGAAATCATTCCAGCAGTTTCAACGGCACTTTTCGCCGGTCATATCGTGGACCAATCAGAAAAGCGCAATCTGTTGGTCAAATGCATTCTTGGGTTTTCGGTAGTAAGTCTGGGACTTTTTTTCTTAAGTAATCCGGATTTTGAAAAATCCTTGTCCACTAAGACCATTTTATACACGATTTATGGCTTGGTTTTTCTAGGGGGTTTGGTAAGGGCCTTTCTTGGGCCTACTATTTTTTCTTTGATTGCGCTCATTGTTCCTAAAAAAATATATCCCAATGCCGCTACTTGGAGCAGTTCCACTTGGCAACTTGCCTCTGTGCTGGGACCTGCTTTCGCAGGATTTTCGATAAGTTGGATTGGAGTCCATTGGTCTATGTGTGTTATTTTCGGGTTCTCTTTAATGGCACTTTTGTTCTTGTTCCAGATTCCCAAAAAACCCATTCTCAATCCAAAAATTGGAGAGCCTATTCTACAAAGCTTAAAGGATGGACTAAAGTTTGTGTTCAACAGCACTGCGATTTTTGGAGCTTTGACCTTGGATATGATTGCGGTTCTGTTTGGTGGCGCAGTCGCGCTCCTGCCCATTTATGCGCAGGATATTTTGCAGGTAGGGTCTGAAGGTTTTGGGATATTGCGCGCCGCACCGGCAGTAGGTGCATCCATTACCATGTTAGGCTCTACGAGATTCCCACTGCATAAAAAAGCGGGCAAAAAGTTGTTATGGGCCGTTTTTGGATTTGGCCTCTGTATTATTGTCTTCGGTATATCCAAGATTTTCTGGGTGTCTGTAGCCGCTTTGTTTCTGAGCGGGGCAGTAGATGGGGTGTCCATGATTATCCGTCAGACCATCTTGCAACTTAAAACACCAGATAATATGCGGGGCAGGGTTGCCTCAGTGAATTCTATCTTTGTAGGTTCGTCCAATGAGCTGGGTGCTTTTGAAAGTGGGCTGGCCGCTAAATTATTGGGAACTGTACCTGCAGTGGTTTTTGGTGGATGTATGACCTTGCTCACTACGGGAATTACAGGTTTAGTCTCCCCAAGTTTTAGAAGACTGGACTTATCGAAAGATGTGGAAGAGCAGGAGAATGAGGTTTAGCTAAATGTCATTTCGAGGGAGTTTACCACTGAGAAATCTAATAAAGCGTCTACTGATAAGATTAGATTTCTCAATCGATGCTTTGCATCTCATTTCGAAACGACCCAAGAAAATCAGGATGTATACTTTTCCAATGTTAATTTTTCCCCATCAAATTCAGCATAGGTAAAATAGCTTATCCAATCCCCAAGATTCGTATACGTAGAATTCTCGTTTAACTTTATCTCCAAGGGGAGGTGCCTATGCCCGAAAATAAAATTATCATAATGTTGTTTTTCCAACTTTTGTTTGGCATATTGGACGAGCCATTCCTTGTCCTCTCCCAAAGATTTGGCATCTGACTCTCCTGAGATAATTCTATTGTTTATAGAAAGATGCTGTGCCAAGCGAACGCCCCAATCAGGGTGAAGCCATCTGAAAAACCATTGTGCCACAGGATTGGTAAAAACTTTTTTCATGCGTTTAAATCCTTTATCATGAGGGCCCAAACCATCACCGTGCCCAATAAAAAATGAGGTGTCCTTTATGAGATACTGCTGCGGTTTGTGATAGACGGGAATGTTGAGTTCTTCTTCAAAATAACCGTTCATCCATAGATCATGATTGCCTACAAAATAGAAAATAGGGATGCCCGCATCGGTCAATTCTGCCAATTTCCCAAGAGTCCGAGTAAATCCTTTGGGAACCACCGTTTTGTACTCGAACCAAAAATCAAAAAGGTCTCCCAAAAGAAAAATAACCTCGGCATCTTCCTTTATGGAGTCCAACCAGGCTACAAACTTCTTTTCGCGCGGCAGACTGGCTTTTAAGGTAGGAGCACCCAAGTGGTTGTCACTGGCGAAGTACACTTTTTTGCCTTTGGACAGCAGGAGCTTCTTCATGCAATAAAGATAAGGTTAAGGCGCTAAAAGTACATATACCATAAATAACACCCACCAATAATCAATAGAGGTGAAGCTACCATGGCCAAAATGACCATACCCCGATATAGACCCCAAAAGGAAATAGTCTTTACTTGGGATTTGTTCTTGGGATTGTATACTATCTTCACTTTTTCTCCAATGTCATAGGCTGGAGGGCGCGAATAAATAGGGCTGGTGTAGGTATGCTTATTTTTTTGTCTGTCTTGAAATTCCAAAATTGGAGCGTAGGTAGTTCCATCTTTTCCAGAAGATGTTAGATATTCGGTGACGCGTGCTGTAGTACGAACTCCTTTTTCCAGTAGCAGTTCGGTTTTTTGCTGCTGCTGGTAGGCCAAATACATTAGGACACAACCCAAAGCGAAGAAAAAACCATAAAGTAAAATCCACATAGAAGACTTGTTTTTACTCATCCATCTACCTTTTGAACCTTCTTCTGTTTCGGATACGCGTAATGAGATACACTACGATCACTAAAAAGGCCACAATGGGAAAAACGATATCGCTATTTAGAAAATTCAGGATATCCATGGATTATTTTTTAAATTTTGACAAGGTTTTCTTGGTTTCTGAGGAAAGGGAAAGTTTGCCGGAAGCCGAAGCCCTTTCTATGAGCAGTTGCCCCCAGTGTTGCGTCCCTTCCCACAGAATTCGTTTCATTTCTGCAAGCGCTTCAGGGTTGAACGAAGCCAATTTCGTTGCATGCACATCCAACGCTCGGTCCATTTCCGAAACAGAATCGAAAACTTTGGAAAAAAGGCCGTTCTCCATGGCCCAATATGCATTTTGCCATTCTGTTGGATTGAGTGAGAGTTGGGCCAGACCGGATTTGCCAATTTTTCGTTCCACAGCTGGGGCGATGACCAATGGGGCAATGCCTATGGAAACCTCAGAAAGTTTTATCGCGGCCGCTTCAGTGGCATAGACATAATCACAAGCAGCGGCGAGACCAACACCTCCACCGACCGTTTTGCCCTGTACGCGTCCCAAAATCAATTTTCCACAGGTCCGCATGGCATTGATAACATTGGCGAAGCCGCTGAAAAACGTTTTTCCTTCATCCAAATTGGAAATGGCCACCAATTCATCAAACGAGGCTCCCGCACAAAAAGCACGTTCACCTTCGGACTTTAACACGATAACGGACACATCTCCGTTTGTGCTTAGTTTCAGTAATTCTTTGGTCAATCGTTCCAAAAGTTCCGAAGTGAATGAATTGCTTGCAGGATGCCCAAACTCCACAGTAGCAATTCGGTTTTGAATTGCAGTGTACAGACTACCGTTCGCTCTTGCTGTTGGCATAATGTTATTCTAAATTTTCAGGGACTAAATTACAGGTTTTGGACCATTGGCCTGAATTTTCTTCTGAATTTCCATACCAAGGCCAGTCCCCGAATCAACATCCACACCACAAAGGCAATCCAGATGGCATAAAAGCCCCAACCCAGATATTTTCCAAGATATAAGGCGGGAATGAACCCTAGGAAAGTAGCTGATAGGAGGACATTTCTCAAATATTTCATTTCACCCAAGCCTTTAAAAAGTCCATCATAAACAAAAGCGAGCGTATTCATTGGCAAGCCCAGAATCATTATATAAAAAATGCTGTAAAAGGTTTCCAAAACAATTTCTTCATTAGAGAACAACCTACCAATAGGATGGTAAAACACAAATCCGGTCAACATGATGACCACGCTCACCACCAAACCGTATTGAACGATTTTCCTGGCTAGTTTCCAAAGACCGTCATAGTCTTGCGCTCCCAATAGTTTTCCACCCATACTATTTCCAGCAGCACCGTACCCATCAATAAAAAAAGCAGCGAACAACCAAAGGTTAATGGCGATGGTGTGGGCCCCTATGAATTTGTCTCCCAAAGCAGTGGCTTCCCTTACCGCGATTATCAAAGCAGCGTTCAAAGCCAATGCGCGAACAAATAAGTTGAGGCTCATAATGATCAAACGTTTAATCTCTTTGTTGAGAGGAAAGACCAAGCGCATTCGAATATTGGTTTTTTTAAGGAGCATTACGAAAACCAATAAAGCCATAACGGCTTGTGAAATAAGGCTGGCCCATGCAGCACCTTCCAGGTACATAGCGGGAAGGAATCCTTCAATACCATATACCAGGATAAAATCAAGGATTACGTTCAATACGGCGCCAATAAGGGCAATGATCATGGGGTAATAGGTATTCTGCAATCCCCTAAAGATACCAAAGATGGCAAAAGTGAAAAGCGTCAAAGGGAAACCCCAAACCCGGATGGAATAGTAGGAAACACAAAGCTCAAGGATTCTTCCTTTCGCCTCAAAAAGCCGGAAAATATCTTCAATAAAGAAAACCGTGGACACTAAAATGACAATGCTTAGGGAAACGTTGAAAAAGATAGCCTGTGCGGGTAAATTTTCAACTTCTTTCAGCTTTCCTGCACCCAAGTACTGGGATATTATCGCAGAAATGGAACTACGGGTCTGGCCCAGGACCCAAATAAGCATGGACAAAAAGGAACCTACAATTCCGGCAGCGGCCAATGCTTCCAGACCATCCACTGGAATATTCCCCACAATGGCCGTATCCGTTATCGAAAGCAAGGGTTCGGCAATACCTGAAATGGTGGCAGGCACCGCCAATTGGTTTATGGTCTTAAAATTGATGGTGGTTTTCAAATGGGAATCTGTTTTTAGAAGACTAGTTCGTAACAGTGAAATGGATGTTCACTTTGCTTTGGAAAAAAAATATCTCCTAGTCTTTGATACCCCCTTTGTTCATAAAATCTTTGATTTCGTTTGTTCTGGGAAAAAGTATCTAATCGAACGGAACCAAAATTATTGGACCTTGAATGATCCTCAGCAAAATCCATCATGGCTTGGGCGAACCCTTTTCCCTGAAATTCGGGATGAATACAGACCCGATGGATATAAGTGTTGTTTCCATTTGGGGTCAACCATTTTATGGGAATGTATTCTTCATCCATGTGTGTTGATATTACGATGGCCCCAATTACAGCACCTGCATGTTCTTTTACGTAAAGTTCCTTCCTATCCAGGTCGTGAAGAAAAGCTGCTTTTGTAGGATAGTGTTCGTTCCATTGATAAATGCCATTGCCCACCATTTTGCGCGCACAAGCCCTGGTGATTTTAAGTATATCCTCAATTTCAGCTAACTTTGCATGTCGTATCATCGATTCAGTTCAATTAAGTTGTAAATTTAAGGTATAATCGCAACCGCCAAGCCATGAATAATATACTGGTACCCATAGGAACCTCTCCGAACGCTTCCAACACGCTTCAGTACGCCATCGACTTTGCTTCGAATTTTGGTGCACAGGTTTTTGTAATGGACGTTTTTTCTGTTTCTACAGCTTCGGGAAGCTTGGCCAATATTGAGGAAAAAATAGCGAAAAGCAGTAAAGAGCAGATAAAGGAAATCATTGCCAGTGTAGATACTAATCAAGTTGAAATTAAAATTGCTACGTATAACGGGGATATTATTGACGGTCTCAACCAGATTAATAAAGAATTGGGCATCGATTTGATTATTATTGCTCCGAGAAGCAATGAAATTAAAGAGGAGCTGTATTTGGGAAATACTTCTGGAAGAATTGTGAAACAAACGGATATTCCAACCTTGATTATCCCTAAGGGAACAAAATTCAAGCCTATCCAGAATATTATGACCGCTTTTGGTTCTGGTATTTTGAAACGCACCCGGGTCCTGAATCCCCTGGTTTCGATAAAGGATAAGTTTCGATCGGACATCAACTTACTCTTGGTAAAAAGACCGGGATATTCGGAAGATGATCTCAAAGTGAACACAGCACTTTTGGATTTGAGCAAACAACTCATCATTTCTGAAAATGCCACGACCTATCTAGGGGTTTTGGAATATTTTCAGAACATACAGCCGGATATGATCTGTGTTTTTAGAAGGAAGCGAGGATTCTTTAAAAAACTATGGGAAAAGAACACGATTTTGAAGTCGGAGTTTTTTGTGCCCATCCCTGTGTTGATATTAAGCGTTAAAAAGGATTGAGACCAGGAATCATATTTTGAAACTTTCCCAAAATATGCTTCCTTTGCCTTCGCTTTGGGGGATTAGCTCAGTTGGCTAGAGCGCTTGCCTGGCAGGCAAGAGGCCACCGGTTCGAATCCGGTATTCTCCACTAGACCACCATTCTGGTGGTTTTTTTGTTCATTTTTTAAGGTAAGTATGATGGATTTAAACGGAAAAGTAGCCTATATCACGGGAGGATCAAAAGGCATTGGATTGGGTGTGGCGAAGGCGTTGTTGGCAAAAGGCATGAAAGTGGCCATAAGTGGACGAAATTCTGAGAGTTTGGCATTGGCGACGCAGGATTTGAATGATTCGGAGCAGGTTCTGGCACTACGTTCGGACGTATCGATTTATGAAAATGAAATTGATGCGGTTAAGGCCATTCAAGAGAAATGGGGTCGGTTGGATGTTGTTTTGGCCAATGCCGGAGTAGGGCATTTTGCCCCTGTTGATACCATGGAGTTGGAGCAATGGAATCAGATGATAAACACGAATCTTACCGGTGCTTTTTATACCCTAAAGGCCTCAGTGGAAGCTTTAAAAGCGTCGGAAGGTTATTATATTACCTTGGCAAGTTTGGCCGGGACTAATTTTTTTGCGCAGGGCGCTGGATACAACGCAACAAAATTTGGATTGGTTGGATTTACGCAAGCAGCTATGTTAGATCTAAGGAAACACAATATTAAAGTGAGTACCATAATGCCCGGTTCGGTCGCGACTTATTTCAATAACAATGAACCTTCCCAAAAGGACGCTTGGAAAATACAATCTGAAGATATCGGTCAAATTGTAGTTGATTTGTTGGAAATGCACCCTAGGACGTTGCCCAGTAAAATAGAGGTTAGACCAACCAGGCCAGACCTAAAGTAAAACATCTATTCACTTTCGGTGAAGGGAATCTTCTGATCGTAGATTTGGAGGAGCAACTTGCGCAGTTGTCCTTCAAAATTGGTTATCATATCCGCATTGACCGTATTTTCTTTGTTTATGGAAAAAGTAATAAGACCGTGCTTCAGATTTTTTATCGCGTAAATTCCCGCAATTGCTTTGGGGAACTGTTGTTTTTTGGATAAGAGAAAAGCATAACACAACAGTTGAAAAGCTTTGGTTTTCGACTCTTTGGAAATTAGCTCTTCCCATTCTCTTATTTTTACGTGGGAAGGTTCAGTAAGGCCTGTCTTGTAGTCGATTATTCGTAAGGTACCGTCATATTCGTCAATTCTGTCGATAAATCCTTTAAGTTTTATGGGATAAGATAATTCTTCAAAGTTCAAGATGGTTTCAAATCGTTCTTCTAGGTACAACAACTTAATTTGATGCCCTTGTACAAGTTTGGATTCCATTTGGATAAAATTCTCCACATATTTTTTAATAACATGAAATATCAAAAGGTATCTCCCTTTAGTTATGTTTTTGTTAGGGAGGTGTCTATCAAAAATTTGTGAAAGGATGTGGTTTAGGTTTTTGGACATGGATTTTATGCTTTCCAAGGTCAGCACATGTCCTAAAAATGGTTGGTAAAGGGTAAAAAGCGTATCATGTAAGATGGTTCCAAAGGTATTTGCAGCTATCCCATCTTGGACACTGTTGACTTCTTCTAGACGCAAAACGTTCTTCTGATAGAATTCCAGTGGGTTCCTAATGTAGTTGCTTAAGGATGTTGGCGAAAATCCGGTTAAGGCCAATTTATGAAGTTCGGAAATCAACAAGGGTGTTTTTTTGATCTCCTCTGGATACTGGGGCATTAGTTTAACATCAGGGGACGCTATGGTATGACTCACCATGTGATTCAGTCTGTTATCTGTAAGGAGTTGAGAAACGAGCCTGCTTCGTTCACCACCTTCAAGAACATCCGGTTCCGTATTGTAAGTGAGATATATGTTTTTTGCTCTTTGGATAAGACGATAGAAATGATAAGTATATATCGCATCTTTTTCTTTGTAGGTAGGTAGGCCATAATCCCGTTTCACATCAAAAGGAATAAAAGAGGAATTACTTTTCCCCGATGGCAAGATTCCTTCATTCAAAGAAGTCATAACCACAGTTTCAAAATCCAAGGTTCTACTTTCCAACATGCCCATCATTTGTAAACCGTTAATTGGCGACCCCAAGAAATCAAGACTTTCTGTGGTTACCATCTGTTTGTAAAAAGCATGTAAGGTTTCAATGTTCTCTATGTAATTAGCATTTTGAAGTGTTTTTTCAAGTGTGTTGAATAGGGTAAAAAACGCATAGAGGTACTCAAGTTCCAAGGCATTTCCTTCTTTTTGGAAAAATGCTTTTAGTCGAAGTATAATGGAAATAAAAAAAGCATTCATTTCCTGGGGTGTGGAAACATTTTGGGGAAATATGTTGAAATCCAAAGGGTATTTGTCCAGGAATTCGGCAAGATGTTTATCAGTCAAGTAAATGATATTCTCTGCTCTTATGAACTTTACAAGTTGAAATGGAAGAGAAGACGGGCCGCTCAACCTTTTTGTATACGGATTGGAAAGAAATAGAAGAACATCTTTGTAGAACCATCCGCCTTTTGTCTTTCCTTTGTGCAGTTGGAACAATGCAGTGAATAAAGAAGCTAACAGTGTGGTCTTAAGGGATAATCCCATAGTAATATTAACATCTTCTTGATTTTCTGGAATTGCTCGGGTCATGGGCATTAATAGGGATTCGTCGCATAGGACTAGGGCAGCATTCATTGGTTTGTCTTGGGAAGTTTTAAGATTTTCTAAAATACTTCCGACATATTTCGTTTGGGAAATATTTTTTGGGACCCCTATGATATTTATTCGTTTTGGAGCCAAAAACTCCTCGTGAACCCCTTTAGGCAAGTTATTTTGATAGTAGCGCCATTCTTTAAGATATCGTCTTATAAAGAGACCTGCATCATGAACTGGGTCTTGTAAAAAATGTTGGTCAATATCCCAATAGACTTCACAGGATGAATTTTCCAAGAGATATTGAACAATCTTTGATTCTGCCGTATTTAAAGCATTGAAACCAATAAATATTATGGGTGTCTTTACTCTTTCACTTGCGTATTTAACAATGTTCTCTGCAGCATACCTATAGATAAGGCCTTGATGCGCCCGATTGGTCTCGGTAAGTCTTTTGGTGAAGTTATTATATAGCATTTCGATATTTCCCCAAAACTCGAGATAGTTTTTTACCAATGAAGTTTTTTTCGATTGTAAAGACCAGTGGTTAAGTTCTTTGACGGCTTTTAGATAATTCAGAATTTCATTGGCGGGTAAAAGGTAACGGTCAATTTCATTGAAGTCTTGTAAGAGGGTTGGTGCCCAGTTCAAAAAAGAAACAAAATCATCTTTTTTGCTGATAGAGGTTTCATTATAAGATTCAAAAAGGTCGAGAAGAAGCTCAAGTGTTGTAGCTTTTTTTAAGCCTGAGATTTCTCCAACGAATTCTTCAATGGAAATAATTTTAGGAGCGAAAATTGTACCGTTCAGGGTTTCTCCCAAATGATGTTTTAAGAAAACACCTGAGCGTTTGCTGGGTAGGATATAAGTACAATTTTGAATTGAATATCCATCTTTTACAAGGTCTTGGAGTACATATTTTATAAAGGACCGCATCTTCTAAAAATAAAAAAGGCCCGGCAATTGCCGGACCTTTTTTTATAATTAGCTTTTATTTCTTATTTGATAAGGTTGATTTCAACCCTTCTGTTTTGAGCTCTACCACTTCTTGTGTTATTGGTGGCGATTGGCTTGTCTTCACCATAACCTATGGCTGTCAACCTATCTGCACCGATTCCTTTATCCACTAAGAAATCTCTAACCGAATTGGCACGTGACTCAGAAAGTCTTTGGTTCGTTTTGGCACTACCAACGCTGTCTGTATGGCCTTCAACGGTAAACTTAGCATTTGGATACTCGTTCAAAATTTGGATAATATCAACCATTACTGTGGTGGATTCCGCTTTGATGGAAGATTTTCCAGTATCGAACAAAATAGTTCTAGCGTAATCGTTCAATTGCTTTTGAACTTCTTCAGTAACTTCTGGACAACCGTTGTTTGCCACAGTTCCCGCTACATCAGGACATTGATCGTCCTTATCCAAAACACTATCACCGTCTCTATCTGGCCATGGGCATCCTTTGTTCTCAGCAGGGCCTGCTTCGTTCGGACATCCGTCATCTTTATCAGCTACACCATCACCATCTGCATCAGGACATCCAGCAAGAGCTGCAAGACCCGCTTCGTTCGGACAAGCATCGTCTTTATCTGCGATACCATCACCATCTGCATCGGGGCAACCATTCATTTCTTTGGAACCCGCTTCATTAGGACAGCTATCTTTTCCATCTTCGATACCATCACCATCAGAATCAGGACAGCCATTAAACTCAGGAAGACCTGCAACTTCTGGACAAGCATCATCTCTGTCGTAGATGCCATCACCGTCCGTATCCGTTCCACCAAATCTTATGTTTACACCTGCCAAATGTTGGAAGTGCCTTGGTATATTATCTTCGAAAACATGCTTGTATTGGGTTTGAAGCATGACACCAATGTTATCACTGAACCATACATTCACACCAATACCACCATTAACAGTACCAGCTCCAATTTCATCAATCCATGTATAACCACCACCGATTTCAGCAAAAGGATCGATAGTTGTGTTTTTTAGGATATTATATTTAATGGTACCATCAATAGAATATAACGACAAATCATCAACTGCAACATCTCCTAAATTCTCTATTCTATTTAAAGAACCTCTGACTCCAGCAGAAAAACCATCACCAATGTAACGGGACACAGAGACATAAGAAACCGAGGGCAAGATGTTCCAGTGGTCGTTGGCATTAAAGTACTCATCGAATAGACCGCCAGCTTGAAAACCAAAATTGGTCAAAGCCTCTTCGTCGTTAGTAGGATAAACGTCGACCGCGTTGATTCCGAAACCAATTTGCCATGGATTATTCTCGTCTTGCGCTTGGATGTTGTTGAACCCAATAAATACGAGGGCAACAACCAATAATTTGCTAAGATGTTTCATGTTCAAAATTTTAAGTTTAAGTGTTTATCAGCTGCAAATGTAAGTTGTTAAAAACTATTAACAAAATCAATTTTTCTTTTTTTTTAACGCAATATATAGATGAAATTTAACCGTTAAACGATATTTAGCTGTTGTCCAACTTTAATAAAGGCTTCGATTGCTTTGTCCAAATGTTCTTTTTTGTGGGCGGCGGATAACTGTACCCGTATCCTTGCTTTTCCTTTTGGAACAACGGGATAGAAGAAACCTATCACATAAATTCCTTCTTCCAACAATAAATCTGCCATTTGCTGGGATAGTTTGGCATCATACAACATAACGGGAACAATTGCGGAATCTCCATCAATGATATCAAAACCTGCATTCTTCAGGCCATTTTTAAAGTATCGCGTATTGCTGTTCAATTGCTCCATGAGGGAGGTATCTTGTCCCAGTAATTGGAATACTTTTATGGAAGCCCCCACAATAGCAGGTGCCAGAGAGTTTGAGAAAAGATAAGGTCTGGACCGCTGGCGTAAAATTTCAATTATTTCCTTTTTACCCGTGGTGTAGCCCCCCATGGCACCTCCCAAAGCTTTGCCCAAGGTTCCGGTAATAATATCGATTCGGCCCAGCACGCCTTTTTCCTCCAGGGTCCCTCTTCCCGTAGGCCCTATAAATCCGGCGGAGTGGCATTCATCGATCATTACCAAAGCATCATACGCATCGGCGAGATCGCAAATTTTATCCAGTGGTGCCAATGATCCATCCATTGAGAAAACACCATCGGTCACAATAATCCTGAACCGTGTACCATCTTCGATACTTTGTTTAAGTTGTTTCTCCAAATCTGCCATATCATTGTTGGCATAGCGGTATCGCTTGGCTTTGCACAAACGGACCCCATCAATAATGGAAGCGTGGTTGAGCGCATCTGATATGATGGCATCTTCTGCCGTGAGCAGTGGTTCGAAGACTCCGCCATTGGCATCAAAGGCCGCTGCATATAATATGGTATCTTCCGTACTGTAAAAATGGGCAATCTCCCGTTCCAGTTCTTTATGGATATCTTGCGTGCCACAAATGAACCTGACCGAAGACATTCCAAAGCCATGGGAATCCAAAGTATCTTTTGCAGCTTTTATCACTTCTGGATGAGAAGACAGCCCCAGGTAATTGTTTGCACAAAAATTGATGACTTCCTGTCCTGAGGAAATGGTGATTACCGCATCTTGTGGTGATGTAATAATACGTTCTTTCTTAAACAATCCAGCCTCTTTGATGGATGCCAGTTCTTCGTTCAGATGGGTTTTGATTTTTCCGTACATGGTGTTTTGTTTATTACAAGTAAAGGGGTCGAATTTCCTCTCCTATATATACAATAATACTGTTCTTAATTGAAAATCCCATATCCTTCAATGCCTCTTCGTATTGAAGTAGCTGGGACTTATGTTTGGTACGGGGCTCCCCCGTTTTAAAATCGATTATAATCGCTTCTTCCCCAAGAACTGCTACTCGGTCCGGTCTTAGATTTTCGTTCCTTGTCAAAATTTCCCGTTCATTATATATGGTATACTTTTCGGTAAAATATTCTTGAAGTAGGGGATGTTTCAAAGTTTCAAAAACGCGTCTAACAATGGATTCCGTTTCATACCCTTCAAAGATACCATCAGATTCCAGTTCATGTATAACTTTGGGTGCTTTGTCCACAAAATCAATTTGTGCCAAAACAAAATGTATTAGATTTCCTATTTCAATAGCCTTTCCGGCACCGGTTCCCCAAAGCTGCCCCTGTTTGGTAGATATCCTAAAAGGGTTAACAAGAGAGGGTCTAACCGTGTATTGAACGGTATTTAGATTATTTTGCTGAGCCATTCCCGGTTTCTGAGGCTTGGGGAGTTGACCAAATGCATATTCATCCAACGTGACAGTTAAAAGGGATTTTTCGGTTAAATATAAATAGAACAATTCGGCATAGGAATTCGCATTTTCCAGAGTGCCTTTCGGTTTTGTCTTTTCTGTAAAAATAAATAAGCCTCTCTCGGCTCGGGTCAATGCCACGTAGAGGATGTTGAGTGCGTCCATTTGGGTTTTTCGTTCTTCTTCTAAATAGGCATTTTTTGCCTCTGGAGCATACTCCTCCATCTCTGAGGTACTGTTAAGCAGTAAGGCACTCGCACCAAAATGGTCCTCCAAAGTATTGGACCGTACCCAGATTTTCTTTTTCTTTCTTTTGTCATTGATAACGGAGTCGGCGTAGGGAAACAATACAATTGGAAATTCGAGACCTTTTGCTTTGTGGATGGTCATTATTTTTACCGCATCGATGGCTTCCGGCGCTGTAATGGAAAGCAGTGTCTTTTTTTGCTCCCAATGTTCCAAAAAGAACATGATTCCAGAACCTTTTTTACTTTCAACGACCAGAACTTCGTCCATCAGAAAGGTAAGATAAGCCTGGGATTCTTGATAAAGCTTGAATTTGACAATAGCGTCTTCTAGAATTTCAGAAACCGGCCTATGGACCATCTCATGTGAATTAAAGTTGAATTCTTCCTGGAGAAAATGAAATGTATCGTTAAGATGTGCGGCGATAAAATCATGTTTGTTTTCAACCTGCGTCTGGTTTGCCAAAAAGGATAATATCTCGAAGCCGCTCAGCTTATCCTCGGAATTTTCAAGCAGCTTTAAAAGGGAAATAAGAAAATTTACCGAGGTATTTTGCGCTAGCAACAGGGAGTCTGAAGAAATAATGGGGATACGGTGCTCTGAAAGAAAGTTGGCAAGTATTCCTCCCTTTGTATTGTCCCTTACCAAAATACAGATATCCGTATAGCGATATTTTTGCTCAGTTAGTTGGGTTATGGTGTCCAATACATTTCGACAATAGAGTTCGTCCCGATCACCCTTTGAACCATCTATAAATTTGATTTTAACATATCCGCCAATAGAACTATTTGTCTTTTGGATACAGCTATTTTGAAAGAGTGACCTATATGAGGAATCCCTCAAAAATTGAGAGGCGTAAGAGAAAAAGGCATTGTTAAATGTGATAATTTCAGAAAAACTACGCCAGTTTGTCTCCAAATTTTCAATTTTTGGCTTTGCGATGAAGGGTTTTTCACTCTGATTTAGCAAATTCAAAAACTGCTCTGAACTTCCTCCTCGCCAACGGTAAATGGCCTGCTTAATATCGCCGACCAGAAATAGGGAACCGGTTTCCCCCCTTTCGTCCTCACTTTGCAGTGCGTTTGAGACCAATGGTATTAAATTTTCCCATTGTAGCCGCGAAGTGTCCTGGAATTCATCAACAAAATAATGGCGGTATTTTTCCCCAAGGCGTTCATAGATAAAAGGTACGGGCTGATCTTTAATTTCTTTGGAAATCAATTGGTTCAATGCGGATATTGGAATAATATCCTCTTCCTCTTCCAACTTTTTGATCTCTTTTGAGATTTCATTCAATACGGTCATGGGCGCCAGGTTGTTGTATACGTTTTTAAGATAGGCCCTTTCGTATACTAGCCTTTTTAAAGTGGTAAACTGACCTAGGATGTAAGCTGAGAGTTCAGAAGTATTTCTTTTGTCATTGGATTTAAGCACTTTCCCCTCTTTCAGATTTTCTTCCAACTTATTGCTGTACAAGACTTTTATAGCGTATTCTTTCCCAAGTATTTTTTTAAGATGGTTCGGAAGCGTCTGTCTGGGAAAGTCTTCTGGGACAAACCCCCTGTCCGCAAGTTCTTTTAAAGTTGATTGGGATAAAGACAACGCTTTTTTTTCCAGGACCTTTATTTTCACTTGTATTGTTTTCTGGGCATGCTTAAAATCCGGTATACCTTGCCCTTCAAAACCCTTTAAGTATTCTGCATGGTTCTCTTGAAACAATAATTTGCCGCTTTCCACAAGGTCGTGCGCAATATTCCAGCTTTTGTCATCTTCAATTTTTTCCAAGGAAAAATCAAGTAGCGCATCGGTCAAATAAGGATTTTCCCCTGTTCGTTCCAACAAGTTGGAAACTGCTCGTTCCAAAAGTGAATCCACGTCGAGTTCTACTTCAAAGTTCTGGGAAAGTTGAAGGTCCCTGGCGAAGGTTTTAAGGATTTTGTGGTTGAATCTGTCAATTGTGGAGACCTCAAAAAAAGCATAGTTGTGCAAAATCTGTTTTAGGATCAAGCCACACTTTTTCTGTAGTTGTGCGGGATTTAGGTCGGCCTCATCGCAAAGTGCCTGAAAAAGAGGTTCGGGCTGGTCTAAAATTTGCGGTTGGGAAAATACGTACAGGCTGTCCAATATACGCGACTTCATTTCGCCGACAGCTTTATTGGTAAATGTGATGGCCAAAATCCGTCTAAATCGAGAGGGAGCGTTTCCAGAAAGAAGCAGCGACAAATATCTTTTGGTCAGGGTGTATGTTTTGCCAGAACCTGCGGATGCGTTGTAAATGACAAAATTGGAGTGCTTCAAAAGTTTTTTCTGCAAATTACGGATTACCCTTTTGAACTTAATGATGTAATACCATGAAATACGTGATAAAACCGTATTTTTACAAGACGCAATTAATAACTTAAAAACGACATAAAATGGCTTTTGAACTACCTAATTTACCTTACGGCTATGATGCTTTGGAACCACACATTGATGCGCGCACCATGGAAATTCATCACACCAAACACCACAATGGCTACACTACAAAGCTAAATGGCGCCATTGCAGGTACTGAGCTTGAAGGAAAGGGCATTGAAGAAATTTTGACAGCATTGGATATGTCCAACGGTGCCGTTCGAAACAATGGTGGTGGGTTTTTTAACCACTCACTTTTCTGGGAAATAATGTCCGGCGATGGGGGTGGAGAGCCTACTGGGAATTTGGCTTCTGCAATAGATGATGCTTTTGGTTCTTTTGAAGGATTTAAAGAAAAATTCAGTGCATCCGCGGGTACGCGATTTGGTTCCGGATGGGCCTGGTTATGCGTCCATAAAGGCGGAAAACTGGAGATTTGTTCAACCCCTAACCAAGATAACCCGCTTATGCCAGATACAGGATGTGAAGGATATCCTATCTTGGGACTTGATGTTTGGGAACATGCCTATTATTTGAATTATCAAAACAGAAGACCGGATTACGTCGCTGCTTTTTTCAATGTAATAAACTGGAACAAAGTTTCGGAAATTTACGAAGCGAACAAGTAGTTACAGGAAACAATACTTCTTAAAAATAAGTCTGAAACTGTATGGTTTTCAGGCTTTTTTTATGTTAAAACTCTAGAATAGAAAAGGGCGGGAAAGCTCCCGCCCTTTTCGTCCCAAATCTTACCATAAACTTAACCTACTTATGCTATGGCAAAACTAAATTACTGGTATTGTGAGAAATAACAAAGGTTTTTTAAGAAATTTTTGAACATCAAACTAAAAAATAACGGGAGAAATAAGATAAATGGTTGGGGTTCAAACAAAAAGAAGGCGGAACATTGTTCCGCCTTCTTACCCCAAATC
Source organism: uncultured Allomuricauda sp. (assembly GCF_937884665.1). GTDB lineage: Bacteria > Bacteroidota > Bacteroidia > Flavobacteriales > Flavobacteriaceae > Flagellimonas. Next base: position 250 of record NZ_CAKZYF010000086.1, on the reverse strand, counting down.
TTACCATGAACTTAACCTACTTATGCTATGGTTCTCCAAAAGTAGGGCAGAGGTCCTGTCTGCGAAAAGCTTTTAGACGAAACCCCTGTAATTTGGTTGAACTGCCCGATGTTCAGTTTGGTGCTACTGCAATTAAAGAAAAGGATTACGGAAAGGGAAAACGGAAGTAGTCCTAAATAAAAAAGGTGGAAATTAATCCACCTTTTTTGCCCCAAATCTTACCATGAACTTAACCTACTTATGCTATGGC
>NZ_CAKZYF010000085.1 GCF_937884665.1 uncultured Allomuricauda sp. | reverse complement strand
TTTGTATTGCTCCAAATGGGCCAATACTTCTCCCAAACAAAGTTCCAAACGTTTTTTTATATCCGTCTCCCAAAACCGAAAAACGGTATAGCCCAGTCGTTTTAATTCGGCATTTACCTCCTGGTCCCTTTGTATGTTCCGTTCAATCTTAGGTATCCAGAATTCCCGGTTGCTTTTTATTTTTTGTTTGCGCTCCGCCCAATTGTGGCCATGCCAAAACTCCCCGTCAATAAAAATTACCGTTCTGTACTTTTTCAGGGCAATGTCCGGTTTTCCAATAAGTTTTTTATAATCGATTCGGTACCGATACCCGGCCTGCCAAAGTGCTTTTCTAAAAGCCAGTTCGGGTTTTGTATTTTTAGCTCGAATCTTTCCCATGATCTTGGAGCGTTGCGGCGTGGTGTAGAAACCTGAGGCCTCATTAAAACGCGGGACTTTGATACGGTCTTTGGAAAAATCCTTGTGCATATACCAAAAGTACTAAAAGCGATACTTTAAAAGGGTTACTCAACCAATACTACTAACCGTAAGAAGGATAACTATAAAAAAAGCCCCAAAATGTGGGGCTTCGTCAATAATTCCATCGTTTATTAGCCTTTTACACTTGAGAAAAGATATTCCCGGTTCATGCGGGCGATGTTTTCCAGGGATATTCCCTTAGGGCACTCTACTTCACAAGCACCGGTATTGGTGCAGTTACCAAAACCTTCTAAATCCATTTGACGGACCATGTTCTGCACCCGTTCTGCCGCTTCAACACGCCCCTGTGGCAAGAGTGCGAACTGGGAAACCTTAGCAGACGTAAAGAGCATAGCACTGGCGTTTTTACAAGCTGCCACGCACGCTCCACACCCGATACAGGTGGCTGCGTTAAAGGATTTGTCCGCTTTTTCTTTTTGTATGGGTATAGCGTTGGCATCTACCGGTCTTCCTGAGGTATTCACAGAAATATAGCCCCCTGCCTGCTGTATGCGGTCGAAAGCGCTTCGGTCAACGATAAGGTCTTTTATCACCGGAAAAGCAGCTGCCCGCCACGGTTCAATAACGATTTCGTCCCCATCATTAAAACTGCGCATGTGCAGTTGGCATACGGTAATTCGTGAATCAGGACCATGGGGTTGACCGTTTATCATCAAGGAACAGGTACCGCAAATGCCCTCACGACAATCATGGTCAAACTCCACAGGCTCCTCTCCCTTGGAAATCAATTCCTCGTTTAAAATGTCCAACATTTCGAGAAACGACATATCACTTTCCACACCGTCCAAAGTATAGTCCACCATGGAACCCCTTGTATCGGCATTGGGTTGGCGCCAAATTTTCAAATATAATTTCATAGCAATTTACTTGTAAGAACGAGTCTTCAACTCGATATTTTCATAGATCAAATCTTCTTTGTGCAATTTTGAATCACTCGGTTTTCCTTTATGTTCCCATGCTGCGACGTATTTAAAGTTTTCATCATCTCGAAGCGCTTCTCCTTCCGGGGTTTGGTATTCTTCCCTGAAATGGCCACCACAGGACTCGTTTCTGTGCAGCGCGTCCATGGCAAACAATTCCCCGAGTTCCAAAAAGTCCGCAACGCGCCCTGCTTTTTCAAGTTCTTGGTTTTTGCCATCGGCATTGCCGGGTATTTTTACGTTTTCCCAAAAATCCTGACGAAGTTCGGAGATTTCTTTCATGGCTTCCAACAGCCCATTTTCATTTCGGGCCATACCACATTTGTTCCACATAATTTTCCCCAACTTTTTATGGTAGTAGTCCACAGAATGAATGCCACGACCTGACATCAATTTTTGGATACGCTCGCGAACTCCTTTTTCCGCATCGTCAAATTCCTTGGATTCCGTTGAAATGGGACCCGTCCGGATATCATCAGAAAGATAATCCCCTATGGTGTAGGGCAAAACGAAGTATCCATCTGCTAATCCTTGCATCAATGCAGAAGCTCCCAATCTGTTGGCTCCGTGGTCACTAAAATTAGCCTCTCCTGCGGCATAACACCCTGGAATGGAGGTCATCAAATTATAATCGACCCAAAGTCCCCCCATGGTATAATGTACCGCTGGGTATATCATCATTGGAGTTTTATATGGATTCTGGTCCACAATTTTTTCATACATCTGGAAGAGATTACCGTACTTAGCTTCGACCACTTTCTCTCCGAGCTTTCTAATGGTAAGGTCATCTGCATCTTTCATACCGGACGTCAAGGCCTTCTCCCTTCCATAACGCATGATGGCCGCGTCAAAATCGAGATAGACCGCTTCTCCGGTTTTATTGACTCCATAGCCTGCATCACAGCGTTCCTTTGCAGCTCGCGAAGCAACATCGCGCGGCACCAAGTTTCCAAATGCCGGATATCTTCTTTCCAAGTAGTAATCTCTATCTTCTTCTGGTATTTCTGTGGGCTTTAAACGGCCTTCGCGAATGGCGATGGCATCTTCTTTTTTTCCAGGCACCCAAATTCTACCGTCATTTCTCAAAGACTCGGACATCAACGTCAATTTGGATTGATGGTCCCCTGATACTGGAATACAAGTAGGGTGTATTTGGGTATAACAGGGATTGGCAAAAAAGGCTCCCCGTTTATGGGCTTTCCATGCTGCGGTTACGTTGGCCCCCATACAATAAGTGGAAAGGAAGAAGAGGTTTCCGTATCCTCCAGTTCCCAATACAACGGCATGCGCAGAGTGCCTTTCAATTTCTCCAGTGACCAAGTTTCTCGCTATGATTCCCCTCGCTTTTCCATCCACCAAGACCAAATCCAACATTTCGTGACGAGTATATGAGCGAATCTTGCCTCTCTGAATTTGTCGGTTCATGGCCGCATAAGCCCCAAGTAACAATTGTTGTCCGGTCTGTCCTTTGGCATAGAAAGTTCTGGAAACGAGTACCCCACCAAAGGACCGATTATCCAACAAACCTCCATATTCGCGTGCAAACGGTACACCTTGGGCTACACACTGGTCTATAATGTTGGTGGAAACTTCTGCCAGACGGTACACATTCCCTTCTCGAGATCGATAATCCCCGCCTTTGATGGTATCGTAAAACAAACGATAAACACTGTCCCCATCACCTTGATAATTTTTTGCGGCATTTACACCTCCTTGGGCCGCTATGGAGTGTGCTCTTCGCGGTGAGTCCTGATAGCAAAACGTCTTGACATTATATCCCAGCTCTGCCAAAGTAGCGGCAGAAGAACCTCCTGCCAATCCGGTTCCTATCACGATAACATCGATGTTTCTTTTATTGGCCGGATTGACCAGGTCAATTTCATCTTTATGCTTGGTCCACTTGTCCTTTAATGGGCCCGAAGGCACATTGGACACCAATTCTTTAATTTTTGGTGTTTTGGTTTTTACTGGACTTTTTACCTCGGTTTCAGAAACAATTTTTTTCATAGCGATCAATGTGTTACTGGGTTAAGATGATGATAGATAGCAATAAATGCAAAAGTCAAGGGCACCACAATGGCAAATGTTTTTGCAAATTTTTTACCCCCTTCCGTAAATCTGTTGTTAACGCCCATGGATTGAAAAGAGGAAGCAAATCCATGCCATAAATGTAAACTCAACAATCCAAAAGATATTACATAGATGACCGTTCTCCAAAAGGGAGCGAACTTTTGAACAGTTTCTTCGAAATACCGTGATGGGTCTTCGGGCTTGGCCTGAACGTATTTGTAGGCCATCTCATGTACCCAAAAGTCATAAAAGTGAAGCCCCAAAAAAGCTAGGACAACCAAACCGCTTATGATCATATTTCGCGAGGCCCACGAAGCATTGGCCCTTCCTTTGTACTTAACGTACGAAATTCCCCTTGCTTTTCGGTTTTTGATTTCCAGAACAAAACCCATAATAAAATGTATGACCACCCCGGCAATTAAAACGGGTTGCATTACAAATTGCACAATAGGGTTATATCCCATGAAATGGGAAGCTTCATTGAAAAAATCTGGCGAAAGTACAGATGCTAGATTGATGGAAACGTGCAAAACCAAAAAAATGACCAAAAAAAGGCCTGACAGTGCCATAATTACTTTTCTGGCAATAGAAGATTTTATCAATCCGCTCATTAACAACAATTTTGTCAACAAATTTACGGCACGATTGAGTTTTTAACAAACTTTCAATAATTCAACCACAGTAATTTAGAATCAATATAAAGTGTGGTTTTTAGTGAGGAATGGGCCTTGAGAACTTCTAAAAAGGTTTTGGGAAAGGGGGCTATAAAAACAAATGGGGGAACTTTTCGAGCGGTGTTCATTACGAACTGGCTAGTCTGTAATATGGAACAATGCGGCCACTTCTTCGTACGACATCTTGGTATAGTCGTATTTTGAAGATTTTGAGGTTATGATACCTCCACCACCATCATCGGCGGGTTCTGACCCAGGAATAATAACATATCGATAATTCTCAAAAAAAGGTATGCCCACCGAAGTACCTTCCAAAGAAGCTATGGTTATCCTTAGTGTTTCAACATCCTCTATTCGGAACGAATAAAAATTCGAATTTGTGATAAAAGGCAGTTGCATGACGTCTGGACTGGCAAAACCGCCTGGAATATTTCGGCCGAAAACCAGGACCACGCCTTGGTTTATAATCTCTTGGGTCAATTCTGGAACATCCATATCAAAACCGACCCCCACCGAAATGATGTTATCCTCAAATTCCGAATCTATCCAGTCCGAATAAATAACATTGGCGGTGCCCGTATCTCCCTGTTCTCCTTGATCTCCCTGAGGTCCTTGATCACCCTGTGGGCCTTGCGCCCCCTGTTCTCCTTGTGGTCCCTCGGGTCCTGCCGGGCCAGTCTCACCATCTTCTGCAGAGCACGATACTAGAAAAAGTGCTCCCAGGAAGAAAAATAGAGCCTTGTACATTACGTTTGTTTTTGTTTGCATAATCAAAATAATTTTAAAGGTTTTGATAGCAAACTTAATGGGCACCAAAGCAGTCAGGGTCCCATTTTTTAGACTTCTGAAGAATTAGGACACCATCTTGTAACGTTGTCGGTATTCCGTGGGCGTTGCACCCACTATTTTTTTAAAGGCTGTGTAAAACGCTGATTTTGAATTGAAACCAGCTTCCAATCCAATCGCTACAATGGCATATTTTGAAAACTCGGGATCTAGCAAGAGTTTTTTGGACTCTTCCACCCGATATAAATTGATAAATTCAGAAAAGTTGGTACCACTAAGGGTATTTATGATTTGCGACAGGTATCCTGAGCTTATTTTAAGATAATCACTGCTCATTTGAAGGCTGAGTTGCGGGTTTAGAAAAGATTTTTCAGTTTCCAACCAATGTTTCAATCTTTTAAAGTGCACATTGTCCTGCGTCAACACAACTTCTTTGTCTTTTTTGATTTGCATGAGTTTGATAGCGGTCAGTTTAGCAATCAATTGGAAAAGAAAGATGTGTTTTTTCGTAAAAAAATCTCTCGCTGAGTTTTCTGAATCAAGTACCCCTATAATGATATTTTCGTAAGCTATGGGAACGGCCAGTTCCGATTTTCGACGCACGTCATCCATGATATAGCGCTGGTCGGTATCAATATTCCCAACCAACTCCCAATGCCCTGTTTTCGCAACAGTGCCTACGATGCCTTCACCTAGAGGAATTGTAATCGGGTCAACTATTCTTCGATTTCCCTTATCCTTATTTCCATATGCGGCCCGTTGTAAAAGGGTATTGGATTTCTTATCAAAGGTATAGATGACACAGTCTTCCAGATTAAGTTTGGAGATACAGTTTTTGACAATGTCCCAAAGCACTTCATTTTCCGTATGTTTATCGAATAAGGAAGTAGCAAAATATTCAAGTATTTCTGTTACCCGATACGTACTTTCTTGAATGGAAAGGAGGGCATCCGAGTTAAATAAGGTACGTAAGCTTTTTATGTCAAAGTTATGGTTCACGGTTTGGAGAAGTCTTTTTTCCTTGGATTTTTTGTCATCTACTTCTTTTAAGTGGGCATATCCCGAAAACAGAATTACCGTGTAAAACAACACGAAAAGTAACCAGAGGGGGTAGTAGGGTCCGTGACCAGATACCGAATCATCTACTTTGAGATAAATTATGACCAATGCCCATAACAGACATAGTAAGGTCATGGTCAGAAAAACATATTTCAGCCATTTCGTTTTTTTTATGACCAAAGCGTAGGGCAACTGGCCCAGGTTTGCTTCATAGTCCCTGATTACACAATAATTCCAAACCGCACTGAACAGAGAGAACAGCTAAGCACTGTTTTCATCAAGTTCGGTTCCTATCCACAAGGCCAAAGGTTTGGAAATAAGGCTGTATTCTTGGACAACATTGATTTTTAGAACGATGTACAAAACAAAAAAACACATAAATGGAATCGAAAGAAGGATACGTATTTTCTTGAACCGATAATACGCATCCAAATAGGAATATGTGAAAGCAATGAATATGACGGGACATAAAAACTGAAGAGGCATATAGAAAAGGAGCAGTAGCGGCGCAGCTTTTGTGATGCCAATATCAATAAGAATGACTTGAAGAATAACCAGATTGGAGAAAAGGATGAACCATAGCATCAAAGAGGTCGTCCGATCTGATTTGTTGCTTAGAATACGTGAAAAACAAAATAATATCAAACTTGAAACCGCAACCAAAATCAGGCTATTGAAAGGATTCCATTCCATAAGTGTTTTCTTCGAGGTTTAAAGCTAAGAGTACGCAGAACACCGCCAAATCATTTTTTCTCCACTGACCTTCAAAAGTGTATAAACGGTAAGTGCATCGTCGTATTCAATGGTAAAAATTGCAGCACATTTTTTTTTGAACGATATTGAAAGCACCAAAAAGCACGCCCAAACTATGGACATTGCCATACTTTCCGTCGGACTTTCCGTCCATTCCACAAGAAGGATTGTGGAAGAGGCACAAAAAGCCAATCATTATGTAGAGTTGATCGATCATACCAAATGTTCGGTAAAATTGGGCGAAGGAAAACCGCAGATTTATTTGGGAGAGGACAATGTAACGGATGAATTTGATGCCATCATTCCGCGAATAGGAGCAAAAGTGACCCGGCACGGAGCTGC
>NZ_CAKZYF010000084.1 GCF_937884665.1 uncultured Allomuricauda sp. | reverse complement strand
CCTACTGGTAAATGTAATTCTTTCACGATCACATCGTCTGACGCGTTGGGATCGGACTCGTCCAATCCCAAAACATTCGCTTTGTCTATATCGATAAGCCGTACACTTGCATCACCCAATACATTGTCATCTCCCCCGTATCGTGCCGTCCAATTGAACTGTTGGGCGTACAGCTCAACGATCAGTGGGTCATCTTCTTCATTGACATCCATGATGTTGGTCCAAGTGTAAAGCCCCCAGAGAATCAATCCCGCCAAAACAATAACAGGTATAATGGTCCAGATAAATTCCAAACGGTCATTGTCAGCAAAGAACAGGGCTTTCTTTCCCTTTTCCCCTTTGTATTTGTATCCAAAATAATGGAGCAGGGCTTGAGTAATGGTTTGAACAAAAAATATAATTGCGAACGAAACCCACATCAATTGATCATATTCACCACCATGGGCAGAAGACGCCTCGGGTAGAAGCACCTTTGAATATTTGGCGAAACTAAAAATAGTAATACCATAAATAAAAAAGAGAAAGCCAAATAGTAGGTAACCGTTGTATTTGTTATCCGAATCGGTGGCAATTTCTGCAGTAGCTTGTTCTGTTCTTAATTGGGACAACTCAAAAATCTTGGTCATTTGCCAAATTGCAATTGCCACCAGAGCTAAAACAGTCAATGTTAATAATGCGGTCATTGTTATCTCTCTAAACCTTAAATCGTTTTTTTAATAATGAAATTGTCTACTTTCTTCAATAAATGGATTGCGTTTTGGTTGTAAGGGCACCTTGGTAAGTGCATTGAACACCCAGAATACGAACAACCCACCAAAAAACAGAATACCTCCGATTTCCGGCAAACCAATGTGCCATTGGTCTCCCACGGTTGCGGGCATGACCATATTGAACACATCCAAATAATGACCAAACAGCACGATAAGACCTGTCATAATCACAAACCAATTTACCCGTTTATAGTCACTGTTCATCAATACCAATAAGGGAAAAATGAAGTTCAATACCAGCATACCAAAAAACGGCAGTTTATAGTCTTGGAAACGGGCTACATAATAGGTCACCTCCTCAGGAACGTTCGCGTACCAAATCAACATGAACTGGGCAAACCACAAATACGTCCAAAAAATACTGATACCAAACATGAATTTCGCCAAATCATGGATATGACTGTCATTCACTTCTTCCAGGTAGCCCTTGGACTTTAAGTAAATGGTAATTATGGCGATGGTAGTGATTCCAGAAACAAACATACTGGCAAAAACATACCAACCAAACAGTGTACTGAACCAATGGGGATCCAAACTCATAATCCAGTCCCAGGACATCATTGACTCCGTTACCAAATAAAACACCAAGAAAGCTGCAGACCATCTAAAATTCTTGACAAAATAGCTGTTATCGTCAGATTGGTCCTGTGCCAATGACAAACTTCGGGAGTATTCTCGATAAAAAATCCAACCACCAAGGAAGATGGCAGCGCGTAATAAGAAGAAAATAGGGTTTAGGTATCCCGCTTTTCCCTGAAGTAATTTGTCATGGGCCACAACATCAGCATCCATCCAAACGAACATGTGGTTCAAGTGCATTACGGATAATGCCAATATCACAAAAACTACAATCCCTCCTGGAACTAAATAGGCCGTTATACCTTCCATAACTCGAAACAACAATGGGGACCAACCGGCTTGTGCAGCCCTTTGGATGGCATAAAAAGCCAGTACCCCTAAAGCAATCATAAAGAAAAAGAATGCCGCCACGTACAATGCTGCCCATGGCCTGTTTTGTAATTGATGTAATAAGTGCTCATCATGTGAAGCATCATGGGTTCCCCCGTGGGCTTCTTCTCCGTGTGAACCCCCATGCCCGGATACACTACCATGGGTCTCGCCGTGATTCGCTCCCTCTGTGTGGGATTGTTGATGGCCCGAACTCACCATATATTCTTGTTCTCCTTCGACAGCATGGTTCTCTCCCTGCGCCGTTGTATTTTCATGCGACACTACGTGCTCCGATTTCATAGTATCAGAAGTAGCATTCGTGGGTTCTCCATTATGGGATTCCCCGTGATCAGATGCTGTTACCGTTCCACCATATCCTTCTGTCGAATGGCTCCCCGCTTCTCCATGGGCACCACCGTGGTCATCGCCATGCGACGAAGCCACAATGGCCTTAGCCTCTTCCACATTGCTAGGTGCCGTTAAAAAACCGGTCAACAGACATATCAGTCCAACTGCCATGGCAATGTAGGAACCCAGCCTCAATCTATTTGAAAACGTATACATAGTCTGCTATCGGATTATTTTGTTAGGTCTTCCTTTAATTTCATAACGTACTCTGCCACTTGCCACAGTTCTGTCTCGTTCTCCATTTGAGAAGCATAGGAACCCATTGAATTTAAGCCGTAATACATTGTATGGTAAGTGCTGCCCACGGTAATATTACGTGCAGCATCGTCATAGCTGGGTACCCCCAGTATTTTTTCGCGTTTTACGAGAGTTCCCTGACCCTTTCCTTTGGCTCCATGACAAATTGCACAGTAGACGTCGTACAGCTCTTTTCCTTTGTTCAAGTTTTCTTCCTTTTCCAAGGAATCCAGTGGACTGGGCTGCAATCTTGCCAATTCCTTTCCTTCTGGGGTGTTCGAAAACTCGTAGGGCAATGTTTCCCGATTAATGGTGTTGGCCACGGGAAGTAGCGCTTCTGTTCCTTGGGGAAACAGCCCATTATCGACCCCCTCATAGGTTTCGTAACCCACGGATTCGTACATGTTTGGCATGTATTGATAGTTGGGATTGTTCTTGTTAAAGCAGGAACTCAAGCAAAGAACAAAAGCCAACACAAAAAATACTTTACCAAATGTTTTAACCATCATATTACTTTTTTTTGGGGACGTGGACTTCAACGGCACCCGTCTCCAACAATAAATTTTTCAATGCCTCCTCATCATTACCCACTTCAACCTCCACTAAAAAATGGTCGTCCGTTGTTCGTACATCTGGGTTTTCCGCTTCTTTAAAAGGCCACATTCTGCTTCTCAGATAAAATGTGATAACCATAAGGTGGGCGGCAAAGAAAACCGTCAACTCAAACATGATCGGTACAAAAGCGGGCATGTTTTCCAAATAACCAAAACTGGGTTTACCACCAATATCTTGGGGCCAATCCTCTATCATAATGTAGTTCATCATGACCACAGAAACAGTAAGTCCAACACATCCATATAGAAAAGCGGTTATCGCAATTCGTGTATGTGGCAGTCCCATCGCTTTGTCCAAACCATGGACAGGAAAGGGTGTATAAACTTCTTCGATATGGTATTTTTCATAGCGCAACCTCTTGACAGCACTCATCAGCACGTCATCATCGTTATATATCGCCTTAAATGTTGTTGCCGCCATATTATTTATCTAAGTTGATTAAACCTTTTGCTTGGCCTGCCCAATCATCTCGTTTTGCCCTTCCTGGAAATGCTCCGGTAAGGGAGTCTAAAATAGAATACTCTCTTTCCGTCATTTTGCTTACTTGAAGGAACGAGAATATTCCAATCTTGTTCAAAGTTTTTTCCATCAATGGACCTATGCCCCTTACCTTTTTAAGATCGTCAGGTTGTTGGGTATTGGTATCAAACTTTCCTAAGGAACCCAATAATTGCATAACGGGGGCTCCTTCCCTACCACTTACAACTTCTGCTTCCTCTTCTTTTACTTCTTCTTCCTCTTCAATTTCGATGATAACACCATCTGTAGGTTTTTTGTACAGGGGTTCCCCTTTGTCACGAAGCACTTTAAAGCGCTCACCTGACGCCTTCAGAATGGATTTCACCTCAGCTTGGGCGATAACCGGGAAGGTTCTCGAGTATAATAGAAATAGTACAAAGAAGAACCCTATGGTTCCGATAAAAATTCCAATATCCACGAAAGTCGGGGAGAACATCGTCCAAGAAGAGGGTAGGTAATCCCTGTGCAAAGAGGTCACGATGATCACAAAACGTTCAAACCACATCCCTATGTTCACAACAATCGAAATAAAGAACGAAAACATAATACTGGTACGCAGCTTTTTGAACCACATAAACTGAGGCGAGAACACATTACAGGTCATCATGGACCAATACGCCCACCAGTAGGGACCGGTCGCCCTGTTCAAAAATGCATATTGTTCGTATTCAACCCCTGAGTACCAAGCGATGAACAACTCGGTGATGTAGGCACAGCCAACGATTGAACCGGTAATCATGATGACGATGTTCATCAACTCGATATGCTGAACCGTAATATATGCTTCCAAGCTACATACCTTCCGCATAATTATGAGTAGCGTATTCACCATGGCAAAACCGGAGAAAATCGCCCCAGCCACAAAGTAAGGAGGGAATATCGTTGTGTGCCATCCGGGAATAACCGATGTGGCAAAGTCAAAGGATACGATAGTGTGTACGGAAAGTACCAAGGGGGTTGCCAATCCCGCCAAGACCAACGAAACTTCTTCAAAACGTTGCCAATCTTTTGCTCTTCCCGTCCATCCAAAACTCAATAGACTGTATATTTTTTTCTGAAATGGTTTAACCGCCCTATCCCGAATCATGGCAAAGTCCGGCAGTAGACCAGTCCACCAAAAGACCAAGGAAACGGATAGATATGTGGAAATCGCGAATACATCCCAAAGCAAAGGCGAATTAAAATTCACCCAAAGGGATCCAAACTGGTTTGGGATGGGCAATACCCAATAGGCCAACCAAGGCCTTCCCATGTGAATAATGGGAAAAAGTCCTGCCTGTACCACTGAGAAGATGGTCATCGCCTCAGCAGAACGGTTGATCGCCATTCTCCATTTTTGCCTAAAGAGAAGAAGTACTGCCGAAATCAAGGTACCTGCGTGGCCAATACCTACCCACCAGACAAAGTTGGTAATATCCCAGGCCCAGTTCACCGTTCGATTTAAACCCCACGTTCCAATTCCAGTTGATACGGTATAGACAATGCATCCTAGACCCCACAAAAAGGCCACAAGAGCAATACTAAACACAATCCACCATTGTCTATTGGCCTTTCCTTCTACTGGACGAACAATATCCAAGGTCACATCATGGTATCCCTTGTCCCCCAGTACCAGGGGTCTTCGAATTGGCGCTTCGTAATGCGATCCCATAATTTATAATATTACTTATTAATTAAGCTTAGTTTGTATTTCTAACCTTTACTTGATAGACCACATTGGGTTTTGTACCCACATGTTCCAACAAGTGATATGCCCTTTTATCCTTGACCAATTCAGAGATTGGGCTTCCTTCTTCGTTTACATCGCCAAAACGCATTGCCCCTGACCCACATGCTGCGGAACAAGCACACGCATCATTGAATTCACCTTTTGCCACTGGTCTGCCTTCACGTTTGGCCTTTAATATAACTGCTTGAGTGGATTGGATACAGAAAGAACACTTCTCCATAACCCCTCTTGACCTTACGGTAACATCTGGATTGATTACCATTTTACCGAGGTCGTTGTTCATATTGAAATCGAACTCGTCATTGTTGTTGTACAAGAACCAGTTGAAGCGACGTACTTTGTAGGGACAGTTGTTCGCACAATATCTGGTTCCCACACAACGGTTGTAGGCCATATGGTTTTGGCCCTGCCTTCCATGGGAAGTCGCCGCAACCGGACAAACTGTTTCACAAGGTGCATGATTACAGTGCTGACACATTACCGGTTGAAAAGCTACCTGCGGATTTGCGGATGGGTCTTCCATTTGGCCAAACCCTCCCAGCGAACCGTTGTCCCCAAAGAGTCCATCCATTCCGTCCTTCTTCTCATTATCTTGTTCAAAGCTCTCTTCGGACGAATAATATCTATCGATTCGTAACCAATGCATATCGCGGGATAAGCGCATTTCGCGTTTCCCTACAACGGGCACGTTGTTTTCAGCGTGACATGCGATGACACATGCCCCACAGCCTGTACATGCATTCAAATCAATGGACAAATTAAAATGATGTCCAATAGTCCGGTCAAACTCCTGCCACAAATCAGCATCCTTGGACGTAACAGGAATTTCTTCATGGTTCAAAGTAACTTCTGGCACATGGTTCCACTCGTGACTATCCTTTGTATTAAAGATCTCAAGTGTGGTTTCTTTGATGATATCGCCCCTACCCATTAGGGTATTGTGCAGCTGAACGCATGCAAACTCGTGCATACCCGATGTTTTTTCAATGCTTACGGATTGAACATCGTCAAAGTTTTTATAAAGTAAGAACGCGTTGACCCCGGTCGACATTTCTGTTTTCATTCCAGCTTTGCGCCCATATCCATAGGAAAGCCCAACGGTGCCTTTGGCTTGACCAGGCTGAATGATGACCGGAACATTTTCAATAACAGTTCCATCCACCGTAAGTTTTACATAGCTGCCGTCCAAACCACCATTGGCCACATTTTCATTTTCCAATCCCCATTCCGAGGCATCCGCCTTGGAAACTGTAAGGTAATTGTCCCAAGAAACCCTAGAAATAGGATCAGGAAACTCTTGCAACCACGGATTTGTGGCTTGTTTCCCATCACCCATACCAATTTTGGAATACAAAAGAAGTTCTGTTCCAGCACTTGTTGAACTGACAAGTGAACGGACGGCCGAGGCAATGGAGCCCAAACTAGGCTGGGCCACTTCCTCCGTTTCTTCGGTTGCAGCCACCATTGCATTTCCTACTTCAATATCACCTTCAACGGGGGTTTCTGAAGATACGAAGACCCCATCTTGCAAAGTCTTGTTCCAACTTGCTCCCCGTAGTATTTTTGTGTCCCAAGTCTCACGAATATAATCGTAGTAAGTCCTATCAGCACCCATCCAGTTCAACAGGGATGTCTGGAACTGTCTCGTATCAAAAAGCTCACGAATAGCGGGTTGGGTAAGGCTATAGTGTCCTTTTTTGAGTTCAACATCACCCCATGATTCCAGGTAATGGGAAGCAGCGGCAACATATTTGGAATTTTGAGCGGTCTCGTCATTATTAAAAGAAAAACTAACCGAAAGGTCCACGTTTTTCAGTCCTTTGATAAAATCGTCGGCGTTGGGCAATGTGTAAGCAGGATTAACACCATCCATTATCAAGGCACCTACCCGGCCTGCATTCATGTCGGCAATTAGCTTACGGACCTTTGAGGTATCCCCTTGACGAACATATTTCGGTTTTGCTGCATCAAACGCTTCACTGGAAAGTAATTTATTGATAGCGAGAACCACGGTTTGGGCATTTACATCCTTTAATCCTGTAACCACCACCGCTTTGCTACCTGCCTTTCGTTTAAGTTCGACCAAATTATCTACAGCGCTGTCCACATCTGAGGTACCTCCGCCAACAGTACTTCCGTTCAACTTGCCGTACAATTTGGCCAAGGCAATTTTTTGTTGTGTTGAGGTCATCGGATAACGCTTATCCGCATTGGCCCCGGACAAAGACATATTTCCTTCAAGTTGAATATGTTTGGACATTTTACCGTCCTTTGGTACGCGTCCTCGTGCATAACCGCTGTCATATCCACCGCCTTGCCAATCTCCTAAAAAGTCGGCACCAAAAGAAATAATGAGTTCGGCTTTTTCAAAATCATAATCTGCAAAAGCCCGCTCACCATACATGCCATGGAACGCATTAAGTGCAGCATCTTCGGAAATGGCATCATAAACCACATGATCGGTATTCGGGTATTTTTCCTTGAATTCGGCAATTAAACGCGCCGTTGAAGGACTTGCGTACGTTTGGGTCAGCAGGGCTATTTGCTTGTTGCTGTTCACCAAACTTCCCAATTTTGCTCGTACCGTTGTATCCAGCACCTTCCACTCGATAGGTTCACCATCCGCAGTGGGGCCTTGAATACGCGTGCTATCGTACAATGTCAATACGGATGCATGAACTCTGGCATTAGCATCGCAATTGACTTTGGCGTCTGTATTGTTTTCAATTTTTATGGGCCGTCCCTCTCTCGTCTTGACCAAAATACTGGCAAAGTCAAATCCATCTGCGATGGTCGTGGCATAAAAACTAGCTACTCCGGGCACAATGTTGTCCGGTTGAAAAACGTAAGGAATCGATTTATGGACCGGTCCCTCACAAGCAGCCACGGCAGCAGCGGCAGTACTGAAACCAATATACTTTAAAAAATCCCTTCTATTTGTAGAAGATGCTGCGAGGTTTTCCTTATCTCCTAAAAAATCATCTACGGGAATAGGTTCAGAGAATTCATTCTGTCTTAGCGTCTCAACAATGGAATCGTTCGGATATACTACCGCCACACTATTCCAATATATTTAGAATAATGCCAAACGATATATCTGCGATTAATCTTCTTTCATTCTAGTAAAAACAAATAAAACATTCCAGACCACCCATCATGGCAGCGGTCAACTCCTCAACACCATACTTTTCGGAAAGTTCGGCATGGATGGCCTCATAGTATTCATTACCCTCTACTTTAATATTGGTCTCCCTATGGCAATTTATACACCAACCCATGGTCAATGGTGAATATTGATACATAATCTCCATTTCCTCAACAGGACCGTGGCACGTTTGGCATTCTATTCCTGCTACAGAAACGTGTTGGGAGTGGTTGAAATATGCAAAATCGGGGAGGTTGTGAATTCTAACCCATTCCACGGGCTGCGATTCACCGGTATAACGTTGGTTTTCTTCGTCCCAACCTACCGCTTTATATAATTTTTTGATTTCTCCGGTGTAGAATTCATTGGTATATCCGTTGGCCAGATCTTCAGGACTGGGGCCTTCTGGGTTTCCAGAGTATTCGTATATGGATTTGTGGCAGTTCATACATACATTCAAGGCCGGTATCCCTGAATGTTTGGACACCCTTGCCGACGAGTGGCAGTATTTACATTCAATTTTGTTATCCCCAGCGTGTATCTTATGTGAATAGTGGATAGGTTGAATTGGAGCATATCCTTGGTCCACGCCTATTTGCATCATCCAACCATACGCAAAGTAGGCACTCCCCAGAAGAAAGAAGATGGTTGTAACCAAAACCAAGAATTGATTTTGGGCAAAAGCTTTCCAAATGGGAATGGTTTTCTCTGCCTTTGCTTTTTCAAGTACTACACCGTTGGCCTCCGCAATCCGACGCAAGGTTTTGTTGACGAGAATCAACATGATCACCAAAAGACCGAATACCAATACCAAGGCCCCTAAAATAATCTCATTGGAGATGCCGCCGGCCGCGCCTTCTGTTCCTACTACCTCAGTGGCGGCAGTTGTGGCCACAGCGGGTGCTGGAGGTGGTGCCGCAGTGTAGGCCAAAATATTATCAATATCTTCATTTGAAAGTGTGGGGAAAGCGGTCATGGCCGCTTGATTGTATTCGGCATAAATCTTATTGGCGTACGCATCTCCAGATGCAATCATGCCCGCACTGTTTTTTATCCATGCATATAGCCACTCTTTGTCAAGTCCTTCCTCTTCATACAAGCGGGTCTCTACATTGGCCAATGCAGGACCTGTCATTTTACGGTTCAGTGCATGACAGGCAGCACAATTTTGATTGAAAAGCTGTTTTCCCTTAGCAGCGTCACCCCCCGAAGTATTCGACTCTTCCACTGGAGTCTCCTCCACGGCAGGAGCCTCTTCTTGTGCGTAAAATGAAGTTGAAAAAAGTAAGAAGAAAAAACCTAAAGCTTTAATAAATAGTTGGCGGTATAAAACCTTTTTCATACTTGCGTAATTTCTGCTGAAATTCTCGGTGCGATTTTTTGTACTCTACTGCAATAAAGTGGGCAAATAACCGTACTAAAAACTAAGCACAAAAATACGACATAGCGTGATTTTTTGAAATGTTAAGGGATTTATAAGCACTAATTTATATCTATTCTAAATAATTGGTATTGAACTTGTTTAATTTTAAAAAAAATATATTTGTATCGATTATAGCTTCCTGTAAAATGTATTATATGAAACCTATAGTATTTTTAGTACTTGCGACAGTTTTGAGCTTCAAGGTCGCAGCACAAAGCAATAGTATTACCATTGAACAAAATCCGAAAATAGACAAGTTGCTAAAACTGTATACCGAGGTCAATTCGAAGGCTCAATATTATCAGATTCAAGTAGGTTTTGGAAGCTATCAAAAGGCACAAAATTTAATGACCCGTATAGAACAGGATTTTCCTGGATGGTACTCAAAAATTGAGTTTGAGTCTCCCACTTATCGGGTAAGGTTGGGGAAATTTAAAACAAAACTGGAAGCTGAACGCAAGTATTTGGAGGTACGTAAAAAGTATCCAAATGCGATGCTTTTAAAACCTGAAAAAGATTCGAAATAAAAAAATCCTGCAGCTGCAGGATTTTATTTTATAGGGTTTTCTTCACAGCCACCTCTTGGAAAGCCTCGACAATATCCCCCTCTTTAATGTCATTGTAATTCTTTAATTGAAGTCCGCAGTCATATCCTTTGGAAACCTCCTTCACGTCATCTTTAAAACGCTTTAAGGAAGCAAGTTCTCCGGTAAGTATGACAACACCATCTCGAATTAAACGGATTCGCGAGTTTCTGAAAATCTTACCACTAGTTACCATACATCCTGCAATTGTGCCAATTTTAGAGATTTTGAAAGTCTCCCGAATCTCAGCATTCCCTGTAATTTCTTCTTTAATTTCAGGAGATAGCATACCTTCCATGGCATCCTTCAAATCATTAATGGCGTCATAAATGATGGAGTACATGCGGATGTCGATTTCCTCTTTTTCGGCGACAGCTCTTGCATTGCCCATAGGTCTTACATTGAAACCGATAATAATTGCGTCCGAGGCACTTGCCAACAATACATCCGATTCTGTTATCGCTCCTACTGCTTTGTGAATGATATTGACTTGTATCTCATCTGTGCTGAGTTTTTGGAACGAATCCGTCAAAGCCTCTACAGAACCGTCCACATCACCTTTAAGTATGATGTTCAATTCCTTAAAGTCACCCAAAGCAATCCTTCGGCCAATTTCATCCAAAGTTATGTGTCGTTGTGTACGTACCGATTGCTCACGTTGCAATTGCGAACGTTTTGCCGCAATTTGTTTGGCCTCCCGTTCATCTTCAAGTACATTAAAGCGGTCTCCCGCTTGGGGTGCTCCGTCCAGACCTAAAATAGAAACTGGCGTTGCGGGTCCTACTTTCTTTATATTTTTTCCGCGCTCATCCTGCATTGCCTTTACTTTTCCGCTACAAGTTCCAGCAAGAACGTAGTCGCCAATTTCCATCGTTCCGGTTTGGACCAAAACTGTGGAAACATATCCTCTTCCCTTGTCAAGGAAGGCTTCAACCACGGTACCTGTGGCCAATCGTTCTGGATTGGCTTTAAGTTCCAACAATTCCGCCTCCAACAATACCTTTTCCAAGAGTTCATTGATACCCACACCTGTTTTTGCCGAAATATCGTGGGACTGTATTTTTCCACCCCAATCCTCCACTAAGAGATTCATGGCCGCAAGTCCTTCTTTTATCTTATCTGGATTGGCCGTAGGCTTGTCAATTTTATTGATTGCGAAAACAATCGGGACATCCGCCGCTTGGGCATGACTGATGGCTTCTTTGGTTTGGGGCATGATGTCGTCATCAGCGGCTACCACTATTATCGCAATATCGGTAACCTGGGCACCACGGGCACGCATCGCTGTAAAGGCTTCGTGACCTGGGGTATCAAGGAAGGTAATTTTCTGGCCATCGTCCAGTGTGACGCCGTACGCTCCAATGTGCTGGGTAATCCCACCACTTTCACCAGCAATTACGTTTTCTTCCCGGATGTAATCCAAAAGAGAGGTCTTACCGTGGTCTACGTGACCCATTACCGTGACAATGGGTGCCCGCGGTTTTAAATCTTCCGGCGCATCCTCAACTTCCTCAATGGATTCCTCGATTTCGGTGGTTATAAATTCTACTTGATATCCAAATTCCTCAGCAACAATGGATAAGGTTTCTGCATCCAATCGTTGATTCATGGTCATCATGATGCCCAAAGACATGCATGCCGAGATGATTTCGGTAGTGGACACATTCATCATAGTGGCCACTTCATTGACCGTTACAAACTCCGTCACCTTGAGAATTTTACTCTCAAGTTCCTGTAGTTCAAGGTCTTTTTCTGTTTGCTGTCTGTGTTGGTCCCTTTTCTCCCTACGATATTTTGCTCCTTTGCCCTTGTTTGTCTTGCCCTGAAGCTTTTCAAGGGTTTCCCTTACCTGCTTTTGAACTTCTTCGTCAGTAGGCTCTACTTTAGGAACCGCACTGCGTGGTCCGCCCCTTCTATTCTGAACGTTGTTTCCACGATTGCCCCCATTGCGATTTCCACCTGGTTGGGGACCCGTTTTGCTAATGATACGTTTTCTACGCTTTTTCCTATCTACCGTTCCATTATCTGCGGAAGCACCGTCTTTTTTGGGCTCTTCTTTCTTTTTCTTCGGCCTTTCAAATTTGGAAAGGTCGATTTTATCACCCGTTATTTTTGGACCGGAAAGCTTTTTGTATTGGGTCTGTATTGTACCCGATTCCAATTGATTTTCTTCCGCCTTGGGTTTTTCTTCAACTTTTTGGGTTACCGGGGATACTTCTTTTACAGGATTGGTTTCGGGTGGAACTGCTTCCACCGCTGTTTTTTGAGCTACCTCTGGTGGTTTGGTTTCTTCAACCGGTTCCTTGATGGAAGGCTTTTTGTCCAAATCAATTTTACCCACAGTTTTTGGACCAGAGAGTTCGGCTTTTGCCTTTATGACCTGATTTTCCGAATTGCGGCGTTCCCGAGCCAATCGCCGTTCTTCCTGTTCCTGCTCCATTTGGATGCGAAGGGCTTCCTTTTCTTTCCGTTTTTCTTCCCCTACTTCTTTGGAAGCGACTTTTTTGCTCTTATCCGTCTGGAATTCATCCAACAAGACCTGATACACCTCATCACTTATTTTAGTGGTAGGACGTGCCTCAATATCATGGCCTTTTGAGGCCAGATGATCTACCGCTCTATCCAATGAAATGTTCAGCTCTCTTAGAACTTTATTAAGTCGTATTGTTGGGTTTCCTGCCATAAAACTTTTGCTGCCCTTATAAATTCGGTGCTAATATACTAGTTTAATCTTCAAACTCTTCCTTGAGGATACGAACTACATCATGGACCGTTTCATCCTCCAAATCGGTCCGTTTGATTAAGTCCCCAACCTCTTGTTCCAGCACACTGCGTGCTGTATCCAATCCTATCTTTTTAAATTCTTCGATTACCCAGCCTTCGATTTCATCTGAGAACTCGGTCAACTCAACATCTTCTTCAACGCCTTCTCGAAACACATCTATCTCATAACCAGTCAATTGGCCTGCCAACCTTATGTTATGGCCTCCTCTTCCAATTGCTTTGGAAACTTCTTCTGGCTTTAGGTAGACCTGGGCCGTTTTCTTTTCGTCATTCAATTTCACTGATGACACCCTTGCCGGACTCAAGGCACGTGTTACCATCAATTGGGAATTGTTTGTCCAGTTGATAACATCAATATTTTCATTGCCCAATTCCCGCACAATTCCATGGATTCTTGATCCTTTCATGCCCACACAGGCACCTACGGGGTCAATTCGATCGTCATAGGAGTCTACTGCTACTTTCGCTTTTTCACCTGGAATCCGAACCGCTTTCTTAATGGTTATCAGACCGTCGAATACTTCAGGGATCTCTTGAAAGAACAATTGTTCCAAAAATATGGGGGAAGTTCTGGACATGATTATCGCCGGTTTGTTCCCCTTTAATTCTACGCTTTCGATTACCCCTCTTACATTATCCCCTTTTCTAAAAAAATCGGACGGTATCTGCTTTTCTTTGGGAAGAATGATTTCGTTCCCTTCGTCATCCAATAAAATAATGGCTTTATGGCGAATATGGTGTACCTCAGCGGTGTAGATTTCACCTTCCAAGTCCTTAAACTGCTTGTAAATGGTCGTATTATCGTGCTCATGGATTTTGGATATGAGATTTTGGCGAAGGGCCAAAATGGCGCGACGGCCCAAATCCATTAATTTCACTTCTTCGGATACGTCTTCACCAACTTCAAAATCCGGTTCTATTTTACGAGCTTCGCTTAAGGAAATCTCTTCGTTCGGTTCCTCAACAGCACCATCTTCCACTACTATTCGATTTCTCCAAATCTCCAAATCCCCTTTATCCGGATTGATGATGATATCGAAATTCTCATCGGAACCAAACTTTCTTTTTAGTGCACTCCGGAAGACTTCCTCCAAAATTGCCATAAGGGTAACCCTATCAATAAACTTATCGTCCTTAAATTCTGAAAAGGATTCGATGAGCGCTAGGTTTTCCATTTTTGAATTACAATTAAAATTTTAATACAACTTTTGCTTCTTCTATGTCAGAAAACACAATGTCTTGTTGCTTCTGAACCGTTACTTTTCCCTTTCCCACCGGTTTAGGTTCTCGGGCTTTCCATTCCAGGGTAATATGTGCTTCGGTCACTTGGGCCAAACTTCCCTCAAACTCTGCGTCCTGGGTCTTGACTTTTAGTTTTCTTCCCAAGTTCTTCTTGTATTGTCTTGGTATCTGAAGTGGCGATGTGGCTCCGGCTGAAGTCACTTCCAAGGAAAAATCTTCCTCTTCCCTATCCAAATTATGCTCTATAGCGCGACTGATAGCAATACAATCCCTAAGGTTAACTCCATCATCTCCGTCCAATACCACCTTAATCACGTTGTCCCCGCCTACGGTAAAATCTATCAAAAATAAGGAAGGGTGTTCCTCCAAGGCCCTCTCCAATAATGTCGATACTTTTTCCTTCAACATAGAATCAAGTAATAAAAGAGGGGACTTAAAGTCCCCTCATGAATACTATTATCCGTTCAGTGGTGCAAATATACAAATAATACATTGTTGCACAAAAAAGCGAAGTACTTAATATAGAAAGTTCAATGCGATTATGTCGTTAGTATTGAATTCACCATCCACACCATTATTAAAACACGCCAACATAAGGGATGTAGGGTCAAAGCCAGAAGGTGTCCCGGGAATCGGATTAGCTCCATCTGGGAACGTACCTTCGTTTATATTTTCACCACAACTTTGTCTACTGAACCAATCGGTATGCCTAAATCCAACAGAATGTCCAATTTCGTGGGTGATTACATGTTCATTGACATTCGTTGAAAATCCGCTTAATCCATATATCTGGATAAACTTATTGGGATTGCCCCCACTTGGAAAACCAGCAACACCCCCGCTTCTACCTGGGTTGTTTACGGTATTGTTGTAGACCACCATATCCTTATCCCCAAAGTCGGTTCCAAAGGTCAAACTCAATGTTATACTAAGATTCAAACGGTTATAGTTGTTGACCGCCCACTGCAATGCGGTACGCTCTTTGTTGGATAACGCAAAAGGGCTGCCCGTGTAACCGATAATGGTCAAGGTGCGCGGATTCACCAAATTATTGGTATGATATTGACCTACGGAACGGTCCAAGGACGCAATGTGCTCATACTGTTCCTTAGAAATGGCAATATCATCTTCAATTTCATACCGCTGCTCTATTGAGCCATCTGGTAAATGAAAATCAATAACTTTTATTTCCCCAGTATTAAAATAATTGCGCTTTAGTACCGTGGTAACTTCTTCTGTTACTTCCAATCTGGGGATTTCGGAAATTGCAACAGAATCATTACCTGTAGCCTGTGGGTTTTCTGTATCAACGGAGTCTGTGTCACATGCGTTTAGGGCAAAAAACATGGATAAAACTCCAGATACCACTTTAATTTGTCTCATAAAAATGTACAATTTAGTTAAGAAATAGGTTAAAATTCGTAAGTAATTTACTACAATTAAAGCATAAATTAATGTTTTGTTAACAACTTATGAGGCATCTTGAAAGGACCATAGTTTAGAGGTAAAATGCTCATTAAGGGAAAAAATAGAGAACCAGAAATAACCCATTTTACCTTTAATATTGGGTCCAACTCGCCTGTTGGGCTGGATAGCCCATCTCAAATAATCGAACGGTACGTCAAGGGAAAGCAAAATGGATATTCCACAATAAAAAACTCCCTTTCTTAGGGAGATTATTAAGCTTTATGTTGGCCTACAAGGTCATTATAAGAAGTAAAACAATTGGGAGTTCCCTTTTATTTACTGTAGTTTGTGGCGTACTTCAACTAGGATGGGAATAAGGATATTTTAAGGAATTGTTGATAAGTCATTCCCCCTTTCCTCCTCTCTAAAGCTGTTTGAATTCACTGTAACACTTATTGTGTATTAACTGATTTAGGTCAATTTAAATATGTTCAAAGTTTATTTTGGTCTCAGAAAAAACAAGATTGACAAGCAAGGTACGCACCCATTAGGTTGTACATCAATTTCAATTCCTCAGAACAGATTAAAAAAATGTCCCATGGGTCAAAGTACGTCCTGATGATTGGGACGTACGCGTGCACTTCCAAACAGAAAGAATAAGCCATACAATTACCATGTGGAATACAACATCATACCTGATGAACAAAAATCCAAGGTCAATGAAATCTATAGACACTCCATTATTTCAGTTGACACCTTGAGCAGGGAATACTTTATGTCTCGGTTAGCCGCAGATATAGGGCCAACCGATGTTAACGATTTGGACATTTGAGTGCATGGAGGATTTTTTGGATTCACATAAGGTGATTTGGGCAGAGGGGACAATGAAAAAATATCGCGCGTCAAAGAATTTTTTCCGGGATTTCAACCAACAAAAGAAGTATGGGACGTCATTTGGAAAAATCGACCTTTCGATAACTCAAAGTTTCCGAATCTTAATAATAAAGTACTTGTTTTCTAATGCGCTTGAAATGTTCATTTTTTTGATGTAGTTCTTTCCTTGGTTATGCTAGACTAGACTGTATTAGGCGTTTTTTATTAGCGGTAATTTGATATTGATGCTGACAATTGGCCCATTAAAAACCGTGTCATGCATCACAATATTGGAAATCTCAAACTCAAAATTTCCTGGAAACAAAGAATCTAATCTTTCCAAGATGTTTCCGATACCATTACCTATGATTGGGGGCTCGGATTCCAAAGTTTTTCCATTGTTGATTAGGTCTATCTCAAGAAATTCCGCGGTTCTTCGTAAACGCAAAAGCGTTTTGACCTGTTGGTGTTGTTCGGAAAAACCATGCTTAAAAATATTCTCTAGAAAGGGTTGAAAAAGGAGTGGAGGTACAAGAATTTGTTCAAGACCGTCGGGAATTGATTTTATGAATTCCCACTTATCATCATATCTCAATTTTTCTATTTTGGCATACATGTTCAAAAGTTGAAGTTCATCCTTTAATGAAATCAATTTGGAGTTTTTTAGGCTCAAAGTTTTTCTCAAAAGATCACTTAGGTCAGCAATGGCATTTTGAGCCTTTATCTGATCTTCATCTATTAGAGAGGAAATATCATTTAAAGAATTGAACAGGAAATGCGGATTCAATTGTGCTTGCAAAGCCCTTATTTTCGAATCAAGGAGCTCAGCTTTTAGTGTTGTGGTCCTTAGGTCATCTGTTTTTTTTCTTTGAAAATAGTAGTAAGCATATACTATGGCTATCATCGAAAAGTACATAAAGAAGTTAAAGCTCATTCCGCCCAAACCTCTAATATAAATGCTCTCTCCCGTTATTTGGGTTGTTCTTGAAAATAGCTCCATTTCTACCAAAAGCCCTATAAAGGCAGTAAAAAAGGACAGTAGTGCGGCCAAGGCCAAATGAATCAAAACAATCCATATATGTAAAGCTCCTTTTTTAAAAAAACTTTGGGTCAATGATAGTGCTACAAGGATATAGGATAACTTGGAAACAAACAGGATTACATATTGGATGGCCAACTGATCTAAAGCAACTTCTGAAGTTTCATCCTGATTATAGATAAGTATAGTCCCTATAAAATCTATTATGTAGGCAACCAGATAGAATACAAGGAGCATTTGAAAGAGTCTCCGGTCAAGATAAGTATGGGTCTGTGTCTTCATACCTAAGGCTTCCTAAGATTTAGCCGTTGAATAACCGAAGTTCTATAGCTTTTTGAGACATTAAGTTTAGTGTCATCCTTCATAACCACACAATAATCGCCATATCCTTCGCTAATTACTTCTTTAATTTGATGAATTCTCACTATGGTTGAACGATTTAACCGTAAAAAAGAATCAGGATTTAACCGTTCCATCAGAGCGGTCATAGAAGTTCTATAAAGATGCTTTTTTCCATCTTTCATAAAGAGTTCCGCGTAATACGCAGAAGAAGTGATGTACTTTATATCCTTTGTACGGGCGAATACGTATTTTTTACCAACTTTGAGCACAATCTTATCCAAGTAGCTTTCTTCAGTTTTTTTCGTATCATCCAAATGCTGGAATAGTTGGACCAATTTTGAATGCATCTCATCGTAGTGATTGCTTTTTTGTTTGATTTCTATTTTTTGGATGGCACGGGCTAGTGCATCAAAAACTCTATTTTTCTTATAAGGCTTAAGCACGTAATCCACAGCTTGAATCTCAAATGCTTTAATTGCATAATCATCGTATGCCGTAACAAAAATCGTAACCGGTATTATGGATTTCTCTATTTTTTTCAATACCTCGAATCCTGAAAAGTCCGTCATCTTGATGTCCAGGAATAGGATATCTGGATGTAATGACTCGATGTTGGAAACCGCTTCGGTTCCTGAACTGGCCTCATGTAATTCAATATCCTTTGCATGCTGAAGAATTTGTAGAATCCTTTTTCGAGCTAGTTTTTCATCATCAACAACTAAGACTTTCATACAAGATATTCGATTGAATTTGTAATTGTCAATACTGTAGTGCATATGCTTTTGCAATACCAAAAAAAGCGAGTTATCCTGGCTTCAGTCCACTGCATATTACTACAAAGCAAGATATTTAATAATCTACATTGAGATTAGGCCATACTTATCTAAAAATAGGCCCTACATATCATTTTTGGATAGCTGAACGTGTGAATTCAATACATTGGAATAAATCAGTAATGAATGAGATTTTATTTGTTAAGCACTTTGATACTGCTTTGCTCCTTTTCTTTTGGGCAAGATTTGAATTCAATTTACAAGGAAAGCATGGAGGCCCATTCAAATCAGGACTATGGAAAATTTGTGGTTTTAAATAAAGAGGCGCTCAAATTACACCCGTCACAACCCACAATTTTATACAATTTAGCTGCGGGCTATAGCCTGACAAACAGTTTACAAGATACCTATCAAATCCTAAGAAACCTATTAAGTTGGAACAATACAATAGGCTATGAAAAAGATACTGATTTCAATAACCTTCTTTCATCGGACAAGTATAGCGGTACTCTGGATTCATTGGCAAAAAGTTATGGGCGAGCAATTCGAACAGGAAAGGAATACGCCCTGTTTATAGGGAAAAGACACTTAGAGGATTTGATAGTTTTAGATTCCCTCTTATTCGCTACGGACGTGTATCATGGCGAACTTATTAGCTATAATATCAAAAACAAGAAGGTCGAGGTAACAAAAGAGTTCGACCTACCTGTATTAGCGATAGCCTCTAATTCTAATCCTGAATCCATTTGGGTGAGTACTGCCAAAATTTCTCAATCCAAGAAAAAAGGTGGACAGTCAAGTACTCCAGAGATTATTGAAATTGATGCCTTAAAAAGGAAAGTCAAATCACGAATACCTTTAGAAAATAAGGTTGTAGCGGGAAGTATGGCCTTTGATAAACAGGGTGATCTATATGTGTCGAATTCCTCAATACCAGAAGTTATCATTATAGATACGCAAGCGAAAACCATCAAGAGCAAAATACCCATGGATAGTGGGTTTAACCTACAAGGTCTAACGGTTGATTTGGATAAAAATATCCTGTACATAGCAGATTACATTAAAGGTATAGCACGGGTGGATATTGAGGATAATCACCAAGTAACATGGTTGGAGTCCAAAGATTTTCTATTGAAAGGTATTGATGGTTTAACGTATATCAAAGACAATCAGTTAATTACCGTACAGAACAATTCAACCCCTAAAAGAGTGTTCAAAATAAAGACTAAAGGTATGGCGGTGGACACCGTAACATTTTTAGACAACAACTTGGATACCGATGGAGAGCCCACCAATGGGAAGTATTTTGAAAAGCTTGGATTCTTATACATATCCAACAGTCCTTGGCCACATTACGATAAAAATGGAGAAGCGATTATGGAAAACTGGGAGGACCAAAAAATACTGCTGATAAACCCAGAATCATTTCTTGAAGATAGATTATGATACGATATTTCCGCCCATTAAGTTTTTCATATTTAGGCAGTGTACGCATAAGAGTTTTACTACCCCTTGTCCTCATTATTGTGTTGGTGGCTTGTATTGATTCGGAAGCAGAAATGGGGAAAAAGGGTACTTATGCGTCTTCCAACCCTTCGATCGCGCTATTGGGAACTTTTCATTTTGGAGGAACTACCGACTACTCCTCAATGGATTTGGACAACTTTGATTCTCAAAAAAGACAACTGGAGATAGAACAACTGGTGGATGCCTTGGTAGAATTTAAACCCACAAAAATACTTTTGGAATGCACGTTAAAAGATGAGATACTTTTCCAAGATGCCTACAGGAATTATAAAAAACACCAAACCAAACTAAAGATGGATGAAAGGGAACAAATAGGCTTTCGTTTGGCTTCTGAACTAAATCTGCCGGACATTCATTGTATTGATTACAAATTACCCTTGCCTATGGACTCATTATCAAATTTTGCCCATAAAAACAGGAAACCAGAGTTCTTAAGTTTTTTGGCAACCATCGAAAAGAATGATCAAAACGATTCGAAAGTATTGGCCGCTAGTACTATTAAACAGTATTACGCCTTCAAGAACAGTGAAGAAGAAGATTTAAAAAACAAAAGATTGTACATTCAGGAAACCGCCAAGTTTGTTTCAGACTCAACGGATATTGGTATCAAATTCGTGTCCCTATGGTGGGAAAGAAACCTTCATATCATGTCAAACATAGATCAGCATATAGGGTACACAGGTAGAGTACTGGTTTTGGTCGGCGGCGCGCACAGAGCCGTACTCAAAGATTTTTATCAAGATAGGGATGATGTGAATTATATAGAAATAGCAAATTATCTACAATGAAAAAATATCAGTTCAAAATAACGTGTTGGTTTCAACTGATTTGTTGGGTCTTTATTTTAGGGATTGGTTGCATTTCAGATAAGTCGCCGCTCACTTCCGAAGTAGGGAATTCCTATCAAGAAGTACTAGAAACACAACAACCGGCTTTACCACCGGACTATGATCTTTTATTTATTGGAAATAGTTTGACCTATACCAATAACTTGCCCAAACTGGTCGAAATGGAGGGTGCTAAGAATGGGGTTTCCTTGGGCGTCCATTCCATCGCAAAACCGAACTATGCCATAGTAGACCATTGGGCTGAGGGAAAGGTGCAAATGCTAATTAACACGGGAACGTATGACTATGTGATTATTCAGCAGGGTTCTTCATCCCAAGAAGAGGGGTATGCTATGTTGGTCAACGAAGGGAAAAAATATGCGGAAATCTGCGAATCGAACGGTAGTGAATTGGCCTATTTTATGGTATGGCCGTCCATGACCTATTACCATACGTTTGATAGGGTTGTTCAGAATTACTCTTCTGGTGCACGGATTAACAATGCAATTCTATGCCCAGTTGGTTTGGAGTGGAAGAAGTACTTTGACCGTACCAGTGATTTTAGCTACTACGGTCCGGATGGTTTCCATCCATCCTACAAGGGAAGTCAAGTTGCTGCGGAAGTAATCTTCAAGAGTCTTTTTAATGTAAAGTGAAATGAACCAATTCAATACGTGAAAAAATAGTATGTGTAGGATTCTGAGAGCAATAAAAATTTTGGGCCTTATTGTTCTTTTCATGCCGGTCGTATCATGTAATCATTCAAAAAAAGCATCTAAGGAAACGCATGGCAATCAAATTACAGAAATTAAGGCGTTAAAAGAGCTTATACTTGTTGATGAAAATTCTTTTATTGAACGGCTAATAGGAGACCAAATAGGTAACGAGCAAAAGGCGAAGACCATTCTTTATTGGTTGGCAAACAATATGAATTGGTTGGCTACAGATTACCAGCAGCGTAATGTACATGAAATCTTGGAGCGTGGGGGTGGTAATTGTCATGAACTAGCAATAGTTACCATGTATTTTTTTGAAAAGGCCAATATAAAGCGAAGAAAGGTAAAAGAAATAAATGTGCACGTGAAAAGTGATAGACGTCAAAGCGATGCAGAAAAAAGAATAGCCGAAAGAGGAAATACAGCATCTGTTTTTGGATACATGCATAACGATCATGTATGGATAGAGATCTATGATGAAAAAAATAAGAAGTGGATTCCTGTTGACCCAACAATGAATATTTTTGGAACCCAACAATGGATTGAGTCTCGGTTAGCTTTTGAGCGTTCGGAGACCATCAGCCCCTATTCAAAAGATATGATTTTTCCAATAGGTATTTATGCAATTGATTCTGAGAGCGAAGAGTTCATCGATAGAAGCCAACATTATATTGTAGATGAGTTCAAAGGTTACTACGAAGAAGGATTCGATAAAAAGCCGGAATGGGGTGTTTGGGAAAAACAGACGATGGTATTAAGTAGGAAAGGTCTAAAAGCTATTAAAGGAAGTTATAATTTACATGATAGCGCTAGTGAGCTCGAAGCGGTTTTAAGCACCTTCCAGGCCTTAAAACCAAACAGAAATTAAAAACCTTCTTTCAATAGATATTATTTGAAAGTTCTCATTCGTTTGAATACTCTGCAGGATGGTTATCACTTCCAGACAAAGATTTACTTTAAAAATTGTCCAAGAGACTTTAAAGGCTAAGTAAGGAATTAGAAATTGTTGGTTTAACGCTAATAATGCATCTCATAAAACTTGAATTAACAGATTTTGCTGGATTCGTGATTGACGAGCTGTCTGAATATTATCGTATGTCAAAAGAATGGAGGTGGATGTATGTTTATGGACAACGAATATCTGGGTTATTTCTTTTTACTACCTTACTTTGTTCGCTGATTAATTCATTAGTAATTGTAATGAATAACAAAGGAGCTTGGAAACCAAATGCTGAATGGGCTATAATCGGTCTAATTGCAATCATATATCTGGTAATTTCGATGTTAGCTTGGCACTATGAATTGTGAAGGTGAGAAGTCAATAAATATATATATAAGATGAAGTTCAAAAAACCATTTAAAGATTCATGCCAAGTAGAGGTTTTAAAGCTATCGTTTCCTTAGCTGTGATTCTTTTTGCTTTTGCATTTTACCTGTTCAATTATATAATCAATGGAATTGGAGAAGCTGCCAAGAAAAGCATAAAAGCTGTTTATGAAGTTTCTAAATCACTAGACTCTACTGATCATAAAAAAATTTGATTCTTTAAAGCAGGAAGTAGTGCAGAAACTAGATTCTCTTGAAGTTCGTAAATCAACTAACTAATAACTTTAAAAGTTCAAAAAAACGATAATACCAACACGTTCAAAGTAGAATAAAATTGTTGAATATGAAATATAGAAAATTTCTTTGGATTACTGCTTTTTTGCTAACTCTGGTAGGTTATGCTCAAGAAGGGTCTGAGGAGGGTATTAAAGGATCTAGGATTGCATTCTTAGGGATCTTTCATTTCGGAAGTACCTCAGATCTTATGAGTCTACAGCCGGGTGACATATTGGGTGTAGAAAGACAGGAAGAAATTATATCGGTTGTTGAAAAGTTGTCGCGATACAAACCAACCAAAATTGTTTTGGAATTTCCATTTGGCAATAATAAACTAGATTCTCTTTACCAGCAATATCTTAAGGCAGAGCATCCTCTTACCATAAATGAACGTCAACAGCTCGGATTCAGATTGGGGGCAAAATTGGGTCATGAGCATATATATGTTGCGGACCATCGGATGGATCTCCCGTTCGAAGATCTTCAGAATTTTCTTGTTGAAACCGGAAAACAAGACTTTTTTCCAAATTTCCTTTCCAAAATGAAAACAGAGGTAATCGACGTATGGCAGAATAAGTACGACACTTTAACCTTATCTGAGTTCTTGGCTTTTATGAACCAGGACGAATTTGATAGGCTGAACAAAGCTTTTTATCTGCAACACATGAACCAACTGGGAACAGAAGCAAACCCTGTGGGTGTTGCGCTTAATGCAAAATGGTGGGAGCGGAATATGCGTATTATGCACAATATTGACAAATTAACCAAGGATGGTGATAAAATATTGGTACTCTTTGGCCAGGGCCATACGGCCATTTTGAAAGACTTTTATACTGCGAGATCAGATGTGCAACTAGATGATATTTTGGGGTATCTGGATTGAACCTTATTCGGGTTTTTAGTTTAAGGAATAGAACAATAGTTTAAAAAATCGATAGGATTTTGGTAGGTTCCTTGCCAGGGCTAGGAAAATCCCGGGCGGGGCTTTTTGGAGCAAAAACCGTGACAGGGGTTCACCGTTGTGGCCGACCCGAACAATCCCAGATTCCGAACAAGAGTTTTTTGGAGTTAGACCCGACTATGCAATTCCCTCATTTCGAAGAAAAAGTCTATGTTTATCCTGCATGAGAGGGTGGGACAGAGCGGCAACGTGGAGACGTCCGTGAGAAGCACCGAAAGCCATGTGACGGAAGCATAGGATTTCCAGAGCAGCGAAAAACCTGCGCTACTTTCTATTTTACGCTCATTTCTGAGCATTTCACCATTTTTTAATCCACCCTGTCTTTTTTGAAAGTCTTTCCTAAAATTCGTGTACGGCATTTTCAAATGTTTATGCATTTGTTCCAAAAGGCTTAAAAAACTCAAAATGAAAGTGTCCGAGATTTTGGACGAGCTAGGGCGAGAAAAACAATCGAAACCTATAGAAAAGCCTGGCAGCGATTGAGCAGGAGGGCGGGTGAGTTTAACCTCGTTAAAGTTCCTATATTCGAATACGAATTTATTTACGAATTGTAATATAATTAGGGGGTTTAGGGGATATTGATAATCAGTTGGTTACAAAGCGAAAGCGTGTTTTGTTTCACTAAATTGGTGGTTAAACCCGTTTAAACTCGTTTTTCCCCTTTTCTTCCCCCAAAAAGAAAACTCCCTATTTTTAGGGAGTTAGAGTTGAATTCTGTTGGCCTACTAGGACTCGAACCTAGAATGACTGGACCAAAACCAGTAGTGTTGCCAATTACACCATAGGCCAAAATTACTTTCGAGCGTGCAAATTTAAGACAAACTTTGTTTTTGGCAAATATTTCGACAAGATTCACCTTTAAAATCGAGTTGGCTCCCATGTTAAAGCTTTTCCAAAAAGGGGTAAGGGTCTGTTGTAGATTTACTAAATTCGCCCCAACTTGGGAAACACCACCTCTATGTTTGCAAAAGACTTCAAGAAATGGGACACTATCCTCGGATGGGTTTCTTTCACCATTGCCTTTTTCGTTTATGTCCTTACTGTAGAACCCACCGGTAGTTTCTGGGATGCCGGGGAATATATTACCACCTCCGCCAAGTTGCAAGTTGGTCATCCGCCCGGTGCCCCTTTGCTTCAAATGATTGGTGCATTTTTCGCCATGTTCGCATTTGGAGACACCTCAAAAGTGGCACTCATGGTGAATTCTGTCTCCATCGTTTCCAGCGCATTTGCGGTCTTGTTCACATTTTGGATCATTACCAACATGACACGCAAAATGGTGGTAAGGAAAAAACCGTTGACCAATAGCAAGGCCATAGCGGTTCTCGGCAGCGGTCTTGTCGGAGCGCTTACTTTTACATTCTCCGATAGTTTTTGGTTCAACGCCGTAGAGACCGAAGTCTATGCTATGGCCAGCTTTATAATGGCGCTCTTGTTATGGTTGGGTTTAAAGTGGACCGATAGCTTGGAGGAAGCCAGGGGCAATAGATGGTTGCTTCTTATCTGTTTTTTGATCGGTTTTACTTTTGGAATCCAGTTCATGGGCTTTTTGGCCATACCCTCGATCGGCCTTTTATATTATTTCAAAAAATACCGGACAACTACGGTTAAAAACTTTTTATTGGCCAATCTACTGGTAATTACCTTATTGATTCTGGTCTACAAATTTTCCCTTACCTATGTTCTTAAACTTTTTGGTTGGAGCGAAGTATTTTTCATCAATAGCATAGGACTGCCGTTCAATTCTGGAACGATTATTATGGGGTTGGTATTTATCTCCGCTTTTTACTTCGGATTGCGATATACCCGTAAAAATCAATTTTTCATGGGCAACACCATCGTACTTTGTGTGATGTTTCTGATTTTGGGCTTTTCCTCTTGGCTGATGCTTCCTATCCGAGCGAACGCCGATACGGTAGTCAATGAAAATGACCCTTCGGATGCCCGATCCCTATTGGCCTATTACAATCGGGAGCAATATCCAGGCGTTGAAAGTCCATTTTATGGGGCCTATTATTCGGATACTTTCGCACCAGCTGGAGAAGATATTGACGACAAACCCAAATATGAAAAAGATGAAAAATTGGGTAAATATGTGATTGTCAACAACTATGAAAACGCACTACAAGGGCCCAATGCCAAACACATGGGCCTTTTACCCCGTCTTTGGAGCGATCAGCATGCTGAAAATTACATGCGCTATTTCGGTACTTTGGATTTCAGGATAAAATCAGAATACATTTCCAATAACGAACTTCGGGAAGCGGTGGCCGAATTCAAAGCAGCACACACCCAAGGGGAGTTGGAGGCCAATCAATACATCCGGTTTTTACGGGACTTTAGCGAATACATCGAAGTGGAACCCCCTACCTTGTGGCAGAATATCCAATACCTCTTCGAATTCCAATTTGGCTACATGTATATGCGATATTTTATGTGGAACTTCGTTGGCAGACAGAACGACGTACAGGGGCGCTATGATGGCAATGGAAATTGGTTGAGTGGAATTGGGTTTATTGACAGTCTGCGTTTGGGCAGTCAGAGCAATCTCCCCAGTGATTGGAAAAACAATAAAGCAAGAAACACATATTTTTTCCTTCCTCTTATATTGGGTATTCTCGGGATTGTTTTTCAAATCTCTAAAAATCCCAAACAGTTCTGGGTGCTTTTCGTTTTCTTTATGTTCACTGGATTGGCCATCCAATTCTATACGAATCCATATATTTTTCAGCCCAGGGAAAGGGATTATTCTTTGGTAGGTTCTTTCTTTATCTTCTGTATTTGGATAGGTATTGGCGTTTATGGGCTTTTTGACGAATTCAGAAAGCTGCTTTCCGCCAAAATTGCCGCCCCGGCGATCACTGCACTTTGTTTACTTGCGGTACCCTTGCTGATGGGTTTTCAAAATTGGGATGACCACGACCGGTCAAACCGATATACGGCCCAATCCACTGCAAAGGCGTATCTGGATTCATGCCAAAAAGATTCAGGCGCCATTTTGTTTACCATTGGGGACAACGATACGTTTCCTTTGTGGTATGTCCAAGAAATTGAAAACTACAGAACGGATGTCCGAATTGTCAATACCAGTCTTTTTGCAACAGATTGGTACATCGACCAGATGAAGCGAAAAGCCTACGAAAGCCAACCCATACCTTCGCAATTGACCCACGATAAATACCACTACGGGGCCAGGGACGCGATATATCATCAAAGTATTTCTGAAAATCGATGGAATATCAAGGATTTTATGAATTGGGTGGGCAGCGATAATCCACAAACCAAGATCAAATACATCCTCGAAAAACAAGGAGCCGATCTAAGTCAGTATTCCGAAGGGAATTTGGACATTGTCTACTATCCGACCAATAAAATCAGGATACCGGTCAATAAACAAAACGTTTTGGAGAGTGGTCTGGTAAAGGAAAAGGACGCTGACCTTATTGTGGATTACATCGACATAGATTTACCCGGTGTTTTGCCCAAGAATAGAATCTTGATGCTGGATATAATTGCAAATAACGATTGGAAACGCCCTATTTACTTTTCCGGTGGAAGCTTTGACAATGCGGAATACATCTGGATGAAGGACTATCTCCAACTGGATGGCCTGGTATATAAATTGGTTCCTATCCGTACCAAAAATCGAAATACTTTTGAAATGGGACGCATAGATAGTGATTTGATGTACGAAATTGCACAAAACTGGGATTGGGGCAATTCAGGAAGTAGCAAAATCTACCACGATCCGCAGACCCGCTCCCAAGGCCTTTCCTTCAGAAGCAATTTGGCCCGACTTATGGAAACGCTGATCGCCGAGAACGAAATTGAAAAAGCGAAAAACGTCATCGATATGGCCATGACCAATCTTCCTTTCGAATACTTTGGCTTCTATGCTTTTGTAGAACCCTTTGTGGACGGCTATTACAAAGTGGGAGAAACCCAGAAAGCCAGAGAACTGTATGGGAAGCTTAAGCAGGTCTACCAAGAACGACTGGATTATTATGCGGGCATCCCCTTGGATGAACAATATGAAAAAATTGATGATATTCTCTCAGACATGCAGGCCTACCGACGTAATATCGATATACTGATTGAGAATGACAACAGGGACTATGCCGAGAAAGAAACCGTGACCTTCAATACCTTTATCGATAAATTCTCACAATTTGTGGGCGACGATGATGAGGACCTATTTGAAGAACCTGATAGTGATCCAGACTTGGAAGATTCCATTCCTCTGGATAGCCTAGGGGTTCCAGACTCATTACCTATTTCAGAACAGTAACCTAAGGGATAAGCGTCCAATATTTGTGTTAATCTTTTCCACATACGAGAAAGCTCAATGGACATCTTCCTACTTAGATGCACAACTTCAAAATAGTATGTGGTGATGACACTTAAACAAGAGCTTGCACAAAAGAAAGCAAAATCGGCAACCACCATTCCGCAGGATAAATATGCAGTAATGCAGAAAAGCACCCAAGCACTTTTGGAAGCAAAGATTTCTGATAAAGCGCTCAAAACGGGCGATACGCTACCTGAATTCGAACTTCCTGATGAGCATCAAAATCCAGTGGGATTAGATGAAATTCACAGTGGCAAATACCTGATAATCTCATTTTATCGCGGTGGATGGTGCCCCTACTGCAATATGGAACTTCGCGCTTTACAAAAACATGCCGATGTATTGGGACAACTTGGTGCAAATTTGGTCGCTATATCCCCTGAGACTCCGGACAATTCATTGACCACTTTGGAGAAAAACCAACTGCAGTTCAAAATACTCAGTGATAAGGATAATCACTATGCCAAAAAACTGAACCTGACTTTTCAAATGCCTGAAAATCTAAAAGAAGTCTATCATTCTTTTGGAATTCATGTAGACCATCACAACGGAAATTCCGATTTTGAACTGCCTATGCCCGCAACGTACATCATAGATACGAACCGTACGGTCATTTATCATTTTGTACCGGAAGATTATACTCAAAGGATTGACCCAGAAGAAATCGTAGCCTTTTTAAGG
Source organism: uncultured Allomuricauda sp. (assembly GCF_937884665.1). Taxonomy (GTDB): domain Bacteria; phylum Bacteroidota; class Bacteroidia; order Flavobacteriales; family Flavobacteriaceae; genus Flagellimonas. The sequence continues at coordinate 12,036 of NZ_CAKZYF010000084.1, read as the reverse complement.
AACCGCTAAGGACAGCGAAATGAAGTTGGAAAACCGCCACTCCTTATACGGGCAGGCTTTGTTTAAGTATATTCGTTGAGTATGCCAATAAGTGTATTCGCATCCTGTTCACCACTTTGCCTCCAGACCATTTCACCTTTTTTATAGATCATCAAAGTGGGCAATCCTTTAATGCGTAAGGCTTGGGATAATTCTTTGTTCTTATCGACATCTATTTTGATTACCTTTCCTTTATCTCCAAGTGCCGCAGCAACATCGCGTAATACTGGATGCATGGATGTGGATTGCTCATTCCACTCCGCATAAAAGTCGAGTAAAACCGGAACATTTAAATCGATAAGTTCACCAAATTTGGACATAGATTTATGTTGAATTTGTCACTCAAAAGTAAGAAAATTTGTTAAAATTAATGGGAAGAGCAATGATGGCAGGCGTCGCGCAGCGTTAAATTCAAGTTAAAGATTTCTTTTTGAGCGTAATCACGGTGATTTCTGGCCAAATACCAAATCTGCCGGGATATCCAATAAAACCAAACCCTCGGTTCACGTTTATAAACTGACCCAGTTCTTCGTAGATTCCTGCCCAATATTTATACCTCCATTTTACTGGGCTCCATTTGAACCAACCTGGAATTTCCACTCCAAATTGCATCCCATGCGTATGGCCACTTAATGTAAGGTGATAGTGATAATCATCCTGTATCACTTCCTGCTCCCAGTGGGAAGGATCGTGGCTCATCAGTATTTTAAAATCATCTTCCCGAATTCCTACGACGGCTTTTTTAAGATTTCCCGCTTTTTTGAATCCACCCGCTCCCCAATTCTCAACTCCGACCAAGGCAATTTTATGCCCTGCTTTCTCTAAATAACGATGTTCATTCAACAAAAGGTCGAAGCCCATACTTTTCTGAAGATCTTTTAAGTCCTGAAGATTCTTGACCTTCGCTTCCTCTGAGGGCCAAGAGGTATAATCCCCGTAGTCATGGTTTCCCAATATCGCGTACTTACCATCTTTTGCTTTCAGCGTGCTAAAAAGCTCGGCCCAAGGTTTCATTTCCTCTGCCTTGTTATTGACCATATCACCCGTAAAGAGAATCACATCGCTGCTTTGTTGGTTAATGAGATCAACACCATGGGCCACTTTGTCATAGTCGTCAAAACTACCACTGTGCACGTCAGATATTTGGGTGATTTGATACCCGTCAAATGCATCGGGCAAATCGTCAAATTCAAGCGCGTACTTCAATACCTTGTAGTTATACTTTCCTTTGTACATGCCATAGAGCAAGGCCCCAAAAGGAAGTGCTCCCAAACCAAGAGCTAGGGTACTGACGAACTTTCTACGGGATGGAAAATATCCTTGCCCTTCGGATAAACCGGATATCCTGCGATATCCACCAACAAAAAGTCTCCCTAAATCTTCCATGGCCATAAAAAAACCGAGAACCATCCCCAATACCAAAAAGGAAAAAAAGATACCGCCGGCCACCGCCGTAGAGGGTTTTAAAGCAGACCCGGGCTGATAGCTGTTCAGCTTTATCAAAAAATATATCCAAACCCCTAAAAAAATGATGCCATAGCCCCATTGCACCCAATGGCTCTTAAATAGGGTGCGAAACGTTTGGAATCCATAAGTGGCAAATACGATGTAAAAAATGGAGAGAATAATCAGAAATCTTGGCATACCCAATTTTTTCCAAAGGTATTTTTTTAAGAATGCCCTCCCAAATACTTTGTCGCTTTTTAGCCCATTCACAAGGGCATGGACCTCTTCTTCACAGTTTCCATAAAAACCGACAACCTCTCGTTTCACATTAATTTGTAGATTTGGTTTTCTTCAATTTGTACAATCATGTCCGATCAAAAAAGACTCTTTTTGCTTGATGCCTACGCGCTTATTTTTAGAGGATATTATGCGCTGATAAAAAATCCGAGAATAAATTCCAAAGGAATGGATACAAGCGCGATAATGGGCTTTATGAATTCCCTTTTTGATGTGATAAAACGGGAACGACCCGACCATTTGGCAGTCGCTTTTGATAAAGGAGGAAGTGTGGAACGCACGGAACTTTTTGAGGACTACAAGGCCAACAGAGATGAGACCCCTGAGGCAATTACCCTGGCCGTTCCTTACATCCAAAGTATTTTACAGGCGTTGAAAATCCCTGTAGTTGAATTGGAGGGATACGAAGCCGATGACCTTATCGGCACCTTGGCGAAACAGGCTGAAAAAGAGGATTTCAAAACATTTATGGTCACACCGGATAAGGATTTTGGCCAATTGGTATCTGAAAACATTTTTATGTACCGCCCGGCACGCATGGGCAATGGTATAGAAATTTGGGGCATTCCAGAGGTTCAAAAACGCTTTGGGGTTGAACGCCCGGAGCAGGTCATCGACTATTTGGGAATGATGGGGGATGCCAGTGACAATATTCCCGGATTGCCGGGGGTTGGCGATAAAACCGCAAAAAAGTTCCTGGCCGAATTTGGCTCCATGGAGGGACTCCTCGCCAATACAGAACAACTTAAGGGCAAAATGAAAGAACGGGTAGAAGAAAATGCCGAACTGGGCAGGCTTTCAAGAAAATTAGCAGAAATAAAAACAGATTGTGAAGTCGTTTTTGATGCCAAAGATTTTGAAATGTGCCCCCCAGACAGCGATAAAGTCCAGGAAATCTTTGAAGAATTGGAGTTTCGAAGGCTAAAAGAACAATTCATCAAGATTTTTACGGGCAATGCTGAAACCGGAACACAGGTTGGCAGTACCGAAACCGCCAAACAGGAAGCCAAGATGGCCGGCAGCGGACAGTTCACGCTTTTTGGAGGTGACCCCGCTGAGGCGGCAGCTACGGTCAAAGATGTCAACAGCAGAAAAACCATTGGTAACGTTCGGCATTTTTATCAGACCATTGAAAAAGGATTGGGGCTTGAACTGTTCCTAAAAAAACTTATGGAGCAACCCTCCGTTTGCTTTGATACGGAAACCACTTCAATCAATCCCTTGGAAGCTGAATTGGTGGGTATCGCCTTCAGTTGGCAAGCGGGAAAGGGTTTTTATATACCGGTACCCGAAGATAGAGCTGCCACTCAGGAGCTTGTGGAAAAACTACGTCCCTTTTTTGAATCAGAAACCATAGAAAAGGTAGGGCAAAACCTAAAATATGACATCAAAGTGATGCATAACTACAATATTGAAGTCAAAGGCAAGCTCTTCGATACCATGTTGGCGCATTATCTGATCAACCCAGATATGCGGCACAATATGGACGTACTTTCTGAAACCTATCTCAACTATACCCCGATTTCCATTACCGAACTCATCGGGAAAAAGGGAAAGAATCAATTGAGTATGCGACAGGTTCCTTTGGACAAGCAAACAGAATATGCTACAGAAGATGCAGATGTTACCTATCAATTGGCGCAACATTTCCGCCCCGAATTATCTGAAGCCAAAACGGATACACTTTTTGAGGAAATTGAGGTTCCACTGCTACGGGTTTTGGCAGATATGGAAAGTGAGGGCATTAACTTGGATGAAGATTACCTGAAAAACTTATCCGTAGCGTTGGATTCTGATATTAAAACGTTGGAAACAAAAATCTACGAACAAGCCGGCGAACAGTTCAATATTGCCTCACCAAAGCAATTGGGAGAAATTCTTTTTGGTAAGATGAAATTGGTGGAAAAGCCTAAAAAGACAAAGACGGGGCAATTCTCGACTTCCGAAGAGGTACTGTCCTATCTGGCCAAGGACCATGAAATTATTCAAAATGTATTGGATTTTAGGGGACTTTCCAAACTTAAAAGCACCTATGTGGATGCCCTACCCAACGAGGTCCAAAAACATAGTGGGCGTGTACATACGGATTACATGCAGACCGTTGCCGCAACAGGGCGCTTAAGCAGTAACAATCCCAATCTACAGAACATTCCCATCCGAACGGAACGTGGACGACAGGTGCGAAAAGCCTTTATTCCAAGGGACAACAACTATGTTTTGTTGGCAGCGGACTATTCCCAAATCGAATTGCGTATCATCGCGGCTCTCAGTGAAGAAGATACCATGATTTCCGCATTTAAAAATGGGGAAGACATCCATGCATCCACAGCATCAAGAGTTTTTAACGTTCCCATTTATGAAGTGACAAGAGAACAACGAAGCAATGCCAAAACGGTAAACTTTGGAATTATCTACGGGGTTTCAGCCTTTGGTTTGAGCAATCAAACCGATTTGACACGCTCAGAGTCAAAAGAACTGATAGACACCTACTACAAAACCTACCCTAAACTGAGAAACTATATGAGCGAGCAAGTAGATTTTGCAAGGGACCATGGCTATGTGCAGACCGTATTGGGCAGACGCCGTTATCTAAAAGACATCAATGCGGGCAATCAAGTAGTAAGGGGAGCAGCCGAACGTAATGCCGTGAACGCACCCATTCAGGGAAGTGCTGCGGACATTATCAAAATCGCCATGATAAATATCCACAAAAAGCTTTCTGAAAAGGATTACAAGACCAAAATGTTGCTCCAGGTGCATGACGAACTGGTCTTTGATTGCTATAAACCTGAATTGGAGGAAATGAAGGCACTCATTAAAAAGGAAATGGAAAATGCCTACACCATGAGCGTTCCCCTAGATGTGGAAGTAGGTATTGGGGAAAATTGGCTAGAGGCCCATTAATGTGCACCCATTTGGGCTTTCAACAACAAGTACTTTTCGAATTTCAGTAAATCATACCATGCGCATTCCTGCGAACATTCTTTTAACAGTAGTATCAATGATAACCTTGATATCCAGTTGTTCCAAACAACCATCGGTTTCAAAAGTCGTTCTGGATAAAAACTGGAGCTTCAAAGTTGCAGATGATTCGCTCTGGAACAAGGCCGAGGTGCCGGGAACTGTACATACAGACCTTTTGAACCTAAAAATAATTGAAGATCCCTTCTACCGTTTGAACGAGCACGACCTTCAGTGGATCGACAAGAAAAACTGGATATATCGCAGCCAATTCAATATACAGGAAGACGTATTACAGCAACAGCATATTGTCCTTTTGTTTGATGGTATCGACACCTATGGCAAAATTTTTCTGAACGGAACCTTGATTTTAGAAACCGATAACATGTTCCGAAACTATGAGGTAGATGTGAAACCCCTGCTCAAAGCTGGCGAAAACACATTGTATATCCACTTTGATTCCCCTATTCAAAAAGGAATTGAAAAACATGATGCTCTCAATTACACAATTCCCGTATCAGACAACGACCTGGCCAAAATCGGTGAGGTGGAAGGTGAAAAACAGGTCAGTATCTTTACCAGAAAAGCAGGATATCATTTTGGTTGGGATTGGGGCCCACGATTGGTCACTTCGGGCATTTGGCGTCCGATAAGTCTGGAAACCTGGAATTCCTTTAAAATAAAGGACCTGTATATCCAGCAAAAATCCATAGAACCGGACACTGCGCGATTGACCGCTAGTCTGGAATGGGAATGGGATACAAAAACTGAAAAGGCCACTGTTGAGCTATTTGTGAATGACACGCTGAACCAGACCATGGAAATACGTCCCAAAGTGGGCAATAATTCCCTCAACATCCCATTTTCCATTGCCAATCCAAAAAAATGGTGGCCCAATGGCATGGGAGACCAAGTATTGTACAAGATTCGCGCCAAGATAACCGCTGACGGTCTATATGACGAGGTATCCCATCGTAGGGGCTTACGTACAGTGGAATTGGTTAGAGAACCCGATAGTATAGGAACTTCATTCTATTTTAAGGTCAATGGGCATCCTGTATTTATGAAAGGTGCCAATTACATTCCCCAAGATGTTTTTTTAACACGACCTGATTCCACAAACTATAAACATATCATCAAATCCGCAAAAGAAGCCAATATGAATATGCTTCGCGTATGGGGCGGTGGCATTTATGAAAATGATATGTTTTATGATTTGTGTGATGAAATGGGGCTTATGGTTTGGCAAGATTTTATGTTTGCCTGCGCCATGTTCCCAGGTGACAAAAGTTTCCTAAAGAACGTCCAGCAAGAGGCCATTGATAACGTAAAAAAATTACGCAACCACACTTCCATTGCGCTTTGGTGCGGTAACAATGAAATACTTTCCGCTTGGGAAAATTGGGGCTGGAAAGAAGAGGTCATCGAAAACCAGTCCCAAAAGGTTGCTGATACCATTTGGAGGGCGTATGATGCCATTTTTCACGGAATTTTACCGGAAGTGGTTGGCAAATATGATGGCCAAAGGGCCTATTGGCCCTCCTCCCCAGGAAGTGATTTTGGTGAAAAGGAATCCTTGGAAAAGGGAGATGCCCATTATTGGATGGTCTGGTGGGGCAAACAACCTTTTAATGAGTACAAGCAAGCGATTCCACGCTTTATGTCAGAATACGGATTTCAATCCTTCCCATCCTTCTCCAGCGTTTCAAAGTATGCCTTACCTGAGGATTATGATGTGTATTCAGAAGTGATGACATCGCACCAAAGGTCCAGCATCGGCAACGAGACCATTGAAGAATACATGCTGCGACACTATAAAAATCCCAAAGATTTTGAAAGTTTCCTGTACGTCAGCCAATTGTTGCAAAGCCATGGCATCAAAATGGGCATAGAGGCCCATCGAAGAAACCGAGAGCGTTGTATGGGCAGTCTGTACTGGCAAATAAATGATTGCTGGCCTGTGGCATCCTGGTCGAGCATTGACTATTATGGCCAATGGAAAGCTTTGCATTACAACGCCAAAAAAGCGTTTCAAAATCTATTGGTAAGTTTTGATCAAGACGATGCGAACGTATATGTTCATGTAATCTCGGACAGTTTGGAAACTATGGATGCCCAACTTCGGGTACGGTTAATGGATTTTGAGGGAAACATCCTGAAGACCCGACATGAGGACGTCACGATCATGGCAAATGAAGCCCACAAACAGTTATCTCTTGAAAAAGGTTCATGGTTTGATAAATCAAAAGCAGAAGCTGTCTTTCTACATGCAGAATTATTGGTAAATGAAACAAAAGTTTCTGAAAATATGCACTACTTGGTTCCCTTCAAAGCACTAAATCTTCCAAAACCCCAGTTAGAATATGATGTAATCGAAACCGATACCTCCTTTGAGATTCTCGTAAAAACGGACAAATTTGCCAAAGATGTATTTCTTTGTGGTAACACGGAGGAAAATTTCTCGGACAATTACTTTGATATGCTTCCCAAAACAATCAAAAAGGTGAGCATACCCAAGGAAGGGTTCAGCGATATCGTTGCCTTGAAGAACTCCCTTAAGATTCTAAATCTAACCGATAGCTATGAAGACGAATTATAAATTGATTATATGGATAGGTTCATTTCTGTTGTTCTGGGGGTGCATTGGCGAAAATGAACGCAATACCCTGCAACCTGATAAAAGAGAACTGGAAAAATCAATTGAAAGATTCAATATGGCTTTTGCCGAGGGAAATCTCATTGTTCTGGATTCCTTGACCACCGAAAATTATTTGCATACCAACAGCGGTTCAAGGGCTATCGGTAAATCCGATTGGTTCAACTATTTAAAAAAGAGAAATAAAGAACTCGAATCCGGCACTGTCCAAGTTCTCGATTATCGTCTGGAAGAGACCAGAATTGAACATCACACCAATTGCGCAATATTGACCGGTAAAGTAACCGTTAAAGTTAAGGACAGTTCCGGGATCAAAACAAACAACTATAGGATTACCAATTTTTGGGTCATAGAGGATGGGACATGGAAGCGGGCTGGTTTCCACGATACCAAAATCAATTAAAATTGCCCATAAGATTGCATAAATCAAAGTTCGGGTGAAATCCACATTTTCAGATAAGGTAAATTTCAGTCTTTTTTCCCTACGGCAGAATTCAGGACCACTTTTTGGCATAGCACTTTTCCTATTGATAGGAATTATAGCCCTGCTTTTTGGCATTACTAAGGATATTGTTTTTCTCTACTTTTTTGGGGGTATATTTATCCTAGTCCCTACATGTATTTTTGTGTATACCATGCCATCGAGCTTTTTGTACTATTTTGAGCAGGCTGAAACAAAGAAATTCGGAACCTTCGGCTACGCAAAAATTATTGATAAAATCACCAAGGATACCTCTTACCAGCTGTACAAGCATGGAAAAAAAATCACTGTTGAAGAATTTCAATTTTTTATCACGTACAATTTCGAGTATCACGGCAAGTTATTCTCAAACACATTTCTGGTAGCTGATATGGCATGTTACCAAGCATTGGGTTTGGGGAAGGAAATCCCCATTCAATTTTTAAGAAATAATCCAGAAAAATCCTCGGTAAGAAGAAGAAAGCTGGCGAAAGAATTGGGACTGGAATTAGGTATATGCCAATAGGCTCCCACAGAACGATGCAAAACGGTCCAACAAAAAAGGCACCCCTTCGGATGCCTTCCCATTAATGTATTTCCATTTAATTTACCAGCCAAAAGCCAATTTCAATCTTGACTTTTTAACTTCGTTGTCTTTGATGTCTTCAGTTGCCGTTCTGGCATCCTTCTCAAATTGGGCAAACATCTCCACGGAAACCGGATAAGCCTGCCATACGCTTGGATAATGTTTTAACTTTTTCATGCTTTCGTTTTAAGAACAATAGGTCGCAAAATTCCCATAATCCTTACCCTGACAAAACCTCTAGGTTTTCCACTTTCTATGCTAATTTACCCCAATCAAAACACGAAAATACAACTAAAAATAACTGTAAATAAGAGAGCTAGAGGCTTAAACAGCGTATTAAGGGCTATAATTCTGCCCAATTTGGTCCAACACTTTCAGAAAGATATCGAACTCCAGCACGTTCAAGTTGTCGATGGCCTTTTTTCTGAGCTTGACCGCGAAGGGAAGGACCCTATCAATTATGGATTGTCCTTTGCCGGTCAGCTCCAATTTAAATCGCTTTTGGTCCCCTTCAAATCGGGTTTTAGTTATCCAACCCTTGTTTTCCAAGCGACCAATGATACGTGAAGTCGTCGCACGGTTTCTAAAGTTGGTGCGGACGATTTCCCTTTGCGAGGCTTCTTCCCCCAATTCAAAAATACGATGAAGGATCACCCACTGCTCAATGGTCATATCAACGGCCAATTCATCAAATTTGCGCAGATAGGCATCTTGGATTTTCCGAAGCACCAAATCCAAGTGTAATCCAATCCCTGATATTTTATCAATTTGATTTAGCATTTAACTTGAATTTTTCAATCTTATCACCCTTTGATACGACAAAAATATGTATTTTTGTTGCACTAACAACAATAATTCTTTCGGAATCAAAAAAATACAGCTTATGGAAACTTCCACACTCCCCAAGGCGCATAATGAAGCTAAGGATTTTATGCCTATAAACGGTACCGATTATATTGAATTGTACGTGGGCAATTCAAAGCAGGCCGCACACTTTTACAAAACTGCTTTTGGTTTTCAATCTTATGCCTATGCAGGTCTTGAGACCGGATTAAAGGACCGGGAAAGTTATGTGGTCATTCAAGACAAAATTCGATTGATTTTGACCTCTCCGTTAAAAAGTGGCACGAAAATCGGCAAACATATCGATGCACACGGGGATGGAGTTAAGGTGGTCGCCCTTTGGGTAGACGATGCCACCTATGCTTACGAAACTGCCGTTGCCAAAGGAGCAAAATCTTATATGGCACCCGTAGTTGAAGAAGATAAAGACGGCAAAGTGGTACGTGCAGGTATACATACTTATGGTGAGACCGTTCATATTTTTGTGGAACGCAAAGACTACCGTGGAACATTTCTACCAGGTTTCGTGCACTGGGAAACCCCTTATTACAATCCAGAATCTGTAGGATTAAAATATGTTGATCACATGGTAGGCAATGTAGGATGGAACAAAATGAACCACTGGGTATCCTTTTACGAAGAGGTAATGGGCTTTGTGAATATTCTATCCTTTGATGACAACGACATTTCTACCGAATATACCGCGTTGATGAGCAAGGTGATGAGCAATGGAAATGGCCGCATCAAGTTTCCCATCAACGAACCTGCAGAGGGAAAGAAGAAATCCCAGGTAGAAGAATATTTGGACTTCTATGAAGGCGAAGGTGTTCAACATATTGCGGTTGCGACCGATGATATCATCAAAACCGTGAAAGACCTAAGAAGCAGAGGTGTAGAGTTTTTAAGGGTTCCAGATACCTATTATGATGCCGTTACCGATCGAGTAGGAAAAATCGATGAGGATATTGCCCCGTTAAAAGAGCTGGGTATTTTAGTGGACCGAGATGATGAGGGGTATTTGCTACAGATTTTTACCCGACCCGTTGAACCTAGACCCACCATGTTTTTTGAAATCATTCAAAGAAAAGGCGCACAATCCTTTGGAAAGGGTAACTTTAAGGCGCTGTTCGAAGCTATTGAGCGCGAACAAGAACTAAGAGGTACTTTGCACTAATTTAAACAGCGTATTATGCCTATCTATCACAAACTCGGAAAGATTCCGCAAAAGCGACACACCCAATTTGAAAAGCCCAACGGCCGTCTGTATTATGAGCAGTTGTTCGGTACCATCGGTTTTGATGGGATGTCGTCCCTATTGTACCACATCCACAGACCCACCCAAGTGAAAAAAATTGGTGATCCTGTGGATTTAAGTCCAAACATCGCCATAGAAAAGAACATTACGTCCAGAAAGCTTATCGGTTTTGATGTTGAACCCAAAGACGATTTTTTGGAATCAAGGGAGCCCCTGTTGGGCAATAATGATGTATACGTCGGGCTTGCAGCGCCAAAAAAATCAATGTCCGGGTACTTTTACAAAAATGCCGATGCCGATGAAATGTTGTTTATCCATAAAGGCACTGGAACCTTAAAGACATTTCTCGGGGATATTCCTTTCGAATATGGGGATTACCTCATCATTCCGCGCGGAATCATCTATCAAATCGAGTTTGATACGGAAGACAATCGTATCCTGTATGCAGAGTCGTTTCATCCCATATATACGCCAAAACGGTACCGAAACTGGTTCGGTCAATTGCTAGAGCACTCGCCGTTCTGTGAACGGGACTATAAATTGCCCCAGAATTTGGTGAGCCACGATGAAACCGGCGAATTCCTTATGAAAATAAAAAAACAGGGAATGCTGCATAGTTTGGTTTACGCTTCGCACCCTTTCGATGTGGTAGGTTGGGACGGTTATAACTATCCCTACGGATTTTCCATCCATAATTTTGAACCCATCACGGGCCGAGTGCACCAACCCCCGCCGGTTCACCAAACCTTTGAAACCGGGGCGTTTGTCATTTGTTCATTCTGCCCGCGTTTATATGATTATCACCCCAAATCCATCCCAGCGCCCTATAACCATTCCAATATTGATTCCGATGAGGTGCTTTATTATGTGGATGGCGATTTTATGAGTAGAAAAGGTATTGGACCAGGATACATTTCACTACACCCAGCGGGTATTCCGCATGGGCCTCATCCAGGAACGTACGAAGGGAGCATTGGGAAAAAAGGAACCGAGGAGTTGGCTGTGATGATAGATACCTTCAAACCCCTGCAGGTCACGGAAAATGCACTCAAAATAGATGATGGTCAATATTATCAATCGTGGTTGGAATAGCATTGAAAAAACCACTGTCGTTTCGAACGCGAGAGAAATGTCCCAACCAGAGATTTCTCAATCGCCTTGCTCCATTTCCAATTGACAAAAACAACAAAAATCGATGATCATAAACATACCTGAAAATTCAGATTTTTCCATTCACAATATTCCGTTTGGAATATTCTCCACGCAAGACAGAAGTCCCAGAGCGGGCGTAGCGGTTGGAGACCAAATTCTGGATTTGGCGGCGGTCGCCGAGCTGGACGTATTTGATTTCAATACCGCTGTTTTCGAAAAAGATGTACTGAACGACTTCATTTCACTGGGCAAGGAAATCACATCAAAAGTGAGAAAGGAAATCCAAAATTGGTTAAAGGATGACACATCGGTCCTTGCAGGGAAACCAGAGCTTTTTGTAA
>NZ_CAKZYF010000083.1 GCF_937884665.1 uncultured Allomuricauda sp. | reverse complement strand
CCAGCAAAAATAATCACGAAAACCAGGGTCATGAATGCAGAAATTGAGAATGCCACGGTTTTTAGCCAAGGTTTAAGATATGTGTCCTTTAGATAGACTAGAAACAGCCCTGCAAACAGCACCACATTTCCAAAAATGAAGACGGTATTGGCCATCTCATTGGCCATTTCGGCAACCTCAAGCGGAGTGTTCCGATACCCCCCAAGCATAAAGGGATAGGTCAATAACAAGATAAACTGCCCTACGGATACTATCGCCCAACTCATTTTTAGGGTTCGAAGGGCAAAATAAAATGCTCCAACCGTGATAAGTGTCATAATAAGAAATTCTACTTTCCAATGGCCACCATACATACCCCAGTTGTCGTTTATGTATTGATAACGTGCCGCTCGGTCCACCGGAGCACTGCTCATTAAATAAATGTAGATTCCGATGACAATATTGAGGGTCAAAGAACCGATGGACCAAAATAATCGTGCTAGTTTCATATCGTTTTTTTATTGGTTATTGATGGTTGAATTGTACGATACAAGTTTAGCGTAATTTCCCCTTCTCCAGTAGTGCGAAAAGCCAAGATTGTAGTGCTGAAAGCTAATTCAACCTCGCATATAATCCGAAGAAGGCACCACACTGAAGTAGTTCTTGTAGGCCGAACTAAAATTGGACGGATGGGAATATTCCAGTTCGTGGCTCAATTCCACAGGGGTTTTCCTACCTTTTTTCAACTCGTTTCGGGCGTACTCCATCTTAATATTGAAGTGAAATTGGTGGGGTGCCCGCCCAAAAAACTGTTTAAAGGATGCCTTAAACTTTGAAGGGCTCATTTTTGCAATATTGGCCAGTTCCCCAATAGAAGGAATGGTTTGGGAGAGGGGGTTCTTTAAAAACTCCGCAGCAGTCAAAAGATTCTGGATGTCATCGTTGTGGAGTGCCAGCACTTTGGACCGGGAAGCGCTGGATTTGATATTACGAAAAAGATGTTCTATAATTTCCAGTACAATGGCATGACATTTCAATTTGTTGTCCATCGCCTTTATAGCGCTCCGTATTCGCTTTTGGATGTCGTAGTCCAAATCCTCGTATACCAGAAGTTGTCCGTCCTGGATAAAGGAACGGTCATAGTAACTGTCAATAAATTGTTTTGGAACACGAATGGTGGCCAGTTCGGAGCGGTGCCCTTCGGGAAAATTGGTTTTTACCACAATGCCCGGGCAATAGAGCAGAACCCCTGACGGAACGAACCGATGATGGTCGGCCGGTCGGCTTTCCATTTGTTTTAAATGCATGTCCCCCCCAATATTCATATGGATCAAGTACCACTCACTATCCTTTGCGTTAGTGCTTGTCATGTGTATGGGAATTCTATGTTCTACAGGGGCAAAATAGTATAGCACGGTTTGGTCGGGAAATTGTACCCGCTTGATCTTGTCCATCGCATAACCCGATGCAGGAAGGAAGGCATCCGAATCAATGATGCTCCGAAATTCTTCTTTCAAATCCCGTTCAAGGTTTAAACTGATCTTCAAGTTCCGCCGTTTGGTTGTTACGTTTGTAGTGAAGTTCGGGAATTTTCGTTAAAAATGATAATCATACTGATATGGTCTAGGATTGCTTAGCACGCATATCACCCATTTACATTTTAATCTTTGTTATCTTTTTGTTCTGCCCTATCTTGAAAAAACATTGGGCATGTTTCAGGAAGAAATACATCCCATTGAGCCTCTTACATTTGCAAAAAATAAATTCATGCGAAAAGTACATTGGACAGGGATTTATCCCGCAGTAACCACAAAATTTACGGCGGATGGTGAGCTGGACCTTCCCGCTTTTTTAAAAAACATTGGATTTCAGGTCGACGCTGGTATTGATGGGATCATTATTGGTGGCTCGCTGGGGGAAAGCAGCACGATTACCCATGAAGAACGCCTGATATTGGCAAAGGCCAGCTTGGAAAACTTTGGGGACCGAATTGATGTTATTTTAAACATTGCTGAAGGGGCTACCCGTACCGCCATCGATTTGGTAAAAAAAGCAGAGGCTCTTAGGGTGCACGGGCTCATGGTACTGCCGCCCATGATGTACAAACCTACCGATCAGGAGGTGGCGAATTATTTTAAGGCGATTGCAGGCAGCACTTCCCTACCTATTCTATTGTACAACAATCCCGTGGATTATAAGATTGAGATCACCCTCGATATCTTTGAACAGTTGCTCCCTTTGGAAAACATTCAGGCCGTTAAAGAGAGTACGCGGGATATTTCCAATGTGACCCGGATGAGAAACCAATTTGGCGACCGTTTCAAAATCCTTTGTGGGGTAGATACCTTGGCCATGGAAGAATTGCTCATGGGCGCGGACGGTTGGGTCGCTGGCCTGGTAGATGCCTTCCCTGCGGAAACCGTGGCAATATACCGATTGGTACAAGCCGGAAGAGTAAACGAAGCTTTGGCCATTTACCGCTGGTTTTTGCCCATTTTAGAACTGGATATCAGCCCGCAGTTGGTACAAAATATCAAATTGGCCGAAGTGATGACCGGCATAGGAACGGAACACGTCCGCCCGCCCCGTCACGTCCTTGCCGGAGCGGAAAGAGAACGTGTTATTGCCATTCTGGAAAAAGGAATTGCCTCACGCCCCCAATTGCCCGATTATCTGAGCATAGCCATTGCCTAGTTCACCTAACCTAAAAACCATTTCATGTCCGAATTAAAAAATAAACAGGGAACCACCCTCTTGCAATCCGTGAATCCGGCTACCCAGCAGACCTTATCGGGAGAATTTCCAATAGCTACCGAAGCAGAAATAGATGCCGTCGTTTCTGCGGCCCATGAAGCCTGGAAGACCTACAAAAACCTTTCGGGAAAGGATAAGGCCGTTTTTCTACGAACCATAGCTGATGAAATTGAAGCTTTGGGCGACACTTTGGTGCATCGTGCCATGGCGGAATCTGGATTGCCCGAAGGAAGAATCAAAGGCGAAAGGGGGCGGACCTGCAATCAACTTCGCCTTTTTGCCGATTTGGTAGCGGAGGGCAGTTGGGTGCATGCGGTCATTGACGAAGCCCTTCCCGACCGCCAGCCCATGCCCCGAGTGGACATTCGCAAGGTTTCCGTGGCCTTGGGGCCCGTAGCCGCTTTTACCGCCAGTAATTTCCCCTTGGCGTTTTCTACGGCGGGAGGGGATACCGCCTCGGCCTTGGCCGCAGGTTGTCCCGTAATCGTGAAGGCACCTCCTTCGCACTTGGGCACCAATGCTCTGGTCGCTAAGGCCATTTCCGCAGCAGTTGTTCTATGCAATTTGCCCCAAGGTGGTTTTGCGACCCTAAATGGAGGTGTTGCGACCGGGCAGCAGTTGGTTCAACATCCTTAGGTAAAAGCTGTTGGGTTTACCGGTTCC
>NZ_CAKZYF010000082.1 GCF_937884665.1 uncultured Allomuricauda sp. | reverse complement strand
AGAAAGACGAAAAAGCTGAGGAAGTAGTACTTTTATCAGCTTTTGGTCTTTCTGAGAGCACTCGTTTCAACCTTTTTGGAGAAAGATATTCGAAATACCGCGCAGTAACTTCAAACTTTTTATTTAGAATCACCAGGGCGGGTAAGGAAAAGGGATGGTCTTTACGTGAGGCCAAGAGCAAAGGGATTTCATGTGTGGGGTTTCTTTTCTTGCCCATCTCTTTGTTGACGTAGGTATCCCCTCCAAAAACAACACTGTCCCGTGTTTCTGCATTCATTCGGACGGCGTAATAGTCCGTGTTCAACAAATGGATCACTTGGGCATCCGCAAAAGCGGCTTTGTCCATTTTTTTGCAATACGCACACCAATCTGCATAAAAAACAATAAAAACATTTTTGGGATAGACGGTAAGTGAATCCTCCAATTGTTCAAAATTGAGCCAGTTTATGCTATTTTCCTGAGCTACAATTCTATTGAACAAGAGTAGAACGAGCACGGTGATGAAGGTGTTCTTTTTTAGTGAAAAAACAGCTTTTATCATTTTAGAATCCATGTAACTTGCCAAATTTCAATCCTAAAAAGAACGACCGTGGGGCATTGGGTCCATAAATATAGTCTGAGTCCCGAGTTGGGCCTATATCAAAATCATCTTGAAAACTATCAAAAAGATTGGTTACGCCTCCAGAGATCGTTATCATGAAGGAATCATTGAAATCAAAGTGGGTTTCCAGCTTGAGGTTCAGGTCAAAAAAAGAATTCACCGCGTTCAGTTCTAAAAATCCAGTATCACTGATTACCCTTGGTACGGTCATACTGCCCGTGTAGGTACTGGTGATATCAATAGTAAAGGTTTCATTGGGTATCCAGCTTGTATTGAGGTACCCATACAGCTTGGGAACTCGGATAAATTCATTTATCGAAATGTCATTTTCTGTGGGAGTACCATCACTTTCAAAGAGGAGTTGAGGTTCGTCATACTCGGTACGCTGCAGTGTACCTCCCAACTGAAAACGCCATTTTGGGTCTGGGGAAACCCCAAATTCAAAGTTTGTGCCGTACACGGTCGCTCCGGAACCATTTCGTACTTCTTCCAAGATAGAACCGTTTTCAAGAACAGCTCCGGTACTGACCTGCGTAAAAGGGTCTTCCAAGTTGGTAAAAAAGCCTTCCATCAAGAAATCCAACTGTATCAGGTTTATCGATTTGGAATAGTTCAATGAAGCTGTAAAAGCGTTGGAAAACTCGGTTTGCAAATCATCGGATAGGATAACAAATTGAGGCTCTCCGCCAACACTGGAAATATGAAGGTCTTCATTAAAAGCCTGTGGTGCCCTGAATCCACGAGCATAGCCTACCCGTAAACGCAGGGCATCGGTCAAGCGATAGGATAGGGTTAATCTGGGAGATAAAGCAGTTTGGTTTAAATCAACTCCTCTAATGATACCCCCTATGGTATAGTCACCATCTACACTTACATTATCCAATCGGGTTCCCATTAGGGCGGTAAATCTCGGGGATGGTTTCCATTCGTATTGTAGGTAACCGCCCAAAGTATTGACACTTTGGTCAATCAATCGATTGTAACCAGGAATTCTATCTTCGGTCGTATTTAGGTTATATTCGATACCAGCGGTGACCACATCTTCACTGTCAAAAGATTTTGTGAATTGCATTCCGTTGACCCATGCCAAATCCTTTGTGGTTCCAAACGCATTGTTGGCCAAGATACTGTCTTGACGGGTACGGGATCCCCCTAGGCCACCGTAAAAACTAGCCCGGTTGGTATAAGAGGCTGAGGTGTAGAACTGGATTTTTTCCGTCTGGCCTTTGTTGTTTAATTCATAATCCGCTCCCCCAATAAAGGTGTCATGGTCCAGTTCTTCGGTTATATCCGTAAACTGTGGAGCTAAATCCAGCCGATCTCCACCCCTCCTGTACTCGCGGATAGCATTAAGGTTTATAGAAAGCCGACTTCTGTCAGTTGGTCTAAGAAAAGCCTTGGCACCAACGGTTGTATTACGAAGTTCAACCAGTTCAGTGAAACCATCGTTATTGGCATCGTAAGGATCCCTGTTTCTATAACTGACAAAAAGTGTGACGCCACTGTTTAGATTGTCGGCTACCAGAGCACTGTTAAAACTAACAATGCGGTCAATTGCCTCCCCATCCACAAGGGCAAAATTGCTTCCTATTTCCCAAATGTCCAATACCGGGTCTTTAGTAAGAATGTTAACCGTACCGGCAATCGCATTGGAGCCATAGAGCGCTGAACCACCACTTCTTACGATTTCTACACGTTCTATGATATTGGTGGGAATTTGTTCTAGACCGTACACGCCCAACAAAGAGGTGAATATAGGTCTACTGTTAAGCAGGATTTGGGTATATCCCCCATCTAAACCATTTAGTCGTACTTGGGTAAAACCGCAGTTTTGGCAGTTGGTTTCAACTCGTACGCCAGGAGAAAAATTAAGTCCATCCGCGAGGGTGATGGACTGGGTTGCGGTCAGTAACCGTGGCTTCAAGGTTGATACCACTACTGGGGCGCTTCGTTTTTCCACACGATTTCTCGTCGCACTTACAACTACCTCGTCCAGGCCCAATATATCCTTTACCAGTACAAAATCAACTTTTTGTTCTTGTCCCTCCAAAACCTGAAACTCCCTTATCTCAGTTCTATAACCTTGGGAACGGGCGACTAAAGTGACCGCACCTTTGGGCACTTTGAGTCGGTAGTTACCAAATTCATCTGCTGTGGTTCCAATATTTCTGTTCTTTACATAGACAGATGCAAACGGAATACCCTCTTTTTTATCAGTAAGAACACTTCCTGTGATATTTGTTTCCTGGGAATACAGTTGAAGTCCTAAACCTAAAAATACGATCAAAATAATTTTTTTATCCATAAAAAATTAAATTTAGACAAAACTAAATATTTGTTTTTAGTAATAAAAATGTATTTTTGGAAAAATTTGATATGACCCGTTCAGAGGAGAACTACATAAAGACCATATTTCATTTGGGAGGCAATTCCACTTCGCCCATATCCACTAATGCCATTGCAGAACAGATGGAAACTAAACCGTCTTCTGTAACCGATATGGCCAAGAAACTTGCAGATAAAGGACTGGTTCACTATAAAAAATACCAAGGGATTCTATTGACCGAGTCAGGGATACGTCTGGCATTATCCATTATTCGAAAGCATCGCTTGTGGGAGGTGTTTTTGGTCGAAAAGTTGGATTTTACCTGGGATGAGGTCCACGAAGTTGCCGAACAACTGGAACATATAAAAAGTGAAAAACTCATAGATCAAATTGACGCCCTTTTGGGATACCCTAAATATGATCCCCATGGAGATTCCATTCCCAGTAAGGATGGTGAGTTTTTTGAAAGGGACAAACAATTGCTGAGTGATATGCCAAAAGCAGGAGTTGGGGTTTGTGTAGGGGTAAAAGATACTTCTCCCACATTTTTAAAATTTCTGGACAAGAATCAAATTGCTCTAGGGATAACAATTGAAGTTCTGGAGATTGAGGAGTTCGATCAATCCCTGACGATTCAAATACATGATAAAAGCCTGAATATATCACATCAGATTGCCGCAAATTTATATGTAAAAAAACAAAGCTAATGGAACAGCTAATTCTATATTTTGAGCGCATAGACCCTATTTTGGCTGCCTTGTACGCCACCTTGTTCACATGGGGGCTGACGGCTTTGGGCGCTGGACTGGTCTTTTTCTTTAAAAACGCAAATAGGGCCCTGTTGGACGGAATGTTGGGTTTTACGGGCGGGGTAATGGTTGCAGCCAGTTTTTGGAGTCTTCTTGCCCCTGGAATTGAGATGAGTCCAGGAGAAGGTTTTATAAAAGTAGTTCCTGCTGCCGTCGGATTTCTTTTAGGCGCTGCCTTTATTTTTGGTTTGGACAAGGTACTTCCCCACTTACATATCAATTTTAGGGAAGAGGAGGCTGAAGGGGTAAAGACGCCCTGGCGAAGAACAACGCTTTTGACTTTGGCCATTACCCTACATAACATCCCTGAAGGATTGGCGGTAGGGGTACTTTTTGGTGGAGTTGCGGCGGGTTTTGATGGGGCCAGCATTGGTGCAGCAGTGGCACTTGCCCTTGGAATAGGTCTCCAAAACTTTCCCGAGGGTTTTGCGGTGGCCATGCCCTTGCGCAGACACGGATTAAGTCGTTGGAGAAGTTGGGTATATGGTCAGGCTTCTGCCATTGTGGAACCTATCGCTGGGGTATTGGGGGCATGGGCGGTCCTTACGTTTGAACCTATTTTGCCTTACGCACTGTCTTTTGCAGCAGGTGCTATGATATTTGTGGTTGTGGAAGAAGTTGTCCCAGAAACCCAAAGGGATAAGTATACAGATATCGCCACTTTGGGATTCATAGGTGGATTTATTATTATGATGACTCTAGATGTTGGTTTGGGATAGAATACAAAAAAAGAGCGGAAAATATCCGCTCTTTCGTATAAAACATTCTGTAGGATTTTATCCTTTAAGATAATTTATAACCTCTTTCATTGCTGCGTTGACAGCATCTGCTTCAAAATAAAGTTGTTGCTGATTGAAATCATTCAACCATCTTATCGCTTTTTCCCCGGTCAATAGATCATAAAATTGCTTGGTACCCTGTGGAACTGCTCCACTTTCGCTGTGCACAATGAAAACGGGTTGGGAAATTTCTTGCCCTATTGAAATACCATCAAATGTCAACCAAGGCTCCCAACTGGTTACCGCAAATCGATTATCATAATATTTGCCAGCTGCTTTGGAAGGATTTAAATAGTAGTCAAATATGTTCTCTGGAACATACATGGCGCTTAGCGGGTCCAATTCGCTCGCCGCCAATACATAATCCATTTTTCCCGTTTCCGCATACTTTAATTTGGCTTCTTTTGCCGCTTGCAATAATCCTTTCGTTCCACCTGGACGAAAATCATAGATTGTCTTTGCAATTTCTGCATTGTGGAGCCAAGGTGCTACCAATATCAACTTTTTGATTCTGGTGTCCTTGGCTGTGGCGTGGGCCATATATCCCGAGCTGGCACAAACCCCCAAGCCTGAAAGATTGTTGGAATCGACATTCTCAAGGGAAACCATAAAATCTACAGCGGCTTTGATATCTTGGATTTTTAACTGATAATCCTCTACTTGTCTCGGTTGTCCCTCACTTTCACCAAATCCAGTAAAGTCGAAGGTAAGGGTAATGAATCCGTCCTTTGCTAGAACACTGGCGTACTCATCGGGCATTTGTTCTTTGACGCTGGTCCAACTCCCTGTGACAACAGCTGCCGGATATTTTTGGGTAGAGTTAAAATTTGGTGGCTTGAAAAGATGTCCTTTCAAAAGTATCCCCTCGTTGTCAAATACCACATTCTCTTGGGTTACTCCACTATCCGCACTTGCACCGGCATCATGTACAGAAAAGTGCTCAGGTTGCAGCCCAGGCCATCCGCTCAAAAGGATATTGGGATTGAACAATTCTACAAATTCAGTAATCTTTCCATTGGCAACCGTGTAAATACCTACGTAGGAATTGTTATATGGCTTGCCATCCGTGGTAGTGATGGTTCCTTCATACTTTGCCAGTATCGTATTGGGGTCTTGAGTCCCAAAATATTCCTGAGTATAACTTTGTGTGTAGTCCATTACGTCCGTGTATTGCTTTCGAATTGCCTCAATACCGGACAGTTCTTTTGGAAAATTTGAGGGTGCCAGGGGCATTCTTTGTACGATATTTTTATCGAGAACGGCAAGTAGGTCGGTCAAGTTTTGTTGTTCTAAAGCTATGAAGAACTCTTCCACAGTTTCAAGGGTTTCTGTGTTGGATTCCTCAAACTTAGGAATAGCACCATCTTCTACATTTTTTAAAGCCTTTATCGGAAGTTCTTTGTTCCCGTTCTGATCGTAAAGACTTACATCAATACGTGCCAATTTCCATTGATTATCTTCTTTGATGTACTCGGTATCATAGCCCACGAAAACCGTCCATTGGTCTCGGTTCAAGTAGTGCGTGGCAATGGCATCCATAGTGGCGGTGGCTCTATTATCTGCGACCCAGATTGCTGTATTGTGTACTTGGTGTATGGTACGTTCAAAACCAGGAAGCAAAGTTTTCCAATCAGAGAGGATTTCACTTGGGGTCTTAAAACCCATCGCTCCTCCCAAAGCGCTATAATCTGTGTAAACTGAGTCCGCCATGGTTTCCTTTACCGCTTCCCAAGCCCTAGTGTCCACTGCAGTGAACAGCGTATTGATGAGCGCATGGATTTGTTGTTTTTCAATTTCTGTTGTCTCTTGTTCCAGGGTCGTCATTGCAATTTGGTTTTGTGATGATTCTACTTTTTTCTTTGTGCCGTTTTTACAGGATAGTATCAAACTGATGATACATGCTGTCAGGATAATTTTTTTCATGGTGTTTCTTTTTTAATTACCCCACAAATGTATTGGACCACATGACCTGGGGAACTACGCGTTTCAAAGTGTGGTATACGGGATTCAAAGATGAACGAATACTTTCTCAATCGGCATCTGAACATAACAAAGGCCTGCATGACAGGCCTCTTTTAATAAGATATGTCTTTGCTTACCAAGGAATTTGCTTTTTATCCCTAAAAAAAGAAGCTGTTTTCCCATCATTGGGCAGAAGGGCCGCCCATACAATGGTTTCGGCACCTTCTTTGGCACTTTTTGGTGCACCTGCACCTCCCATTTCGGTTCTTACCCACCCCGGGCAAACTGCATTGACCAAAATGTTACTTCCTCGGACCTGTTTGGCCATACTAATGGTCAAAGCGTTGAGTGCTGCTTTGGAAACGCTATACCCGGGGGTTGCACCTGTTAATGCTGCCAATGCTCCGGCACTACTGCTAACGTTTACGATACGGTCAAAATTATTCCTCTGCATGAGAGGTAGGAACGTCTTCATCATGCGCCAAGGCCCGATTAAATTGGTGTCAAGGGTTTGTTCAACTTCGGACAGGTCCGCGGTCATCGCATTTTGCCACGTATCATAGTTTATACCTGCATTATTGATTAAAACATCCAGTCTCCCAAACTTTTGGGAAACATGTTCATACAGTGTGGTCGCACTTTGGTCTGAGGTAACATCCAACGGATGGTAATAGGCATTTTCTTTAGGCAATGCAGACAGGGCTTTTTTACCTTGCCGGCTATTTCTACTTGTTAAAATAACGGAAAAGCCCTCTTCTAAAAGACTCTTTACTACGGCAAAACCGATTCCTCTGTTGGAACCGGTTACTAAGGCCACCTTATTTTTTATAGGTTTCATTTTTACAATGTTTTTGATCAAGGCATATATTTGTGATTGTGGTGAATGTTTTCAAACTGCCCGCCATAAGTCACCGCTTGCGTACTTTTTAGGAAGTCATGCGGAAAACCTAGCTCAATGGAACTGATTTGATCTAACTCCATTTGGTCTTCTGGACTCAGCTCAAAGGCTATGCTCTTTAGATTGGATTCGATATGGCTCACCTTGGTACCTCCAAGAATAGGAACTATATTTTTTTGTTTTACATAGGCAATTGCCACAGCTGCCGGGGCCAAATTATTCCGTTCGGCAATTTCAACAACTTTATCACCTATTGCTAAGTTTCTATCGTTCAAGGCCACAAAAGCAGCGGTGTCCAATCTTCTATTTTCCGTATCCTCTTTTGTCATATTTTTTTTGCTGTATTTACCCGTCAAAATTCCTGAGGCCAGAGGCGACCAACCCAAAGTGGTCATACCTTCACTTTGAGCCATGGGCAAGAGATCGCGCTCCCCCGTGCGTTGGATAAGACTGTATTCTATTTGAGAGGCTTCAAAAGGGGTCAATCCATTGAGCCTAGCGTACATATTGGCTTTGGAGATTACCCAAGCCGGCGCATCAGATATGCCCAAGTATAAGACTTTACCTTGCCTTACCATGTCATCCAAAGCCCTCATGACTTCTTCTACCGGTGACATAAAATCCCAAGCGTGTACCCAGAAAATATCGATGTAATCCGTGTCCAATCTTTTTAGGCTTCGCTCCAAGGATTGTATCATGTTTTTCCTACTGTTGCCCGCTTTGTTTGGATCATTTCCTGGTATAGCATCGGTATATTTTGTGCCTAAGACAATATATTCCCGATTTGATTTAATGAATTCACCAGTAAACTTTTCACTTGTTCCTCCGGTATAAATTTCATTGGCAGTGTCCACAAAATTACCTCCGGCGTCCACAAAGGCATCAAACATTTTTTGACTGGTTCTCTTGTCAGCGCCCCAGCCTGCTTCAGTACCGAAGGTCATTGTTCCCAAAGCCACTTCCGATACCCGTAATCCTGTATTTCCCAATAACTTGTATTTCATTTTCTTGCGTTTTTAATTATACCCCAAAATTAAGCGACGGAATTAGGTAAGAATGTACCTTTTTCAAAGTAGAAACTATAAAATTCAAAGAAGTGGAAGAAACAGAGTGGAATTCAGCTTTTTCTGTATTGATTGGGTGTCACCCCCATCTGTTTTTTAAAGAAGTTGGCAAAGTGGTTGGGATAATTATAGTAAAGCTCAAAAGCAATTTCCTTGATGGATTTATTGGTGTTTCGAAGTTTAGATTTTGCCAAGGCCAACATGTGCTTGTAAATAATTTCTGAAGCGGACTGGGACGCAATACGTTTCGCCACGGCATTCAAATGGTTGGGATGAAGGTGCAATTGCTTCGCATAATACTGTACTTTATGGGGTTCTCCATTTTCAAAATCCTGGTCAGGATAAAAACAGGTTTCTACCAAGGTCTTGAACCTACTTACCAAATCCAGGTCATTGTCACGTTGGGTGAAGGATTGTTGTTTCGAGGGAACACGTTCTTTAAAAAGCCGGGCGACCTTTTGTAACAGGACTTGGGTATTGAAGTAACAAATAGTTTTTGAAGTAGGGTCGTTTTTTTTATGCTCTCCAAGAATTTCTTCAAACGTGTGGATAAATCCTTTTGCTTCTTCCGAGGAAAGCGTCAACGGCACTGTATTGTCTACCAATAAAAAAGGAAAATCTGTACTGATTTTTCGTTTTGTATCCTCTCTTTGGTAAAAGTCTTCTGAAAAGATAATGTAATACCCCTCCCAATCTGGAGCGATGTCCCAACGAATAATCTGATAGGGGGAGTTGAAAAAAATGGTGGCTTTCAGGTTTTCCGTGGAATAGTTTCCAGTAGTTGTATATCCACTGCCTTCCAATTTAAGGGCTATGGCATAGAATTCGTGTTTAAATGGAGGCATTTTTGGATGAACGGTTTTCATATTATCCTTAAAACGCCTAGCATCAAATTCTTCCCACTGGGGCAACTTAATGTTAATGGCCTTACAATACTCGCGTAAGGTATGATAATGGTCCATGGTCAACAACACGCTTTCAGAAAGATAAGAAATTAGAGAGTGCCCTCGATTTTGGGGAGTGTATTTTGCTGTTAAGATCGGATGTTTTCCAAAACCAAGCCGTAATCATATTGAAGGTCTTCGTGAAGCGTTTGGATTTTTCTCTCTATATAATCCAGTTGCCTACTGTATAAATTGCGCAGGGTAGTATTCTCCATGATAGAAGGTCTCAATGCTTTTAGTCTTGAGCAGAAATAAAATAAGAGTTCCAACTCGGTTTCTTTGTTCCCTGAATATCTGATGTATTTTTTAAGGTTCCTGAGAATCTTTCGAACACTTTTTTTAATGTAGTAAAAACTGTCCGTGTTGATATCTGAAAACTGCTCATCTATTTCAGATTTCACGTTTTCAATGTACGCTGACTCATTGTCGGCTTCAAACAACAAATAGGTGAGCAATTCCTTGTTCTCCTTTTTGAATCGCGCCAACCGCAAGCAGAATTGCAAACATTCTTCATCGGATCGGAATTGAAGTTCTTTTTTTAACTGGACAATGGTAGCGGTCTTCATACCTTCAGCTTCTTAGATAACTGGCCCCGTTCACATCGATTATGGTCCCTGAAACATATTCTGCACCTTTGGAGGCCAAAAACAAAATGGCATGGGCCACTTCTTCAGGTTGCGCCATCCTTTGAAAAGGAGACTCCCGCAAAAGATTTTCCTTTTCCCGTGGAGTAAGGGTTTCCGCCGCCATTTCAGTTTCCGTGAAGCCAGGGGCCACCACGCCAACATAGATATTGTGGGGAGCCAACTTTTTAGCCAGGGATTGACTCATTGCATTTAAGGCAGCTTTGCTGGAACCGTAGGCCGGTTTTGTCGGTTCACCCCGAAACGCTCCTCGGGAAGAAACGTTGACGATACGTCCCCCTCCTGTTTGCATCATGGCTTTGGCACCCCAAAAACTAAGATTTGCGGCGGCAAAAAGATTGGTCTTGAACGTTTCTTCCCAGGCGTGGGTCCAATGTTCAAAAGCTACGGAATCAATTTCGTGAAAAATGGAAATACCAGCATTGTTGACCAAAACATCCAATTGTCCATAGTGATGGACAAATTCCGAAATGAGCATCTGACAATTTTCTTTTTTTGAAATATCCTTTTGAAAAAGCCGGTGTCCTTCTCCCAAAAGTTGGCTCAATGTCCGTTGTGCCTCCGCGGTATTATTTTTATAGTTGATACCGACCCTAGCTCCTTTCTCTGCAAAAGCAAGCGCGGTAGCTTTTCCTATGCCGCGCGAGGCGCCGGTAATCAATACATTTTTGTTGTTAAAATTCAAGAGTTATAGCTTAAATACGATTATTTCCTAGTTCTCACGGGATATTCGGGCGTCGTCACTTTTTTGGGTGGATTCTCCTGTAATTGCTGCATCACGATCTCAATGGCTTTTTCCAGCTGGGGATCGTGGCCTTTCACCACCAATTCTGGTAATTGTTCCACTTCCACATCAGGGGCCACCCCCTCATTTTCCACCCGAAAACCTCTCTCCGAATAAAAAGCCAAATTGGGCGCCGTTACAACACCGCCATCTATAAATTCCGGGTAGCCCAAGACGCCCACCAAGCCACCCCAGGTGCGTTTGCCCACAAGGGTTCCCATATTGAATCTCCTGAACATCCAGGGTAAATAATCTCCTCCTGATCCTGCAGTTTCGTCGATTATCATCACTTTTGGACCTTGGATGGACGCACTTGGGGATTTTAGGTCTTTCCCGTATCTAAAATTCCAATGCGCCTGTAAAGGTCTTTTTAGAATATCGATATAATAATCTGCCAGTAACCCTCCACCGTTGAACCGTTCATCAATAATAATTGCTTTTTTATTGGCTTGGGGAAAAAAGTATCTTTTAAAATATTCGAATCCGGCAACTGCGGTATTGGGCACGTAGACATAGGCCACTTGCCCATCGGTGGCTTCATGGACCTTTTTCATATTCCCTTCTACCCAGTCCCGGTTGCGTATGGCCCATTCGGTCCGCAATGGGGTAACCTGATATGTTCTGGCGTTGGTTCCATCGGCATTCGAACTGACTTTTAAGTCGACCAGGCGATTGGCCGTATTTTCAAAGAAACTGTATAAGTTATCCGTACCGTTGACGTTCTTTCCATTTACCGAAATGATATAATCTCCCTCAGAAACGGCAACCCCAGGTTCCGTGAGAGGAGACCTCAAATCTGGCGTCCAATTGAGTCCACCGTATATTTTTGAGATTTGATGCCGATTGTTGTTTACCTTGTAGTCTGCCCCAAGAAGTCCCCCAGGAATATTTTTTGGATTGTTCAAATCATCTCCATAACTCCCAAAGCGATGATGGCCTACGGCCAATTCGCTGAACATCCAGCGCATAACTCGGTACAGGTCGTCCTTGCAGGACACGTAGGCCAAAAAGGGCTCGTATTTGTTCTTCATGGCATTCCAATCTGCACCGTGCATCCCTGGATCGTAGAAGTAATCGCGGTTGACTCGCCATGCTTCATCAAAAATATTTTTCCATTCTGCTTTTGGATTTATTTTAATGGAGATACCACCAAGGTTCAGGGGACCATTTTCAGATTTTTTGGCCAGATCAGAAACGAACCATGAACCCTGACTGTAATAGAACATCTTTTTCCCACCACTGGCAACTTCATAAAAATCCAGTTCCATAAGTTCTTCGGCATCCCTTTCTTCGAAGGTAAATTTGTATAAATAAGAATCGGAATCAGTGGACGATAGATAAAAAAGTTCGCCTTCATTTATGGCGTTTAGATATTGATAGTTCCCTGCCTCTACCGGAAGGGCCAATATTCTGTTTTGAATGCCATCCCAATCTATTTTTAGGGACTTGACCTCCGGCTTTTCTTTTTTCCCCTTTTTAGCGGGAGGCTCTTTTTCAACATCCTCTTTTTCCGCTTCCCCTTTTTCCTCATCGTTTTCTTTCTTTAATGGGGATACGACGTCTTTTTGCAAGGTAATGGCATAGATGGAATTCGTCAGTTCTTTGTCAATATTGGATTGATCGAACCAATTTACCACCGGACCTGCATCTGTGGAGGCCAACATATAAATGTATTTTCCACTGGGGTCAAAGGTAGGTTCGGTAACGTTCGATAATCCATCGGTGAGTTCATAGGATTTGTTTTCGGACAAGGAATAGAGATAGGCTTTCTCAAAATGGGTGTCGGTTATTCGTGTGTAGGCAATCCAGTTGGAATCAAAAGACCAGTCACTGAATTTTTCTCTTAAATCTCCTGGAACAAATAGATCATCCTGGTCTATTTTTACTGTTTTTGACGAGCTTATCGAAGTAACGTAGAGGTTTCTGCCATTGTCCACATAGCTTACTTTTTTACTATCTGGGGACCAATGGATATTACCATAGAAACCAGTACCGATCAAATCTATTTTTTTGATGGCGTTGTTTACCGTGTTATGGACATGCATGGCGTATTCGCCGGAGGCGTCTGAAAAATAAGCTATCGACCTGCCATCAGGTGACCAAGACGGAAATTTTTCATGGGTACCCGTAGTTTGGGTAAGATTTTTAGAATCACCCTTTTGAGCAGGAACGGTCACGATGTCACCCCGAAAATCCAAAACCACTCTCGCCCCGGATGGTGAGATACCCCCCGAACGCACATATTGTTGCCCGGAAACGAAACGTTCCCGAAGTTCTAAAAGATCGGTGGCAATGTTCAGGGTGAGTTTTTGGTCATTGCCTGAGGCAATATCATAAATATGAAGCATACCTGCATGTTCGTAGATGATAGCGTTTTTGTGGACTTTGGCATTGATCACGGGAAAATCAGTGTAATCAGTGTGCTTTTTCACCAACTTGGTGTTAATGTTGTAACTGAAGAGATTGAATTCACCGTCCCTATCGCTTCTAAAAATGACTTCATCACCGGACCACTGGGGCTGGGTGTCGTTGCTTCCGCCTTTGGGTTTTGGGATTTCAACCACTTTATGGTTTGAAGTATCGTATACCCAAATACGGGAAGTACGTCCGCCTCGATAGTGTTTCCATTGGGTAAAAGCATCAAAAACGGTGGTATAGGCCATATGCTGTCCGTCCGACGCGTAAGTGGCCCAAAAAGCATTTGGAATTTCCAATTGTTCGGTATGGCCTCCGTCAAGGGGTACAGTGAACAACTGAAAATACCGGTTGGTATGGGAATTTCTACGGGATGCAAACAGTACGCTTTTCCCATCAGGGGTAAAGTCCCGGACCAAATCGAGATAGGGATGCCAGGTCAGTCTTTTCGGGATTCCTCCAGTTGCCGGAACAACAAACACGTCCACATTGCCATCATATTCCGCGTTGAAGGCAATCATGCTGCCATCAGGTGAAAATATGGGTCTCGATTCTACCCCTTCATCAACGGTAAGACGTTTTGGATTGGAACCATCGCGATTGGCAATCCAAAGATCCTGCGCATATACAAAAGCGATATGGGTATCGCTCAAGGCAGGTTGTTGCATCAGTTTTGTTTCACTTTGGGCAAATATCATTGCCGATTGATAAATCGAAAATAAGAAGGTAAGAACTACTTTTAAGGTTTGTTTTGATCTCATGATGTTTCGTATTGATGATTTTTGCAAAGAGCTTGAAGATACTGGATCGCTTTCAAAAAGAACCGCAATTGCACTATAATTTTTCAAGCGTCGAATCGATATGCCCTTTTAGTTCCAAAGCGTTTTTTTTCAGTGTGCTCCATCGCATGATTTGTTCCTGGTTACCCCCAAATTTCAGCAAAACCATTTTCCAATATTCTTGATTCTTTGCCAAGGCGTTCACATCTAAATTTTTAAGTTCGGAAATATTCTCTACATCGAGTCCTAGCATCGCTAAGCCTTCTTGGTTCAAATAAACATGTTCCACCAAAAGGGGAGTTATGAACTCATCGGTAATCTGCCGGGTGGTGCCATCGGTATAGGTTTCTTTGGCATTTCGGTAATAGTTGAAAATGTCTTGCCGTAGCAACTCGTTTTGTACGAAACTCATTTTTCCCGAAGATACCGCCTCATCGAAAATGCCACTGTTGCTTTTAAAATATTGGTCAAAGACAAACTCATAGGATTGTCTGATAAAACTGGCCTTATCGATACGCTCAGGACTTTTGAGCAGTTGAACCAAGCTATCCAGTCTCCGGAGCCTTTCCCTGGATAGTGCGGTATTGTTTTCAATTTGCAGAATATCCAATGCTACATCGTTGGAAAGATTGGCTAAAAGGACCTTTTCCTCACTACGTGCCTTTTTTTGCTCGCTATAATTATTGATCTGAAGGGCGATCAGGATACCAATGACTACCAATACAATTTCCCCAATGGCATATAGAAGATATTCAGAGAACTTCTTTTTCGAAATTAGTTCTTGGCGGATTTTTCGGAAAAACTTAATCATCATTTTTGGAAAGTCTGACTATCTCGTCAATATAATAGTTGATTTTTTCCTCTTCAATGGCTTCCAAAACAAAGCTGCCTAGAAGGCGTTTGTCCAAAAAGGTATTTTGAAACTCCACGGTCTTGATGGTCTCAAGGTTCAATTTGGAATACGGTCTAAGAAAGTTGATGTTCTTTCTTAAAAATGGCGTGAAATAATGAAGTTGATACTTGCGTTCCAACTGTTCTTCTTCGGCATAATCCTCATAAACATCTTGCCAAGAGACCAACAAATTGCGCAGGGAATCATTCTGAATTAACTCAAAAGAAGATGAATTTATCAAAGCTTCAACCGCTCCATTCGATGGATTAAAGGTTTTTATGGTATAAATATCATTCGAATATTTGATAAGGGTATCAATTGCGCTAGAATCAGGATGTACCAATAATTTATCAATAAAGACCGTAATGGCGTTCAGCTTTTTTTGGTTGATCCGCACAATACTATCCAGTTGTTTTTTATTGCTTTTAAAATCGCTGTGAATCTGTTTCAGAATTATCGCTTCCTTTTTACGATCGTTACTTTCGTTGTTCCAGTTGTTAATCTGCAACGCGATCAAAATACCTATGACCACCAGCACGATTTCACCTACCGCGTATACCAGATATTTGGAGAATCTGTTCTCGGACACAAGCGTTCTTCGTATTCTTCGAAATAGGGTCAGCACAGTTTGGCGGGTTATTCCCTATAAATATAGCAAGTTATGCCACAAACACCTTAAGGCAATAAGTGTTGTTGAGATGATTGCTTTCCACTACCTTTAAAAATCTAAAAAACTCAGACCATGCGCGTTATTATTTGTCTAGTATCCTTGATGTTATCCGTACCTTTTTTGATGGCACAAAAGGCCAAATTCTCTTATCTGGATGTGTTCGACCTTCAATATGTTTCTGACCCGCAAATCTCTCCTGATGGGGAATGGGTGGTATATCGAAGGATGGGTTTTGACATTATGAAAGACCGCTCGGTGGGAAATCTTTGGTTGATCAAATCCGATGGGAGCCAACATCAAAAAATGACCGCTCGCGAAGTAAACGAAAGTAGTGCAAGATGGTCTCCCACGGGAGATAGAATTGTGTTTTCCAGCAGTACCGAGAACGGTTCAGAAATATATATGTATTGGGTAACCAGTGGAAAGTTGGCCAAATTAACACAACTCCCTTTCAGTCCGAGTTCGTTGACCTGGTCGCCAGATGGACAATCGTTGGCTTTTTCAATGAACGTGCCAAAGGCTCCCCCAGTGATTGCGAAGATTCCCAAGAAACCAAAAGGAGCACAATGGGCAGAAGCGCCACGAGTTACCGATAGGGTATACCACGAAGCCGATGGGAGGGGATACATCCAACCTGGTTTTAGCCATATATTTAAAATAGCCGCTGAGGGAGGCGCGCCACGTCAGCTCACTTCAGGGGACTATCACCATAGAGGAACACTGTCTTGGAACCAAGATGGAACTAAAATCTATTTTTCCGCGAATCGCGTTGAGGACTGGGAATATCGTTTCCGGAACAGCGAAATTTACTCGGTTAATGTTGAAAATGGGACCACCGAAACCCTGACCGATAGGGACGGACCCGATTACAGCCCAAAAGTATCTCCAAACGGAAGGTATATCGCCTATTTGGGTTTTGAGGACAAAGTACAAGCTTTTCAAACCCGGAAACTCCACATTATGAATAGCGACGGTTCTGGAAAACGTATGATTTCAGGAAATCTGGATAGAACCCTTTCCAATATCCAATGGGATGCAAAAAGTAGTGGGCTCTATGTTTCTTATGACGATATGGGAAATGGAAAAATAGGTCATATTTCCTTGGACGGTAAGGTTTCAAAACTTGCGGACAATGTGGGGGGCACCTCTTTGGGAAGACCCTACGGAGGAGGTTCTTACACGGTTTCCAAAAACGGAACATTGTGCTTTACCCAATCCAGACCAGAGTATCCTGCCGAACTAGCGGTGATTTCACCGAAGTCAAAAACAGCAAAAAAAGTAACAGCATTGAATCAGCCTCTCTTAGGATATCGGGAATTGGGCAAAGTGGAGGAAGTTCGGTATAAATCCACAGTTGATGGACGGGACATCCAAGGTTGGGTGGTATATCCGCCAAACTACGATAAAGACAAGAAATATCCCTTCCTGGTCGAAAACCACGGAGGACCCATTCTAAATTATGGGGATAGGTTCTCTGCTGAGATGCAATTGTACGCTGCTGCGGGTTATGTGGTCTTTTATCCTAATCCAAGAGGGAGTACCAGTTATGGAGAGGCGTTTGGAAACTTATTGTTCAACAATTATCCTGGGGAGGATTACAATGATGTGATGGATGGCGTGGACCACTGCATTGGCCTGGGAATTGCACATGAAGACCAACTTTTTGTGACCGGTGGTAGTGCTGGGGGTATAATGAGTGCCTGGATGATAGGAAAAAACAATCGATTTGAAGCGGCTGTCGTCGCTAAACCGGTGATGAACTGGATAAGTAAGACCTTGGTGGCAGACAACTATTTTTACTATGCGAACCATAGATATCCAGGCCAACCTTGGGAAAATTTTGAAGGTTACTGGAAATTTTCACCTATATCGCTCGTCGGTAACATTCAAACCCCGACCATGGTCATGGTCGGGATGGATGATTTGAGAACCCCACCGAGTGAGGCTAAACAATTGTACCATGCCCTTAAACTTCGAAAAATTGAGACCGTCTTGGTTGAAATTCCTGGAGCAAGTCATGGAATCGCCAGCAAGCCCAGTAATCTAATAACAAAAATTGCAAACACAGTGGCGTGGTTTGACAAATACAGGACCGCTAAAGTTGATGAGTAAGAAGAAAAGACATGTTTTTTTGAATCTGTTGCTCGCAATTACGCTTTTTGTCTGTGCATTTGCTTTCACCATACATTATAAAAACTGGTATTCTATAAAGGACGGAAAACTAAAAATTCTATCGGGTATTTATTATCGAACCATTGTTTTGTCCAAAATTGACAGTGTTTCCTTTGTAAAAAGGATACCCGAAATGGAACGCGCCAACGGTTTCTCTTGGCTGCAAAGGGAAAAGGGGGTTTTCCAAGATTCCCTGACCAACTCTAAAATCTATGTTTTTGTGGACGATTTAAGACAGCCAAAAATCAGACTGCTATATAATGACTCGCTGACTATGTTCTTGAACTTTAACGATAGTCTTGTAACACAAAGCGTGTTTAAGGATTTATCTGAAGAAGTCCTATCGGATTTGAAACTTGGGGACTAACTTTGGCACTGTATATGTTCAAGAAGTTTTAGTTTTAAAAACTAGTTATGAAGACCCTTTTCTTTTTGATACTGTTGAGCCCCTTATTGGTTTTTTCCCAACACCGGCTCTCGGTAAATGTATACAATGTGCCTTCCTCTGAAGGCAAAGTCAGTGCGGCACTATATGATTCGGAATCTTCTTTCTTAAAGTTTGAACAGGTCGCTGCCAGCAGCAGTGCTTCGGCCCAAGAGGGTATGACCCGTTTGGAATTTGAAAACCTACCTGAGGGGGAATATGCCCTTGCGCTTTTTCATGATAAGAACGGAAATGATGCCCTGGATACCAATTGGTTGGGAATTCCGAAAGAAAAGGTAGCTTTCTCCAAAGGAAAAATGCGGGCCTTTGGACCTCCAAAATATGAGGACTGCGTGTTTCGGGTGACCTCCAACGAAAAAATCAATATCTATTTTTGAGATGATAACCAGCGAGCTTTTGCAGTTTTTTGGCGCTTTCTATGGATTTTTAGCAGTAATCTTTGGTGCTTTTGGCGCTCATGCCCTAAAAAAGAAATTGACCCCAGAACAGGTTCAAAGCTTTGAAACCGGGGTCAAATATCAAATGTACCATGCCATTCTTTTAGTTTCATTAGGTTTTATGCCAAACGTTCAAGAAAGCCCACCCACTGCTATGGCGATTTGTTTTATCCTCGGCACCTTCCTCTTCTCTTTCAGTATTTACGGCCTGGTTTTAAGTACCATGGCAGGAAGAAAATTGAGGTTTCTTGGGCCAATTACTCCATTTGGAGGTCTTTTACTTGCTTTAGGATGGGTACTCCTCTTATTTGACGTCTTATAGTCGTAAATACATATTCCCGTTAATGGTGTTCAATCGCAGGGTATTGGAGGCG
The DNA here is from genome assembly GCF_937884665.1 of uncultured Allomuricauda sp. Lineage (GTDB taxonomy): Bacteria > Bacteroidota > Bacteroidia > Flavobacteriales > Flavobacteriaceae > Flagellimonas. The sequence continues at coordinate 1,736 of NZ_CAKZYF010000082.1, read as the reverse complement.
TTTCCGAAAGTTCCCATCACTTTTTGTCCCACATGGCGGTCCTTCACTTGTAGGTTCAAATTTTTGTCGGCGTAAATCTCCCCATGAACCGTTTCCGCCATTATATTGGATCTGCCTACCGATAGGTCAATTTCACCATTGATGGTCTTGAGGTCCAAATTGCCCTGGTATTTTTTGATAGCGATGTCCCCGTTGATTAAATCTGCCGTAAAATTCCCTTCTATTATCTCGGCCCTCAGGCTTCCATTTATGCTACTTACCGTAAATGAGGCGTTCCGGGGAACATACAGCACATAGTTGAATTCATACATATCATTTGTACAACAGTACCTTTTTCCGCCTTTCTTTCGCTCCTCCTGAAAAGCGTCGAAGATAGTTTTGGTAGCTGAGGCTATACCAATAAAACCGTCGCTTTGATCTATATAGAGTGAATACATATCAAGGTATTTTCCTTCATCGGTTTGGATGTCCGCCTTAAAATACACGGTGGATTTTTCCCAAGTCTTTACCTCTATTTCTGAGGCAAACTTCACTTCTAGGGTAATGCTTTGTCCCGAATAATTGATATTCTTTTCAATGATTCGTTGTCCTTTTACGGTAAGTGCCACTAAAAACATGGCCAAAATAAGGGTGTTCGTTTTCATGATAGTCCGTTTTTTGATGAGATAGTCCCTTTACTGGTATTTTTTTAGAAGTGAAATTATTGTCTTGTTATTGGAGGCGAGGGCGTGGTACATAGGATTCTCGTCGCCTTGTGCCTCTAGTTTTGGGTCTGCTCCGTTTTTCAATAGAAGTTCTACTACCTTGCTATGGCCATTTTTTGTAGCTTGGATCAGCGCGGTGCCATCACCTATAACCAAGGCGTTGACTTTTGCTCCATTTTCAATAAGATAGCTCACAACCTTAAGGTTGCCTTCTCTTGAGGCGATTAACAGAGCTGTACCGTCACCGGAAAGTTCTTTGTTTATCTTGGCGCCCTTTTTTATCAAATACTGGGCAAGTGCCACATTATCATGTAATACTGCTGCCATTAAGGGGGTTTCATCTCGATCCACATGGAACGTTACATCCGCACCGGCATCTATCAACTCCCGTACGATGTCAAAATTCCCTATTCTTCCTGCCAGGACCAAAGGAGTTCTTGGCCCATTTTTTAGTTCGCAAGAGCAATTGGGATTAGTTGTTTCAAGAAGTTGTACAACCTTTTTCGGCTCATTTTCCTTAATCGCGGTAAGCAAGGTTTTACAGGAATCACCAGCTGTTCTGCTCGTTTGGGATTTCACGCTTAGGGCCCCAAGCAAAAAGAGTACTATTGAAGAAAAGATTCGGATTTTTTTCATGATTGTTCGTTTTTTGATGGTTTATTCTTTTCTTAAATAGATATTGCCATTGGTTGATTTAAGGGAAATGTTTACACCTCCATTATTTATTGATGCCTTCACACTTCTCCTGGAGTAAGACTTCAATCCTTCTTTTTCATCTCGTTTTAGGTCAAAATTGCTATAAATTTCTCCGTTGGTGGAGCTTAGGGAGAGTTGTGCAGGGGTATCGGATGGCATGGAAACGTCAACAGCCCCGTTGGTAGTGTAGATGGAAATTGGGGAATCTTGTTTAACCTTATTAAAGAACACATCAATGTTTCCATTCAGCGCATTGGCCGTTATGGGGCCGTTCACGTTGCGGATGTCCACACTGCCATTGAGGCGGGCATTGGCCTCTACCTCGCCGGTGAACCA
>NZ_CAKZYF010000081.1 GCF_937884665.1 uncultured Allomuricauda sp. | reverse complement strand
ATTTTCGGTTCACAGGAAGTACAAAGGGTTACCAAGAGCTCCGGTAGCAGTTCCAATGAAAGACAAAGTACATATAGCAGAGGAACGTCCATAAGTAGCAGCGATAAGACGGTTTTCAAAAGCGATGATTTTATGGCTCTGGGACAAGGGCAGTTCATCTGCAATTTCCTTGATGCGAACTACCATAGTGGTAAGTTCTATTTTGAACAGGCAGCTATTGATGATGAAAGGTTGAATGATGTACTACTTGAGGTGAACTCATCCTTTGGTGACGTAGCCCACGCAAACTATCAAAAAATAATGCATGACATCGAAAAATTGTAGCCATATGGTTACTATTTTTCAGTAAATATTATATTTGAACCAATAAATTTTAAACTATGACAGAGGTTATCAATGACATTATAGAAAACTATCTGGTCCTAATACTGATACTCTTGTTTTCGATTAGTATAGGGGCTGGTCTTTTGGCAAATCTTAAGAAGCTTAGGAGCGATGACAAGAACATAAAGGATGAAGGAATCATTGGCTTAATCTATGTTGCCGGTGGTGTCTTTATTGCTGTTTTCCTTCTAGGTGTGCTATTCAGGGCAATGACTGGAGGTTTTTCAAATTGGAGCGTGTAGGGAATGCGAACGATAAGGACATATAAGGGTATTGAAAATCCCCCTGTCCTTTTTGGTCTTAACGTAAACTATCTCATTGCGTTCTTTCTTGCTTTTTTGTTTCATCTCCTCTTGATGGGATTTGTTACAACTTTTCTTGGGTACCAACTTTTCATTTTGGAACCCCTGTTGTTGTATCTATACTACCGGTGGTATAACTATTTAAAGCGTAGTACAAAAAGGCAAATGAAGAGGCTGGAGCCAAAGAAATCCATTCATAAAACAAAGAACACTTATAGTATTGACATATTAAAAAATGAACCCTTCAATAGAAATAGAGGATAATGCACTTCTCAGTACAAATGGGCTTCTTGGAAAAACGTTCATTGTTCTGAACCCCGAGCCATATAGCCTTTCGGACAATTCGATAGGCAAGCATATGGACGATTTCACCCGTGCGCTAAATCTTCTAGGTGAGGGGGTCATATACCATAGAATAGATGTTTTCAGACGTAATACCATTAAAGGAGAGAGCTTCTTTTTCTATGAAGATTTCTTAAACCGTGTTGAGCGAAATTACTTTGACGGCCGCGAAAGTTATGGCTCATATACACTGATAAGTTTTTTCCTTGACGGATTGGAGAGCCTTGAAAGGGAATATTTGGCCAATCCCTTTACCGTCAATGAAAGTATGCTTGATGATGAACGGCAGCGCATCCAAGATTTTGAACGTAGTATCAATAATGCCGTAAATATCTTAAAACAGTTACCCCAGGTAGAAGTAACTCCAATAGAGGAAGAGGAATTAAGGTATTTTATTTTCAATAGCATCAATGGTTTTCATGATTCTGAAATAGTCCACAATGGAAACTTTTCAGACCAGTTGAAAATAGGTGACCACAATATCAAGATATTTAGCTTCTCCAGCACATCGCACTTTCCCAACACCCCCCGTGTCATTGAGGCGGACAATACGGTGCCGAGAAGCAATTTTGTTTCCAGGGGAACATTCGATGAGCTGGGCATCCACTTTCATTTCGACCATGTATGCCACCAAATCATCAAGATTCCGAAACAGGACCAGGCAAAAGAAGTTCTGGAGATACGGAAAACCTCCTACAAGTCATGGGCCGGTTACAAAAAATCCATACAGGACGGTTTTGATACTTTGGAAAAGTTTGAGGCTTCAATAGATAACGAGGATAACAAACTTTGCTATGTACATAACAGCATTATGCTCTTTGACAGAGATACTGAGCGCCTGGAGAAAGCAACAAAACGCCTGGGGGAGATTTTCAGCAATAAGAGCCTCCAGCCAATGGATGCACGATATGAATTTGCCCACAATATCTATACGGGATCGATCATTGGGCGCGAGAATGAAATATTGGATGATTTTTTCTATATGAGCTCTTTGAAGGATTCCGTACCCCTTATGCCCATATATGGAAACTTCAGAAATGATAAAACAGGTCTGGTTTTCCAGGACCGGGTTTTCAGGGCTCCCCTGGTGGTCGATGTGTTTGACCTAAAACGAAGGTATATAGCTGCCAGAAATGGAATGATCATCACAAGCACCGGAAAGGGAAAATCCAGCACACTTCTAAATATATCTTATCAGTCCCTTCTTTTCAATGTGAAACTGGTTTTTGCCGAGTTTGGACAGAGCTTGAGCTTTCTTGTAAAACTGTTCAAGGACCGCGCGGCACACATCAAGTTCAAGGCAAACGAACCCATGGGAATCAACCCCTTTGTTCTTAGAAAACCAATTGATCCTATCAAGGTAATATCCGTTACCGGGTTTATCCTGAAACTTTGGAGAAAGAACATGGAAATGATGCAGAGCGAAGGGCCCTTCTTCGTGGCCCTGAGCAAAATCGTCTCAAACTATTACAAGAACAACTTGGGCAATCATGATTTCGAAAGCTTTTATTGGTATATCCTGAACAATTGGGACAAAATCAAAGCAGAGGAAAAAATCAAGGATAAATTCCTGGACCTTGATGAATTTGAACTTGTGATGAGCCAATACATAAAGGGTGGGCTTTATGATTTTATTTTCCAACCTAACCCAAGTTTACATAAAAGCGTGGATGAAGCGGATATTGTTGTTTTCGAGCTTACGGAGGTCAAAAAGGATCCGTTCCTTCTTTCCATAATCCTGACCTCTTTGGAGGATACCATTAACAACAATATCCTGTCCGATAGGTCCCGGTTTGGAGGGGTCATCATGGAAGAGTTCGGAGAGACCGCGGAGCTAAGGGATATCTTCGGTGGGGGCGACGTATTGAGCTCCGTGGCCTGGCTTTACCAAAAAATCCGAAAGGAGAACGGGTTCATATGGACCGTACTCCAGAACATCAGCCAATAGCCCGACAACCATTATACGGATAACATCATCTCAAATGTACAGCTATTGATGACCCTGAGCCTTACAGAAAAGGCCGTAGGGGATATCGTGGACAAATTCGAGATAAAGGACCAGGACCATATCAATATGATGAAGTCCTGTCAGGAGAATTTTGAAACTTCCCCAAAGTGGTCAGAACTCTGTATACGATGGGAGGAAAAAAGAGCGATGGTCGTTAGACAAGAATTTGCCCTGGAGAAATTTTTGGCATTCCAGACCGATGGTGACATATGGGACTGGATGAACAAGGATTACCAGGAAACGAACGATATGATCAAGACCATTGAAAACACTAAAAAGCATTACAACTATGAGAGCATTAAGTATGTTGATAGCCCTTTTCTGCTGTAGTATATTGACTGCACAGATTGGTACTACCGTGGTTTCTGCCCCAGCACTGGAAACCATTGCTGCCAAAGATGCAGCAAATACGGCGCAGACCCTTACCGAGACCGCAAAGCAAACGACGGAGCTGGCCAACACGGCAAATATGATCAACCAGACGTTGGACTGGGTACAAAAGGTAAATACCGTCATATCTACCGGAAACCATACCTACAATATCATAAACAATGTATCCGAGGTAGGAATCCTTATCGATGAGATTTTTGAAGCAATAGGCAAAGCTGAAGCTGATGGAGAGAGCAAAAAGGTAATTCGCCTATTATTGGAGTCTACCTCTAAACTCCTGACAGAGAACGAAACGGTATCAATTGATTTGAACGATTTGGTTGTTGATAACCGTCTTATCATGGATGATGCCGCACGGCTTCAATTTCTGAAGGACCTTGAGGAAAAAACAAGGAGGCTCAAAGCCGAATGCTATAACACATTATTGTTCATTAGAAGGTTATGAGCATTTTTGACGACATAAGAGCTGTTGCGGAATCGTTGTTTGGAAACGGTCCAGCCGTCCTGGTCTGGATATCTGTAATATTCATCATATTCGTCATAGCGTGCCTTAAAGTTGCAGTAGAGTTTTATAAGGAAAGCAAAAAAGGGTTCACTTTCTCAAGCTTTCTCGAGATAGCAAAACCAATCCTACCCGCTTATTTAGCAATATCAGTTATACCTTTTCTAACCGGAGTTTTTATAACGGTAGTAGGATTGCTCTTCAATGAAATCGTAGGAGATACGGCTTTTGACAATGGAAACGATGATATCGTGGCCGAGAGGGAGCTCATTGAAGAAGTCTATAACATAGATGCGATTTTAGTAAGGGATAATGATAATATTTTTGGGGGTATCCGAAGTGATTTTATCGAGAGAGAAAAGAAACTTGCTGTTCTACCCTATATCCTGGCAGAGGAAATAAACGAGTATCTTTTTGTCTTCGCCATAAGCAGCTATTTTCTTTGGTTTGTCATTGTCCAGATATTCGCACCTTTCGGGGGTGCCGGCTTTATCTTCAAGGAATTGAAGACATACTCGGAAAGTTGGCAAAAAAACTACCTGGCCGCAAACATCTATTTGGCCGCAATAGTGTTGTCCAATGGCATATCCCTTGGAGTGTATAATATCTACAGGACATCAGGGGAATATAATTTTCTCGTACATATCATTTTCCTGATCATTTTACGGGCTTTTCTATATACAAGGTCATTCGCCATAGCATCTAAAATAATCTAATGGAAAACAAGCTGAACAAAATACACGATCGCACCCTAAAGGGAATACTGGACAACAAGTCCCGGAACAGGACTTTTGCCATTGTTTTCGTCGTTTGTTTTGTTTCAATGTTGGTTTTTTGCGGATACATATATTTCAAGACCCTTGGGCTGATGCACGTTGTCGAGAACAATGGAAGATACCTTCCCACCCGTTTGGAAAGAAAAGAAAGGCTAATCAGCGAAAGCACGAAAATAGCTACTTACAACGCAAACAAGTACACCAATAACATCAATCGTTTCCTTACCAATGAGTATTTGGCCAGGGCAAGATTTTATATATCAAAGCCCGATTTATCGCTGATCGTCAACACTTATCGAAAAAACAAGTATTACGTCCTAGCCAAGGACCAAGGTTACGAATATAAAAACGAGTTTGTAGAGTTCCTTGAGCTAAGGACTGACAAATTGCCCTATTTCGTGAGATTCAAGAGCAAGACAACCGTTTATGATGGCGCGAAAATCGTGGATGAATTTTATGTTATCGGGGAAGCCAATGTGACGGAAACAACACCACAATTTGAGGAAAATCCCGAAGGGCTATATTTTTCCAATTATACACAACGCTATGTTAAAGAAACTAAAGAATAGCTTTCGAGATAAGCCCATACAATATATCCTTGGTTTGCTAGGGATGCTCATCCTTGTGTCCATAAGCATGATAGCCCTTGGGGGCTCGAAAAAGACGGAAGAATCAAATTTTTTGGAAGAGGAAGCCCCTATAACTTTTCGGGATCTTATGGTAGAGGATGAAAACCAGGGGGATTTTCTATTTGATTTTGAGGAAGAGGAAGCACCAAAAAAGCAGAGTGAAACGGAAAGATATCTTGATAGCATCAAGCGCAGCAGGAACAATATTCCAATCGAAGAGAAAGGGGTTTATTCAAATGAAAACTCAGAAAAAAACCTATTGATACAAAAGGAGATAGAGCGTATTGAGGCCGAAAAAAGGAAAACGGCACAAAGGCCGAGCACCGCCGGAACCGCTCCCCATAAAAAGAAATTGAGCTACGAAGAAAAACTCAAACAGGCAAAGGCCGAGATGTTGGCCGATTACAACGAATCCAATCAGGAAATAGAGGAGTATGTAGAACCTATCCGTTTTGTGGCCAAGGTATCCCCGGAAAAAGGAAAGAGGGTCGAATATGTACTGCCTGGACAGCAGCGCAGGATACGTTTGACACTAGAAGAAGATGTAATGATCAATGGCAAGCCCTATCCCCTGGGGACACGCATTTATGCCGCATTGAGCATTAGGGAAGCAAGGATATTGTTCAACGTAAGCAAAATAGGCAGTACACCCGTTGAACTAAAATCCTTGGACCCAAGGGATGAGCTTGAGGGGGTTTATTCGGAGCGTGCCGGAGAATTATGGGCCGAGTTTGAAAACGAGACGATCAACAATAGTGGAAGCACCGCTGCCCAGGATTTTGGTAGAGAATTTGGAAGTCCAACAGTAGGAAATATTGCCACGGGAGTGGTTCGCTCTTTGGCCAAGAAGAATCTCAGCGATAGTGAAAAGATACCCTTGGACAACACTATAAAAGTTATTTTTTCAAACGAATGAGAATACTGCCCGTCATAGTCACATTGTTGTTGCCTTTATTGATAAAGGCACAAAGCCGCGTGCCCGTTGGCAAGGAGGATTATACAATATTGGTATTCGAGGAACCGGTTTTGGACAGCGAACCCACCAACGATGAGTTTGTGGTATTCACGGCCACAGGAAAAGGGGCGTTCAAACAGAGCAAAAAAATGCTCAAGGTAAAATTGAACAAAGCTTCAGAGGGGAAGCGGGAAGCAAGCCTATTGGTGATAACCCAGAGCAGACAACGCCATGAGATCGTTCTTTATCCTGAGAAAAATCCAGAGAAGCTTATCTATTATTTCGACGCGGGAAAACCCTTGTTCAATTCAAGGACCAAAAGCCGATATGCTGTTAGCGATTCTGGAGAGAATCTTTTTGAAGACAAAGAAGTCCCCAAGTGGGCAGATACTTTAAGATGCAGGACAATCAACAGAAAACCCGCATGGATAGCGAGAGAGACCACAAAAAAGCAAGGTATATACTTCACTGTCAAGGGAACCTATAATGGAAAAGAAGCTATATATATACCCCTTTCTATCCGAAACGAAAGCGGCCAACGTTATGACGTGAAATCCATCGCTTTTTCCAAAGTGCCCAAGATCAGGTCAAAGGGAGCAGACTCATCCGAGCCGATCGTTGATGAGGAATTTTATGTATTCCAAGAACCAAAGAAAGTCATGCCCGGATCTGAAACACATTTTGTTGCCGTGCTAAAACGCTTTACCCTAAACTCAAGACGGGATGTCCTTATAGAGATTGAAGAAGTGGGAGAACGCATTATCAGCAACCGTGTTCCACACGATTTGATAAACAACCCCAAAAGATTATGAAAAGATATGTATTCGTGCTCATATTGATGGTGAGCTTTGCAGCGACCGCACAGACCGCAAATTATAGCTCCTCATTGGAGCTCAGTGGAGGAATCGCCCAGGACGGCTTTGCAGCCAACGCCGGATATAACTATTATCTGAACCGTTACAATTATATCCAGGGGGCAGTTTACCTATCCTTTGGCAATATAAAACAAGACGGTTTTGAGATTCCCTACAACAACTTTACCCTGAACGTTGGGTATTTCATAAGGATATATAATAGCCTGGATAGAAAGTTCAGCGCAGCGATCGGGCTAGGTCCGGTGATCGGGCTTGAAGTCGTCAATAACGGAAACAATGAACTGGAGGGCGGTGCCATTGTAGACAATTCCAGTGAGTTTTTATACGGGGGTTTTGCCG
>NZ_CAKZYF010000080.1 GCF_937884665.1 uncultured Allomuricauda sp. | reverse complement strand
GCATTCTCGACTGTGAAAGACTTGCATTTGGCCATAGACCTGATTCCGGTTTCGACGATTAACAAGGCCCCTATTTTTTTTTCGGGACTGGTGGCCTTTGCCATCATCGTATTTGCGCTAAGCGTTATGGTAATTGGCGGCACCAACCTGTGTATACTCACTTTTAAATTGCAGCAAAAATCCGCTGCTTTGGAAATTCCTTTGGGTTGGATTTATAGTGCGGTTCCCATTTCGGGACTTTTTATTACCTATTTCAGTTTGGATACCTTTTTAAAACGACGCAACAGTTATTTAAAAAATTGAATGGACTATACGGAAGCACTCATATTGGTGATTAGCTTTGTCGTCTTAATGGGGATCCGGGTTCCGATTGCCTATAGCATTGGACTCTCGGCATTACTCACCTTAGTGGTTTCCATACCTAGTCTACCTGCCATGACGACCTTGGCACAACGTATGGCTACCTCATTGGATAGTTTTGCCCTTCTGGCCATTCCCTTTTTTATTCTTGCTGGCCAGGTGATGAACCAAGGCGGTATTGCTCGCAGGTTGATTGATTTTGCGAAAGCCATTGTGGGCCCGCTTCCGGGAGGATTAGCCTTTGTAAATATCATTGCCTGTATGCTTTTTGGAGCGATATCCGGTTCCGCAGTTGCAGCAGCCTCGGCCATAGGCGGATTTATGAATCCCATGATGGAAAAAGAGGGATACGACAAATCGTTCAGTGCTGCTGTGAACATTACGAGTGCAACCACAGGGCTCATTATACCTCCTAGTAATATTTTGATTATTTACTCGCTCGCCAGCGGCGGGGTTAGTATCGCTGCGCTGTTTTTGGCAGGGTATGTTCCGGGTATTTTAATTGGACTGGCCTTGATGCTAGTGGCAGGGGTTTATGCCTGGATGAAAAAATATCCTACAGCTAAATCTGTTGGAATAGGAGTTTTTTTTAAACGCTTTTTGGATGCATTCCCAAGTTTGCTTTTGTTGGTTGTGGTGATTGGGGGAATAGTTGCTGGAATTTTTACCGCCACTGAAGCTTCCGCAGTAGCGGTTGTCTATACGTTTGTACTCGCCTTTGCTTACAAGGAAATTGAACTAAAGGATGTTTCCTCAATACTTTTAGAAACCACGAAAACGACAGCCATTGTTATGTTGCTTATTGCAACTTCAGTGGCGATGAGTTGGGTGATGAGCTATGAAAGCATCCCTCAAGAAATCAGTGCTGGACTGTTGGGGATAAGCAATAATCCCATTGTAATCTTGATAATCATCAATTTGATTTTGCTTTTTGTTGGCATTTTTATGGATATGACTCCGGCTGTATTGATTTTTACACCAATTTTCCTACCTATCGTTACCCAAATGGGGATTGACCCCATCCATTTCGGAATCATTATGATACTAAATCTTTGCATTGGGCTTTGTACCCCACCGGTGGGTTCGGTGTTATTCGTTGGTTGTGGGGTGGCGAACCTAAAAATCCAACAAGTGGTACGCCCGTTACTTCCTCTGTTTATTGCTATGTTGGTGGTTTTGATGATAATCACCTACGTGCCAGAACTTAGTGTTTGGGTACCTGAGTTGTTTGGGTTTTAGCACCGTACTAAGTACTTTACAAAGAATTTATTACGATTTAAGTTGTGCTGGGAATTCAGTTGACTCAAGATGCCAATCAGTTTAAAATCATAAAGGTTTTCCGCAAATCTGTATGCTATTTTTTTGATTATGTTGTTTAAAAAGTGGGATGTACCACCTTATTTCCAAAAATCGATGGCAGCGAGGGTCTAAAAGCGAGATATTCCCAGTTTAATTTTACACAAATTCCTGATTATTAGTAACAAAATGATTTATCTTATGATGTGTTGGTCAGATTTATATTACTTTTATGGAACCAACAACCAAAACCGATATGCAAAACAAGAAAAAGTATTTATCACCAATACAGAGTCTGGATTTTTATCTTCAAAACTATCAGGCATTATGCAAAAAACTTAAATTGGACAATGACCTATCTGAGTTACGAGCAGTTTTGAAAAGGGATTTAGAAACATCGGTAAAGGAAATCTTGGAAAAATCGAATTATGAAGCCCTGGTAGTCACTGATGTTAAAAAGAAAATTATTTGGGTAAATAATGGTTTTCGAGAAATGACCGGATATTCAAAACGTTACGCTATGGGTAAGAAACCCACTTTTTTACAGGGCAAAAAAACATCGTTGGAAACAAAAAATGAAATACGACTTTTGCTAAAACAACAGAAAAGGTTTTCCCGAGCGCTAATTAATTATAGAAAAAATGGTGAGGAGTATTTGTGTTGTATTGATGTATTGCCTCTTTACAATTCCAGTAGAGAAGTAACCCATTTTCTTGCCATGGAACGGGAGGAAATTGCCGCCTAAGTAATATTTTAAACTGTTCTTCCAGTAATCCTTCTCATTAGGTTGTGCCGGTTGTTATTTGGCGGCGGCTTTTGTTCCAGAAGTCCTGAAGGGGAAGCTACCAAAGGATTTTTAACAAATCAAACTCTATTGTGCTGCCAGTAGGCATAATGTTCAAAGGCTAAAATTGCAGAAACCAGGAATACAAGAATCAACAAAGAAATCTGGGAAGGATTCCTTTCCGGATTCAAAAGCTCCCCAATTACATGTCCGAGATGGGCGATGGCATATCCAATAGCAACTATCCACAGCCCTAAGCGAATCCATGACCTTTTGCCGTATAACAACAAAATTATCCAGACCATGGGTAGATGGTAAAATAGGGTACGTATAATAAATACCCCCAAAGGTACCTTTCCATCAGCATCGGGACGGACAACATCTATACCATAAAAAATTTCCCCTATGTGATAATTGAAATGAAGAACCATCCCAATAAGCGTTAGCAACCAAAGAATAATCAGTTTATAGGAACCCGTCATCCAAGAACTATATCGTTACCCAACAAAAGTACATCTTGTAATCGGAAAATAAGACCTTAAAATTTACTTAAATAATGTACGCTATCAGAAAAATTAACTCCATACATTAAGGAAAACCTGGGTTGACATAGGTCAAAGAAAAAAATTATTGTAATTTCAAAGAGTAATGGAAAATGTATGTTCCATTATAAAACAAAAAAAAGCTATGGAATTATACAAAACATACCTGATGGGTGTTTTTGTCGTGATGTCAGTTACCTTTACCGTTACGATAATTTTTAAAAAACGCCCAGAGCAGGTAGATACAGTAATCGATCGTATTTTGTTTCCGGTGATGGCCTTATTGTTCTTCTATGCTTGTTTCACCACAGATTGGAGTATCGTGAAAAAGAGACTCTCAAAGGACATAGGGGAATACAGAGAGACGCAGCAAAATCTTTGGAAATCGAAATAAAAAGCCTTTTGGATCCCCTGAGTAAATTGCTTCAGTGAGACAGATATCTCTCTTTGGCTTTTATTCCATTTAGGGTCTACGGAATGTAAGGGGCCGTATTCGGTATAAGAATTAGTCATGGGAGGAATTATTTTTGAAGTGTGGGCGAAATTAGTGGCCAATTTATAATCTGGACTTCTCAGACGCTGCTCCCGTCCTGGCTTGGGTTTCCCTTACTTTGCGATTTCCAAAAGAGTATGTAAAACTTACATTATAAATTCTTGACCTCCCCGATTCTGAGCTGTAGTTGACCTCGAATTCGTCTCCAAATGCCTCTCGGGTTAAGGTTCCCACTTGGGATCGGATGTCGAAGCTTTCAAATATATCGGTTATTGACAATTGTAGGTTGGCGTTATTCCCAAAGCTTTTTTTGAGTCCAAAATTAAGTATTCCAAATCCGTCCACTCGCGCACTTCCATTAAAATGTCTAGAGGTGTACCAACCAGATAGTTCAAACGAAAAATCCTTGGGCAGTAGCCAGGTCTGACTTCCATTAACGTTAAAATGCGGATAGTTGTGGGTGACTTTTTCTGCGGTATGCAACAACTTAAACTCGCGGATGCCCGCGGTAGCATTGAGATTCATGTTCCACCAATGGCTTATGCGAACAGGTATGTTTGTTTGTATCTCAAGACTACGTTGATATTCCAAATTCACGGGTGCGATCACGGCCACTGTACTCTGCGGATTTTTGGTAATTTGAAAACGGGCAAACGGGTTGTCCTCGTTCGCTGCCGCCAGCGTCACGCTCAATGATTTGTTGGAGTAGGTGAGTGTAAGGTTATCGGTTATGGCCGGCAGTAGCTGGGGATTTCCACTAAATACAGAGGTAGGACCGTTATAACTGAGAAAAGAAGCCAAATCGGAGTAATTAGGTCTGGTAATTCTTTTAGTGTATGCGAAGCGCAACGCAGTGGTATCAGAAAGGGAATGGTTCAAAAAGAAGGAAGGAAAAAGTTTGCCAAAGTTTCGATTCAAAGTTGCATCGCTAAAGTCTTGGGTCCAATTTTCATAGCGCAGGCCCAATTGTATCTTTAAATTCTTTGACCATTGGTAATCTGCCAAGGAATAAACCGCTGCAATCTTTTCGGTCGTGCCTATCCTACTGATAAAGCGCTCATCGCTTACAAAATCATCACCTTGTTGTATTTCAATACGCGCATCGTTATCCGTTTGGGAATAGGAACCTTTAATACCGGCTTCCATTGAAAACGTTTCATTAAGTTTCTCGCTGTAATCAATTTTCAATACGCCAAGCTTGATATCGGTTTCGTTGAATCCACGGTTCCCCTGATTGTATATTTCGCTATCGGGTTGAAAAGGATTACCGTTTTGGTCAAAATAGGTACTATTTACAAAGTTGGGGGCCTTGTTGTTATAGTTCACGTAATCCATTGTTATGGAAAACGTACTTTCGTTTTCCGTGTTCTTCCCATTTTTCTCAAAATACATGGAGGCAGTACCATTTTTCCGATTCCCGTCGCCATTCAAATGGATACGTGCGTCCAAAAAAGGATCGATAACAAAATCATATAGCCCTCTGTTTCGAGTAAACACCAATGGTCTGGAATGATTGTACAATATATTGGCCCCTAAAAGCAATTGCTCGGAAAACCGGTGTTCATACCCAAAATTGACGTTGTGATTTCTATTGATTTGCTGGCTATTACTTGTAAAAACAATGTTCGTGTTACCTCCCAAGACAGGAAGATCAGTAACTCCTACACCTCTCCACCCACTTGAGGAATCATCATAGGAAAAGGTATATGTTCCAAATAATGAGCTGTGATTCCCACCATAATTCAAGGAAAAGTTGCTCGTCTGTTTCGGCCCCTCACCGTAGCCCCCACTAAGACCTATGGAACCTCGTAATCCCAAAGCCTCATTTTTATTCAAAACAATATTGATGATACCGGCGTTACCATCAGCATCGTATTTGGAAGAAGGATTGGTCAACAATTCAATTTTCTGGATATTATCGGCGCTCATTCCATTCAACAATGCCATTAAGTCTGCGATAGGTATTCGCTGCGCTTTTCCATTAATCATGACCAAGGTCCCGCTTCTACCATTCAGGGAAAAACTGTTGTTTCGGCGGTCCAATATCACGCCGGGAGCCCTTTCCAACACCTGCAAAGCACTACTCCCCTGTGTCAGTATACTTTCCTGTACATTGATGACACTACCTTCCTGGGTGCGCTGTATTAATTTCCGCTGTCCGGTTACAGCTACGCCTTCCAATTGAGTGATCTCTTCTTTTAAAACGATGGAGGGAAAATCTTTTTCAAATGGTTTTGATGAAACAATAAAGACTTCAGAATTCCAAGATTGGAAGGACAATAGACTTATTTGGAGAATGTAAGCTCCTTCCTCGGAAAGCTCAAGCAAAAAACTCCCGCTTTCATCGGTTAGTGTACCTGAATGTAAGGTATTATCGGATGCATTATGAACCGTTGCATTGGCATAAGGTATCGGTAGTCCATTCCCATCCAGTACCCTTCCGGTTAGTTGTGCGCTTGGGTATTTGGTGCCGACCAGTAAACACAGAATACTTAAAAGTGTTGTTCTCACGGTGCTGTTTTCAGCGCAAAAAGAAAGAAAGTCAGCACTTTAAAAAAAAGGATTGACCAACGGCAGCATTCTATTTATATGAGAACGGTTTCGAAGATTTTAAAGGGCGGGTCTGTAAAATTCAATTGACCAAGACCACTTGTCAATTAAAACGTACCGGACAGCAAGTTTTGAATGCATTTATTTGATTTACAAAGTAAGCCCATGTATCTTGTTTCAGTGTCAATAGTGGTCAGATGAATTCAACTACCCTTAAGATTGTTTTAAAATATGTAGAAAGGTTTAAACTGCACCATATCTTGTTTTGGGCCTTTTACCATTTTGCTTGGTGGACCATATTTTCGGGAAGTCTAAGTGAGGTATTTGAATCAATTGCCACACCACATGGTGTTGTTAAGTATTCCGGGTATGTTCTCTATCAGGCACTGGGCGTTTATTTTTGTTTGTATGTCTTAATTCCTAAATACCTTGAAACCGGAAGGTTTATGGATTTTTTTTTGTTGATAGCGGCCTCCATATTTCTGATGTCGGTATGCATCACTTCCAATTACTATCTATCTGCAATGGTTTCTGGGCAGTCGGTCTATGACCTCTACAACGTTTCCCCGAAAAGTCCGGTGACTATCTTTAGACACAACGCACTGCCTTCTTGTGTTGGTGCAATGACTTTGGGGATGAGCATCAAGTTGACAAAAAACTGGGTGGAGTCACAAAGAAAGCGACAAACTTTGGAGAAAGAAAAATTGGAGACCGAACTTAAGTTCCTAAAATCACAGTTCAATCCACATTTCTTGTTCAATACGATAAACTCCATTTTCGTATTGATCGACAAGAATCCGGAAATGGCATCGGAATCGCTAGTGAAGTTTTCCAGTCTGATGCGTTATCAGCTTTATGAATGTAACAGTAATCAAATTCCTTTGCAACTCGAGTTGGCCTATATCGAAAGCTTTATTGAACTGGAAAGTTTACGTCAAAATGAAAACTTTGAACTACAAGTAAGCCTGCCCAAAATGAAGGTACAAGAACCCACCATAGCACCTTTTATACTTATTCCTTTTATCGAAAATGCTTTTAAGCACCTATCAGAGGACCGAAGTCTTAAAAAGTGGGTTTCCTTGACTATCGATGTACATGGGGAACAATTGTATTTTGAACTTAGCAACAGTGCCAATTTTGAGTTGAAGCATCAACTGCCCCAAGGCGTATCCTATGGAGGATTGGGATTGGCAAATGTGAAGCGGCGATTAGATCTTATTTATCCCGATTCCCATTCCTTGCTTCTTAAAAAGGGAAAGGACGTGCATACGGTAAAATTGGAGGTCAACTTAGAAAATAACCGGGTTACATCCTTAAAGCGAATGTCTGTATGATGCGGTGTGTTGTGATAGACGATGAGCCCTTGGCACGGGAGTGCGTTATCAATTATATTGATCAAATCGATTTTCTGTCTTGTGTGGGAGTGGGCATTTCAGCCTTGGATATTCCCCCCATTCTTGGGCAACATGAAGTGGATATACTGTTCCTCGATGTGCAAATGCCCATGATGAACGGCTTGGAGTATCTAAAATCCAATCCGAATGCACCTATGACCATACTCACCACGGCTTTTCCCAACTACGCCATTGAAGGTTTTGACCTTAATGTTCTGGATTATTTGTTGAAACCCATTTCGTTCAATCGTTTTTTCGCAGCGGTGACCAAGGCCAAACAACAGAACCACTTGTTAAAACGACACGATACCAAGGCCCTACATGATAGCGAATCCTGCTTTTTTATAAAGTGCGACGGAAAGTACGAAAAGATATATCATGACGATATTCTCTTTGTGGAAGCCATGCAGAACTATGTCATTATCCAAACTACCAAGCGCAAATATATCAGTCTTTTGTTCTTAAAGAACGTAGCGGAAAAATTAAGTCCTGATCGTTTTATCCGGGTACATAAATCATACATTGTAGCTTTGGACAAAATAGAAGGTGTGGCACAGCATGAGCTTCAAATTGCTACCTATACGATTCCATTGAGCAGAAATTACAGAAAGCAAGTGGTCCCCAGAATTCTGGGGGATAACCTTTGGAAAGGGAATACCTAAAATTTTCGTTTTACCCCTTTATCTCAGAGAGGTAACTATGTTATTTTTGCAATAGTTGTATCACTTTTTGAAGTGATATGTTGAAAGGTCACATTGCTCCATCAGATGAATTTTACCTCAGCTTTGGTCCAATACTACTTTTGCCGGTTTCTATAAAGGCCTAAGTGAGTGAAGCAAGAAGTTTCGGTTCATTAATTTCGTTGATGTTTCGTCATCCCGCCCATCACCGCTTTCAAAACCATCACCTTTCCTTTTCTTGGCAGCAGTCTTAGGGAATATGTGAGAAATTTTCCTGTAATACCCGGAACCACCGTGCTACTTCTGCCCAAAGCACTTAATATGGGCAATGGGGTTTTGGAAACATGGGTTGCACCGTCCATTTTCATGTTAGCGCGTTTACCAAATCCCGTTGCAACAGGACCAGGGGCAACGGTGAGCACATCAATATTATGGGCCCTTAGTTCCACGGACAACGCTTCGCCAAGATTTTGTACGTAAGCTTTGGTCGCAGCATAGTTTGCGGCATAAGGTGTTCCCTGGAAGGCCACTAGGGAACTGAAAAGGACAATACCTCCAAACCCCTGTGATTTAAATCGCTTTGATATCTCGTGACAAAGAATGAGTACGGCATCAATATTGACCTTCAACATATTGATTTCGTCATCCAGTGAAATATCCAAAAAGTTTCCAGATGTTCCGAATCCGGCCGCGGCGATTAAAATACCCACTTCTTTGTCCTCGATAAAATCAATTAAATCTACTACCCCGTCCGATTGGGAGAGATCAGCGGCAAATACCTGTACACTTATGCCAAAGGATTTTTTCCACTCGGACGCCAGCTGGTTCAGTCTGTTTTTACCTCGGGCGCATAAGATGAGGTCAAATCCCGCATTTGCCAGGGTTTCTGACAAAGCAAGCCCTAGTCCTGAGGTGGCACCCGTTATCAAAACACTTCCCGGATATTTTTGTTTAAGCCTTTTCGCTTCTTTAGGGTTCAAATTTTTCATGGTTTCGTCTTTTATCTATGGTTGTATTGTAACAAGTTCAAGGCGTGCCCTATTTATTTTTTTGTCGCAGTATGTCCCGTATAATTTTCAAATGGTGTTCCGTATGTATTTTTAAAAAACGCTTGCTATCCTCTCGGTTTAGCATACCAGCACTGGGATGGGTAAAATGGGCCTTTTCGTGCATTGCGTCCACGAAGCTCATATTGGTTCGGGCCCGATAAAATTGAAGTTTAATGTCTTCGGAGCTGAAAACCGCTGGCGGTGTTACCCTTTGCGGAGATTTTGCCTTGCCCCGGGGTATTTGATTGGAACTGAACATGAGTGTTCTGGTTAGGTTGAACCGTTGCACATAGGTTTCAGGTCGGGATGATTGCATAACATCATAGATTTCATTCATGGTGAGCAGTGTGTGATATAGATGCCATCCCACAGAGACTTTTGAAACTTCTTCGTCCACTTTTTTATGTTCAGGAATTAGGTTCAAGATTTCCTTGAGTTCTTCCTTTAAAAAATCATCATCTTTTCCCATATCTATTTGGGCGGGTCCACATCCCATAAGCACAATAACGTATAGTATTGGTATAACCCTTTTTTTCATAAACTTTTTTAGGTGAAGAATATCTGGTATCAAAACATCCAACTGAATCTCCACGTTTTATTCTTCGGCAGATTGGTACCCTCTTACAAATTTGATAGGGAATTTTATTGTTTTAATAATCCCTAGCTGTAAAGTGTCGTTTTTCAAATTGGATTCCCGTTATTTCATACTCGATTGGGATTCAAGTAAGAACGAACCAAGTATTGCGATAGACCATTTAAATTGACGATTCAGGGGTCTAAACAACAATTCGAGGTTCCCTAGCTCATACTATAGGGTTAGCTGTTATACTTTGCAGAAATTGGGGACATGTACACAAGTCAGTTAGAACGTGCTCTATTTTGTTCTTATCCTAAAGAGTTAAAGCGTAAAAATGGGAAGTTTACAGGGCTTTTTCTCGTCTAACTTGTACTTTTCGAATAAAAAGGATATTCAATTTCCTCCTTGATAGAAGAAACTTGATTTATCGCTCCAGGCCATGGGATTTGAAAAGTGGAATCCTTATCCATTTGAAACCTTCTACTGATTTTTGTTTCTTTTCGTTGTCAATACTTTTTACAGGTAATGTCAATTTATTTTACATAAATAGAATAGGGATATTTGATAGTATTAATTAAAATATTCATTATCAAATACTTGTAAATGATGGCATAAATATAGATGATTTGAACTTCGGGAATGAATACGATATGGGCTTTTATACCCGACCAAAAAATAACAACCAAAAATCATGATACGCAACTACCTAAAAACAGCTTGGCGAAATCTTTTAAATAACAAGACATACTCCTTTATCAATATTGGAGGATTGACCATTGGCTTAACGATAACCATGCTCATCGGTTTATGGGTGCATGATGAGACCACGTTCAACACTTACTTTAACAACTATGACCAAGTTGGACAAGTCCTGATAAATAAAACTTTTGATGGTGAGACCCGTACCCGCTATACCTTGCCCTACCCTTTGGCAAGTGAGCTACGAAACGTCTACACGGATGATTTTGAATACGTGGTCATGAGCTCATTTCCAGGGGATAATGTTCTATCGTTTCAGGAAAAAAACCTCACGAAGTTTGGTGTGTTTATGGAAAAAGATGCCCTCCGCATGTTCTCCCTTCAAATGTTAAAAGGGGATTGGAGCGCACTCGAAGACCCTAATGCAGTGGTTGTTTCGGAGTCTACGGCCAAAGGGCTTTTTGGGAATAAAGATCCTATGGGAAAAGCCATAAAAATTAACAACGATCAGTACGCAACGGTCAGAGGGGTTTTTGAAGACCTACCTAATAATTCAAATATTTTTGACGCACTTGCCTTTGAATCCGGATTCAAAGAATTGAATTTTATCGCGCCGTGGGATTATTATGTCTCGGCCAATGAATGGGTAAAAACGGCAAGAGACCAAAATTTATGGGACAACAATTCGTATCAAGTCTATGTTCAAGTGGCCAATGGGTCCTCTCTATCCGAGGTAAGCGAAAAAATTAAGCATGCCGTCTACGATCATGTACCGGATGGCACTAAAAAGAGCAATCCTGAAATCTTTGTACACCCAATGAAAGATTGGCATCTAAAAAGTAGTTTTGAGAATGGTATATCTGTGGGTGGAGCTATAAAATACGTAAATATGTTCGGGGTCATCGGAATTTTCGTGTTGCTATTGGCTTGTATCAATTTTATGAATTTGGCTACTGCTAGAGCCCAGAAAAGGTCTAAGGAAGTGGGGATTCGAAAAACAGTGGGGTCAGATAAGTATCAATTGATATTACAGTTTATGGTAGAATCGTTTTTGGTAACTTTTTCTGCATTTATAATGGCTTGTATTCTCGTTTTAGTGTTTTTGCCCTCATTTAATGAGCTAGCAGATAAACAAATAGTCTTTCCCTATGCGAATTTTTCTTTTTGGTTTATCGGTCTCGGCCTGGTGGTTGTCACCAGTTTTTTGGCCGGCGGCTATCCATCGCTCTACTTATCTTCTTTTCGTCCATTGAAAGCCCTGAAAGGAACTGTGCAGTCCGGAAAATCAGCGGTAGTTTTTCGCAAGGATTTGGTGGTGGTCCAATTCACGGTTTCCATAGTCCTGATGGTTGGGACAATTATAGTCAATCGTCAAATTCAACATACGAAAAACCGGTCCACAGGCTATGATAGCGACCAGTTGATCATGATTCCCAAAAACACCAAGGATTATGAAGGCAAGTACGACCTAATCCGGGAGTCATTGAAAAAAACAGGGGCGGTAACAGAGATTGCCGAATCGTCCAGCCCATTGACCGAGGTTTGGAACAGTAACGGCGGATTTGAATGGGAAGGTAAGGACCCCAATCTGCTTACGAACATGGTCACTTTTTTCATCTCCCATGATTATGGAAAGACTGTGGGATGGAATATAGCCGAGGGAAGGGATTTTTCAAGGGACTTTAGTTCGGACTCAACTGCTTATATCTTGAACAAAGCTGCAGTTGATTTCATGGGTATTGAAAATCCCATCGGAAAGAAGATACGCTGGTACGATGGGGAACATAAGGTAATCGGGGTGGTTGAAAATCTTTTGACCGAATCGCCATTTGACCCCGTCAAACCTTCTATCTACATAATCGATTATGACAGTACGAACTGGCTGGAATTAAAATTGGCCCCCTCACAAAATATAACGGAGTCCCTTAGCAAAATTGAACAAGTATTTCGCAAGATATCGCCAAATATTCCGTTCCAGTATGAATTTGTTGATGAAGCATTTGGTAAAAAGTTTGTTACCGAAGAGCGTTTGCGCAGGTTGTCCGGAATATTTTCAATACTAGCCATTATAATAAGCTGTTTAGGCTTGTTTGGGTTAGCTTCTTTTATCGCGGAGAAAAGGACCAAGGATATCGGAATACGAAACGAATAGGGCGCTTCCATAAAAAGTCTGATCAAACTGCTATCAAAGGAATTTACGGTACTGGTCTTGTTTTCCGGTTTGGTTGCGATTCCGATAGCCTACTATTTCTTAAGCCGGTGGTTAGAAAGTTATACGTACCGTATTGAAATTCCATGGTGGGTATTTGGAGCTGCAATTTTTGGTGTACTTTTAATAGCCTTGTTTACAGTAAGTTTCCAGCTATTTCGGGCTGCAAGGCAGAATCCCATACGTAGTTTACAGGTAGAATAGTTCTGGAATACGAGATTCAGTTAGGGATTGTTCGGGTTTATCCCTCACCGGGTTCAAGCAGGATGTCGACTGTTTTTATTTTCCAACGCAGAAAATAAAAGATATTGCACGACAGATTCTGGATTGTTACACTCCCTGTAATTTGCCTTAAATGGAATATGGCTACCCAGAATAAGATTATTGGACAATCCTTTGTCAAAGAATTCTTTCACCTTCTGGGGGGTCCTGAGGGCGTTGTAAAACCGATTAGGTTTTCTGACTTTCATTAGAGCTTGAATTAATTTTTCTGATTGCTTTTTTAAAAGCGCTTCCAAGAACTCTTTACGGTTATCCTATATATACATGGAATCACTATTAAATTCAAAATAGTTGCTGAAATCAACCCCCCAAGAATAACCACGGCCATTGGACTTTGTATTTCACTCCCAGGTTGACCACCTTTTAAAGCCAACGGAATCAAAGCCAGACCCGTGGTGAACGCTGTCATTAAAATGGGGTTCAACCTATCCAATGCACCTGTTTTGATCAGGTCAAATCCTGTTTTATGTTCCGCTCGCAAATCTTCGTATCGAGATACCAATAAAATACCATTGCGGGTAGCGATACCAAACAGACTTATAAAGCCAATGGTGGCTGCGATACTTACGATACCCGATGTGAAATATACAATCAGAATACCCCCAATCAACGCCAATGGCAGATTAATAAGCACCACAAAAGCCAATTTTACATTCTTGAACTCATAATAGAGCAATAGGAAAATAGCCCCAATCGCCAGAATAGAGGTTATCAGAAGTAACTGTGAAGCCTTGGATTCGCTTTCGAACTGTCCGCCATATTCCACGCGATAGCCTTCGGGAAAATTGATGGTATTGTTCACTGTTTTTTCAATTTCATTTACGGCACTTCTCAAATCCCTGCCCTGTACATTGGCCGCCACTACAATCTTGCGCTGTACATTTTCGCGGCTTATTGTGTTTGGGCTGCTCACGGAAGCTATGGTGGCCAATTCCCCTAAAACCGTATGGCCACCATCGGGCAGGCTGATCAGGGCATCTTTTATATTTTCGATATTGTCTCGGAACGATTTTTCATAGCGTACCACTATATCAAAATACGGTTGCCCTTCGTGAATTTCACCAACTTGTTCACCGGCAAAAGCAACATCCACTTGCTCCATGAAATCGCCGACGGTCATTCCATAAGCCGCCAAAATTTGACGCTTGGGTTTTATGCGGATTTGCGGGACTTCAATCTGTTGATCAACGGCAACATCGGCCAACCCGTCAATTGACTTTATGTTCTGTTCCACTTGTTTGCCCAATTCGAACAGGTGTTGAAGATCCGGACCAAATATCTTAATCGCGATATTGGCACGAGTACCCGACAGCATGTGGTCGATACGGTGGGCTATGGGTTGCCCAAGGGTAATGTTTACACCGGGGACAACGCTTAGCTTGGTTCGGACTTCTTCAAAAAACGCTTCCTTGGTTTTATCATCCAGAGCAAAGGGGACATCAACTTCTGCGGCGTTTACCCCTTGGGCATGTTCATCTAGTTCGGCACGTCCTGTTCTACGCGTGACCACCGATATTTCAGGCATCTCCAATAACAGGTTTTCCACTTGCTTTCCCGTTTTGTTGCTCTCTTCCAAGGACATGCCTGGAGCGCCAACAACACTTAGTACCAAAGAACCTTCATTGAATTCAGGCAAAAAGCTTCTGCCCAATTCCGTGGCTAGGGATAAACTCAAAACAAATACTAGAACGGTGATGGCAATTACTGTTTTCGGAATTTTAAGGACCTTGCCCAATAAACTGGAATATCGTTTTCGCAACCATTGCTCCACTTTAGTGCCTTCTGCTTGTTTGTTGAGCAATTTTTCATTGTCCAGGAGATATGAACAAAGTACGGGAGTAACCGTTACGGCCACTACTAACGAAGTCAATATGGACGCCACAAATGCAATCCCCAACGGTTTTAACAATCTGCCTTCCATCCCACTTAGAAAGAACAGGGGAACAAAGGAAACGATGATGATCAAAGTAGCTATTATAATGGAACTACGGATCTCTATGGAAGCATCCCTGACCACCATGATTATGGGTTGTCGCTCCGATTTGGGCAGACGACTGTTTTCCCGCAATCGTTTATACACATTTTCCACATCAATTATCGCATCATCCACCAAAGCCCCAATGGCAATGGCCATACCCCCCAAACTCATGGTATTTATAGTATAGCCCAATAATTTTAAGACTATGGTGGATACCAACAAGGAGATAGGAATGGCCAACAATGAGATAACCGTTGTACGCCAATTCATCAAAAATATGAAGAGGACGATGATTACAAAAAATGCACCTTCCAATAAGGTTTGGTTGAGATTGCTGATGGAAGCCTCTATAAAATTGGATTGACGGAATATCTGACTTTTGATTTCCACTCCTTCGGGTATTGTCTTTTGTAAATCGGCTATGGCAGCATCTAAGTGTTGCGTTAATTCCAATGTGTTGACATCAGGTTGTTTTGAAATGGTCAGGATAACCGACTCCTTTCCATTTAAGGAACCATCACCGATTTTGTCTGCAGCGCCGATTTTGACCGTGGCCACATCTTTTATTTTGATGGGCTGCCCGCTTATTTGTTTTACAACGGCCTCTTCCAAATCCTCCAAAGCGTAGGCTCTTCCGCTTCCTTTGATGATGTACTGATTACCGTATTGGTTGATCACACCACCCGGGGCATTGACATTGGCTTTTGTTACCTGCTTCACCAATTCAGAAAGACCAACACGATAGTGTTTCATCTTTTCAGGATTTGCGAATACCTGATATTGCTTGTAGTCCCCACCAATCACGATAACATTGGCAATACCGCCAATAGCCTTGATACGTGGGCGAATGGTCCAATCCGAGAGTGTTCTTAGTTCCATTGGGGACAAACTGTCCGAAGTCACCCCCAAGAGCATTATCTCACCCATAATAGACGAGATTGGAGCCATAGTAGGGGCACCTATTCCTTCAGGTAAGTTCTCACGTACCATTGGAATGCGTTCGCTCACAATTTGACGGGCCCTGAAGATATCGGTGCCCCATTCAAATTCCACCCATACGATGGAGATACCTGCTGCCGAAGAGGAACGGATACGCCTCACATTAGGGGAACCGTTTAAAGCGGTTTCCAGTTGGTAGGTCACCAGTTTTTCCACTTCTTCCGATTCCATTCCGTGCGCTTCGGTAAGTAGGGTCACTGTGGGAGCTGTAAGATCGGGAAATACGTCAACGTTCATCGTCTTTGCATAGTAAATCCCCAATATGCTCAGCACCAAGGCACTCGATAGCACAATCAGCCTGTTATGCAGGGAAATATTCAATATCTTGTTCAACATAACTTTCGCTTTTTAATGTGCATGTCCATGTGCAGGGGTCGAACCTGACATTGACGCCATTTTTACTTGGTACGCACCTTCGGTCACGACCATATCGCCTACTTGGAGGCCTTTTACAACCTCTACATTTTTGCCGTTGCGTTTTCCAATGGTGATTGGCCGTCTTTCAAAACCTTCTCCTGACAACTGTACCATTACCGAGTAGTTGCCGTAATCTTCCAATAGTGCCGATTCAGAAACGATTGTTGTTGGCTTACCGCTGCCCATGGCTATCTGCACTTGAGTAAGGCTGCCATCGGGAACATTGATATCTTCATTTACCTCTGCAAAGACAGCAATTAGGGGATTGTCCTGTTCAACATCCTTTGAAATGGATAAAATTTCTCCATTGGAATCATAGCTGCTATTCCTTTGATTGGTTTCAGTTAGGTACCTAAGATATTTAGCGTTTTGCATGGTTAAACCAGATGTGGGAGCTATTCTCGATTTCAAAATCTTGGATTTTTCCGTGGCGACGGTTATCAAAATATCACCTTGGTCTACATAATCGCCATTGGCCACATGAACGGATTTTATAAAACCGTTGAAGGGCGCTCTAATTTGTTTCCTTCCACCGGATACGCCCAGGGCAACAGATTCATATTTTGATTTTGCACGGACATACTTGCTTTCCACTTTTTCGAACTCTGACTTTGGAACGATTTTACTCTCATAGAGCTCCTTTTTTCGTTCGTAGGCCGAAGCGGCTTGGTCAAAGTCCGCTTTGGCTTGTACAATATGGGCATTTAGATTATCGGTTGCCAATCCCTTACTTGTCAGGTTTAAGAGCAATTGCCCTTTTTTGATGTCGGTGCCATCGGTAAGCATAGTGGATGCCACATTAACAATGCCGTTTGAGGTGGCTACCAAAGCCTTTTCCGTGCCTTGGGCAGGCTGCCAAACCCCTGCCGATTTGATGATATCATACACCTCACCTTGTGTTACAGGTGCGGTTTGAAAATCAAATTTCCATGCTTGCTCCTATAAGAAGGAGATGGAGGCAACTTCTCTGGCACTGCCCACTGCATTTTTGGCCGCTTCCATACTGGCATAAACCATCACATTGTCTATTACAATTTTATCCGTGTACTGTGGAGTGGTAATATCGAATACCAATTGTTGAGTACCGGTATTTTTAGGTTGGAGAACAGGTGAAAAAATCCCGGGAGACGATGGTGCATCCACTTTGGTTCGAATGCCTGTGTCCCCATCTATCAAGCTCACTGTCACCGAACCTTCATGAATAGGCTGGTGTTTGTCCATTATGGTAAAGTGTACTGCAAATTTGCTGAGTCTTCCAACGACCAACACGGGAAATTCAACAAACAATTCGGTTTTGTCCGTCCAAACAGTATGGTCTAAGCGCGGGACTTTATCTTCGACATGGCTTCCATCAGGATTGTGGGCATGACCTTCTTCCTAATTTTGTTTACAAGCTATTGCCATAAAGGCAAGCACAATTATTACATACGCTTTCATTACTGCTTTTGTTTAGTGGTTATGGTGTTTTTCTCCGTTATCGTATGTATGGGTATGCGCTTCTTTTGTAGCAGAATCCTTCTCCACTTTAAATTCTTCTTGGTTTACTTCTTCATGTTCGTGTGCATGGTCTGTACCTTTATCATGGGAATGTCCATGTTCTTTATGCGGATGTCCATATCCTTCTTTTTTGGTTTCCCGACAGGCTGTAAAAGCCAACATTACGGTTACTGACGATAGCATAGCGATTTTTGATACTTTTCTCATCTTCCTTGTTTTTAATGATTATAACCGATGTATTAGTAACTGCGCTTGTAAAAGCTGTAATTGTTTTTCCATTTGGAGCATTTTATCGGTGGCATCCCGATAAAACTGCATTTCCATGTAGTAGTCCAAAAATGAATATTCACCCAAGCTGTAGGCCTTAAAAAGTAAATCTTCGCTATTTAGGTTTTCCATGGTTTTCTGATATTCAGAATATTCATCGAACAACAATTGGTACTGATAGTATTCTTCTTGAAATTGGGTATACAGCAATTGTTGTTCAACCTTGGTACTGGATTGCAGATATTCGTAATTGGCTTTTGCTGCTTTCACCTTGTTTTTGCTGTTCCATAAAGGAATTGACAGTCCGCCATAAATGCCTGAAAAAGTATTATCGCTCACGCCTTGGTAATTATAGCCTAATGCTAGATTGGGCAACGCTTTGTTTTTTTCAAGAGTTACATTTTGGCCTGCTGAAGCCTCGCTGGCCCTTATTTCCAAAAGATTGGGATCTTTTGCTAATTTTTCATCCCAAAGGATTTCCAAAGTTTGGACCTGAACTGGGACGGGCAATTGAAAATTACTTAAATCCAGAGGCGAACCACCATTAAAGGTCTGCAAGGCCCTTATTTGATTTTGGATTTCAGTTTCTAACCGTTCCAATACAAATTTTTCTTGCATCCAAGCCACCTTGGCCTTGTTAAGGTCTAGAATGCCAACTTGATCTTTTTGGTACAATTCCTGCACCTGTTCAAAAACCTGGAGGCTTTGTTGCTTTCTTTTTGCTTCAATTTCCTCTTGTTTTTGAAGAACAGCAAGATTGATTAAGCCTGCTTTGGCCTTTATCAAAACTTCCTGCCGTTTTTTGGTAAAAACGGTTTGAAGTTGTTCGGCTTTCAACGAAATCAATTTATTACGGGCTCCATACACCGAAGGAAACTCAAAGGATTGTGAAATCTCGAACTCGGTATAGTCCCCAGATTGGTGTTCCCCGAATGGTAGATAATAACCGATAAGTTCTGGATTCGGCAAGTTATTGCCACTTTTATTTTGAAGCTTTTGCCCATCTATATAGGATTGAAAGGCCTTAAGCTCTATGTTGTTCTGTTCGATTTGGACAAGTATTTCCTCCACACCGGCGTATTGGGAAAATACGTTGCATTCCAACAGGCATGCACCTAGGGTGCATGCTAATTTTATGTTCATAATGATTTTTTTAGGTTTATCAATAAAGAGATAAGATCAGGTGAAAAAATTACTAATCACCTGCATCATTGATTAACCTAAAGATGGTGGACCACGCAGTGTACAGTGGTGATAATATGTGTTTTTAAGCTTGTCTGGAGGGTTGTACCATTTTTTACTTGAGGTATCCTTTTCAAAAAACACAAGATTTACGATGCTGGAGAATATTGCTGTGACCGATTCTTTTTCAATGGTAATTTTCTCGACCGTTGATTGCTTCAGAACCAATACCTCCGTGGTCGTATTGGTATGCGTGTGCATTTCTAAAAACCAGTCTAAAAACCCTTTTTTAGAATCATCAGGTTCGGGTTGACTGTGATGGTGATGTTCATTATGGTGATTATCATAATGGTGGTGATGCACAACATCATGGTCATGAAGTTCTTCTTGATGTTTATGATGCCAATGTGGCACTGCTTGATGAAACAGTAACATACTGAGAACGCTCAAGAAAAAAAATGCCTTTATTTTAAGATGTTGTTGCATCACATACATAAGTAGAATATTTATGGAACTAACTTTATTGAGGAAATAGTTTGATGCTAGTTGAAGAAAGCAGTTTTCCGGTTTTCTATGCAGATGCCTCGAAGATAACGTGTGGCTTTAGTGTTTACGTTTCTGATGATAGACCTTTTAGAGACTAATTTGAAAACTAAAGCTGATTGTGGTTCTTCGATTTGTCCCATATCCAATTCAGGAATCAGATTCGCCACTTTTTTCATTTCCCGATGCAATATTTTACAATTCCCATAAACAAAGGGGTAGGGGCGTTTGAGGTGGAAAATAGGTGAAAACCTTTGTTTTCTTTTAGTACTATTTTGTTTTCCATTAGGCCCCTATTGTTAAATAATATCGCTGTCTATTTTCAGTTTTTGGTGCAAAGCTTTGGCTACTTTTAAGGTGATTTCCCGCTTTCCATTCAAATAATCACTGATTCTGGATGCACTAGTATTTAACAGAGCTGCTAAATCTTTCCTTTTTAAACCCATCTCAAACATACGAAGTTCAATCATTTCCTGTAGGGTAGGTAATCCCATGGGGAAATGGATTTCTTCATATTGTTCGATTATGTCACTGACTTCGATGAGTTCTTTGGACAAAGGAGAATCTTCAGGAGTATTGTTATCAACCTCCTTTA
>NZ_CAKZYF010000079.1 GCF_937884665.1 uncultured Allomuricauda sp. | reverse complement strand
GTTTTGGAACGGAGCATGTTCGCTTCAGGTGTCGAACAGGGCATAGCCTATCGGCTTTGTGGTGAGTACGATTGGTCCACTGTAGGTACATCTTGGACCGTCAATGTCAGAAATATAGGAATAAGTTTGTATGGCCGAGAAACACCACTTGATGAATATGAGCTAATTCCCGCGAGGATTCCAATATCGTGTATTACCATGCCAAAACGAACTTCAAATGGTAGTACAATAAGCAAGACAGAGGCAACAACAAAGGTCAACCTTGCATGGAGGAGGGCACTTAGGGAAGTATATAAAGAAATACAAGACAGTGACACACGTTTAATGAACCTAAGAAAGCTGGTTACCGAAAAATTCAATGAAGCACTTAAATCAAGGGATAGAAGAGCTAGTTTTTCTCAGTCAGCATGTAAACCTGTAGTCAAAACCTCAGACGCGGTGTATTGCTTTTAGGTATTATTTATCCACTTAATTGTGTTACCTTCTTTGTAAGTTTGGGTAGCACATTTTTGTTATTTACCGTTTTGGTGAACAAGACTTACATAAATTTTGTTTTAATCTTTTACTTGGGAATTATGAATGTAATGGATTCGTACTCACAAGAATTCGGAGGAACATGGATGCGATTGGACCTTGCGCATGATGTAATGTTGTTTCCTAGATTGAATATACTCAAGGTAGAGAATCAAAAAATTACCTCATTTGAATTTAACTCGATTTATGAAGAATTTGAGGGTTCCATGGATGAGTATTTTGGCATAAAACCGAAATCAACCGGAGCTGGGTTTGAATGGTACGGGCCAAATATACTGGTAGTTAAATGCAGAGCATCTAACTACGATACAAAAGAGAAGGTGATATTTGAACAAATATTTGTTCGCCTTAAACCAACTAGAATTCCAGCAGATTTTGATTCTTCCAAAATTATAAATGGCAGATACATATTGTCACTGAACGGACGTGAGTATGAGCTGAGCTTTAACGAACCCCTGCCATTTTCACAAATCCCTTATTTAAGCGAAAGAGGAGTTTTGGGAGAAAAGATAATGATAGAGCGGATAAAGGATTTTTATTTTCTAAGCTTTTATCTTGATGATGAAATTTCATCGATTATTCCGATATCTGAGTTCAACAACGATGGATTTGTAATCTATGGTTTTTCAAAAGAAAATGACTCATCACAACTTAAGAGGATAAATTAGCTTGGTTGGATTAACCATTGTTGTCAAAAAGGTTCATTAAAAGGTTTTACTAAAATTTCCAATGCGGATTAGTTTTACCGCTATGTAATAATGTGGCTGCTACCTTAAAGTAAGGTTTTGTACAAAGCTATCACTTGTTTGAACGAAAATTATGACTTAATGTTAAACAAAGAGTACAGAATTTCGGAACGGAAACATCCATAATATGAGATGCCACGTCATAACCATGGTCTTGGTCCTGTCCATGATGAACCAAGAACTGAAAGCCCAAGAAATTATAGGGACCTGGCTCCAAGAACAGATTCCCAATTCAATATCGTACCCGAGCATAAACATTGTTGAAATAAACCAAAGCTCCTTGATTGCACATGATTTTGACAAGGAATACTCTAGGGCCGAAATTGAGATAAGGGACAGAAAAATGATATTAAATGATTCCCTTTCAATTAATTATAGGGTATTGGACCACAACATTTTTGAAATTTATGACGACAGGGTTAACGAAGATGACTCGCCCACATCAAAATTCTTTCGCCTTGAGGATACGATATGTCCAGAAAGCGGTTGTCCCGATTTGAAAAAATCCAGTTTTGAAATTGTAATTGGAAACCAAATAATGGTCTTCACCTTGGGAGAAAACACGACAGAGGAAGAAGTGATTATTATCGACAAGCCGCCTATTGCTGCTGACAGGGTGGTTGTGGAAAAAGTAAAACAAACCTATTTCCTATGTTTTTATGCTATGGGATACCGTACCTATGCCTTCCCCATAAAGAAAATTGAGGATACCTCTTTTACCATATTTGGTATTCCGGAAAATGAAGGGGAGTTTGTTGCCCGAATGGTCGATTAACAAATTTTTGGTTGTTATAATGATGGATTTTCCCAATACACAAGAAATTCGTGGTATTTACTGGTTAAGGATAGACACCATTAGGCCAGAAAACACCTATGTATACCACTATTCTGAAGTCGAGATTCTAAGGGTAACCAAGGATTCGATTTTCTTCAACGACTTTGATAAAACGATAGAGGTCGCACCAATTTTGGAAAAGGAAGGATACGTGAGAAGAAACATGGCCCGACCTGAATTTGTTGCCTTAAACCGAAATCTATTACTGAAGAAATTGACATTCAGAAATCAAGATGAGGAATTAACAACGTTTGAGGATATTCATGTTCGTTTGATACCCACAAAGATTTCAAACAAAACAGTATTGGATAGAGTTACCTACAGTACATACGAAGGAGTAATAAACGGCTTTCATAACATACTTGAATTTAAGGATAACATTCCTATTGACAGCATACCACAAATTACCAACAACGATATTCTCGGTGATGGATTGAAACTTGAGAACTTCAAAGAATTCTTTTTTCTATCGTTTTATTTGAAAGGGAAAAGATTTCGCGTTATACCAATATCTGAAATATCGGATAAAACGATAACCGTCTACGGGTATAATGCGAAGCAGGAATTCTCCACCCTCAAGAAACGCAATTAACCCTACTTTCTTAAAGTCACAGTTGATTCGAAATCTATCAACACCTATGATTTCAGTATCCCCGAGCAAAGTTGTCGCTTTATACAGCCATGAGGTCATTGGGCAACGGGATACGGAATATGGATAGAAGGTGTTTTTCAAGTTTTAGAAAAGCATCTGTAACCACTTCCATAATATTGGAATAATTCCTAATTTTAGGATTTTTCCCATTTAATTTTGACGATCTCATACAGATATAAGTCCGTTTATCGAATCAAGAACGAGGCAAGCAAAAATGTGATTTTTTCCTTGTTGAAGGAAATAGGGCCGTATGAATATTACAGACAATTGGAACTTCTGAACCTTGTGGAGAACAAACCCATCCTTCTGCGTGAATTTTATCTCGAGAGCAAATTGGACGGCATACACCTGTGCTACCGGTATCCGATGCTCTCCTGTTCCATTATGACCGTAAATGGCTACGACAATGTTCCATTGTCGGGATGGGACCTGGAGGAGAACCATGAAAGTTTCCAAAACCCAAGCTCGTCCAATCAATGAAGCGCATAGAACATGGTTTTTAAGCTCTGATTTTGATACAATTATTGGCCATGGACGTATGCAGGGCTGATTCCGTCAGTTAGTGCTAACGGAACCTTCTAATCAATTACCTCCGGTTTTATTTTCGTTCTATCGTAACCCAAGATTTATCGAAACCTATTGCTTCCAAAATCCTGGCTTTATCGAGGGTTTCGGGTTGTCTTATTCTCAGAATCAGAGTTTCTTTGGGTACTTTTTCAATGATTGTAAATTGTGACCCGTGAGGCTGCCAAACGAATTGTTTATTACTGGTTCCTTTTACAAAGCCTTCTAGGTTTCCCCTTTTGTTCCATTCAAAATCAAAAAGTTCAGAGTCATAACGAATGGTGTCAAACTCGAACACTGCTACTTGGGAAAGGTCGTCTGATTTCACAAGTACAACAGTTCTTAAGTGTTTATATTTCTCCCTTATGGCAGAGACCCTTTCATTCCATATTTCTAAAACCTGCTCTCCGATTTCGTTTGGGTCGGCCGATGTGTCTATCGTGCCCCCATAAGAATATACAGGGGAATTTCTTCCTGAAATCAATCGAACCTGTTTTAATTCTTTGAAGTTTTTAATCCCTGATTTAACGGTCTTTGCTCCCCAAGCAGTATTTCCCAACACCACATCATCTAGACCTACATTCGATGGTTTCCAATCTGCCCCGATACATAAAGCAAAAATTTGTTCCCACTCGTTTCCTTGAAGGTCTGCTCGACCCTTGCTAGCAAGAAGATAAACGATTTCCTGTCCAAGGATATACGGAAAATCTGAATTGAAATGATTAAGAGGGTAGGCTGAAACGGATTTGTTGACGGTCCTTAATCGCGGTGATTTTCCTTTTGACATTAGCTAGCGTTGAATTTCAAGTCGTACCCTCTCAAAACCAATGTTTGGTCAATTGAACTTGCAACATATGGCAATAGCTTTAGGCAGACGGCTTTTACCATATTTACGGGAACTGCATTTCCAGCCTGTTTTTTTGCCTGTGCATCACTGACCACGATTTTGTACCAATCTGGAAATCCTTGAAGGCGAAACATCTCCCTTGGAGTCAATCTCCTTTCCCCATTGACAAGAAGATAGTTGTGAGAGGCTCCAGACCTTAATGCGCAGGAATAAGGATATGAACATATGTTTCCTGATTTATTTTCATGCCAAATTGATGGATAATACGATGAAGTATGCTTTTCCATGCGCTTGTTCCTAATGTAATCAGAAGCATAATACTTACTGCCAACATTATCCTCTAAAATTTCGGTCAAGGGCTTGTATGGCTTTTCAGGACTGGGAAAAGTAAATAGAATTGGTTCCTTGTGCCCTACGATCACCACTCGTTCACGTTTCTGCGGCAGACCAAAGTCAAGGGCGTTCAAAACACTGTACTGAACATGATAACCCAAATCTTGAAGAGACCTTACGATCACTTTTAAGGTGTTTCCATTATCATGTCCGACAAGTTGTTTGACATTTTCTAAAATGAAAGCCTTTGGTTTCTTCTCTTTCAGTATTCGCGCAATGTCAAAGAAAAGTGTTCCCCTAGTATCATTGAGCCCTTTCATTTGACCAATTATGCTGAACGGTTGACAGGGAAACCCAGCAAATAAAATATCATGTTCGGGAATATCGTTTTCATCAATTTTAGTGATATCTCCCGACGGTCTCTCCCCAAAATTTTCTTCATATATATCTTGGGCATATTTGTCGATATCAGATGAGAAAACACATTCCGGGTAAATATCATTTTCCGCACAAGCTTGTTCAAATGCAACTCTGAATCCACCTATTCCACAAAATAGGTCTATGAATTTTAGTTTTTCTCTATACATGTGGATAAAGATAAAATTTTAATGAATTGTATTTTGTCTCGTCAATCAAGCAAAATCGCACCTCATTTGCCGGGACGACAAACGACCCGGAGCAGGCTGATGTGGAAAGATTGGTCCTCAATGGGCTGGAGGAACTGGCCTTGACAGCACAACCCATTGGCAAAGACCTTTTTTCCAGGGGCGTAAACAGTAATCGTCCAGGCATA
Organism: uncultured Allomuricauda sp.; assembly: GCF_937884665.1. Classification (GTDB taxonomy): domain Bacteria; phylum Bacteroidota; class Bacteroidia; order Flavobacteriales; family Flavobacteriaceae; genus Flagellimonas. The sequence goes on along the minus strand of NZ_CAKZYF010000079.1, from coordinate 3,370 downwards.
GTTGGACTGGTCCATGACGAGCGTATTACGCTGGATTGCTCTGTCTATACCCTGTAGGACTATTTTGGAATATTTCCCGCTTCTATTTCTTTGACCAGAATATCAACGGCCTCCAGGTACATGGTTTCCCTTTCGAACTTGTTGAGATATTTGCGATGGTACCCCTGCCAGTCCATTATAAACTGAAGGGCGCAATGCGGTGCTTGGCCCACATAATACCCTTGATATAACTTGACCAGGGCATCCTTGTTGATTTCATAGTCGGTGCTGCCCATCATATTTCGATAGAGCTCAATGGCCTTGCCGCCGAGCTCCTTACCTATTTCAGAAATCCATTTTTCGTATTCGGAATCACTTAAAGAACTGAACTCTTCAAGGTCATTGTGTGCATGGTACGCCACTATTTCACCGTTTAAGGAAACACGTACGGGTAATTTGTACCTATTGTATTCTATTTTTGTATCGCCTTTTTTTTCAAGCTTTTTTGCCATTTTTTATGATTTAGGTTTCATTTATATCTGTTTGGGAGAATTTATTACTAAGTGTCTGTATTTGTACAGGAAAATGGTAGCGGCCAATAAAGCACATCCCAGGGTTATCCATAATTTGACGTCTGGATTGTTAAGGCTGCCCCCCGAGCTTTTTACGACTATTAAAAGTATTTGAAAGATGCCGAGGGCCAGGGGCACAATAAAAAAAGGACGATACGGTCTCCCCTTCCCACTCATGTGTGCACAGAGCCAACAGACAAAAACATAAACCTGCACCATGAACGTGTACAAAAGGATTCGATAACTTTTGAAATCCCATATCCTTTCCACAGCTTCTCCATCAACCGTGCTTGTTTCGGTAAGTGCCTTAACAATTCCAAAATCCGGCAACCATTCAAGCGTGCCACCTCCGATTCGTGAGGTCACAAAATCATGTACGAACAACATGCACGATAGTGACAACACCCCAACCCACCATGTTATTTCTTTTGGGCCTATAATTTTGGTTTTTGGCCCCCCGAAGGTCCTAAAGGCCCTTTTGTTCCTTTGCCTGTAGGCCGCTTCGCTGTAATAATCCCAGACCATGATACCAAGCAAGACGGTACAGATTCCGATAAACTTTACAGTCGGTTCGTTCCAAGCGGTTCCCCTGGCGGAACAAAAAAGGATAATCAAATGGTAAATAGCTGACAGAATGGGAACCCAGAGATATTTTCCGTGCCTTTTCCCAACCAAGTGGTGTTTCCAAAAGACAAGGCCGATAAGGGCGTACACCTGAATAAGTAGATAAAAAAGGAAGGTCCCCACCTTTGAATAGTTGAAGACCCTCCTTTCCTCAAAAGGGACCCACGGCAACAAAAGGCCATCGTCCCCTATTAAAAATTCGTGAAGGTATGGCAATGCCGTTGCCAAAATCACGAATATTGCGATACCATAATCAGGTATCCTCGTTTTCGATATGTTCTTTTTTAATCGCGTTGATATCCTCATTTAATTCTACTGATTCTTCAAAATCGTCAGAACAAGACACCGCAAACAAAGCTGTGAACAAAACTAGAACTGCACGAAATAAAATCGCTTTCCTCATTATGGTTTAATTTTTAGATTAAACCACTATAACCAATTTACCTAGTGCTAAATTGCTCTTTTCTAGGGTTTTGTTGTGAACCCTATACTTTGAGATGTCAATACACAATATACTGATATTTAGCATATTAGCAAAAAAACAAAACCATTATAAAACTAAGGTTTTACCACAATGAAATCTGATTTTTACCTCAAAAAAACTGGGGTTTTTATATAGTCTTTGTCGTTTTTATCCTCAATCGCTTCTTTTAGCCATAAAAGGCGCAATATTTTTTCGCTATATTGGCTTTGACCCATACTGACAGTTGCATATTGTTCATGTATGGCACATGGACTGAGCTACCCCTCCAACAGTCCTTATCCCTAAAATTTCAGCATATGGAAAAACTTTTCCAACAGGCCCAAGGCACACATAACCTTTCGGCCCTTGAAACAATAAGCGTATTGATGACATATGAGACCCTGGGCAAACAACGGATAGAGACGCTTCAATTATCTGAACTCCTGGAGAAGTTCCCTACCTCTCAAGCTGGAAGAGTATATAAAGATCATCACATCTCCTTTTTGAGGTGCCTTAGAGTTTTCTTTATGAACCACTTTAATGGTATGCCCGAGCCCTTGTATGGGGGTGAATCAATAGGTGGACTGACAAATCAAAGAAATAAAACAGATTGAAACCTTGGTGCTGAAATCCATAAAGTATTGATAGGGCATTGATCGGGCTATACCTCCAATCATTTTAAGCCGTTTTAAGCCATTTTAGGGCTTGTAGTAGCTTCTTGGTCGCTTCCTCATTCCAAATGGGCTACATAACCCCTTAGAATGGATTTATGTACTATCCCTAATGCATATCCCCAAGTTCCTGTGGGAGTTGAAAATTTATGCAGGCTCCAGCTCCTCCGGGCGATCCGGATCCCGGTTCGCATCCGGAGCGCCTTCACCTTTTAAATTGCCAACACCCTCGTAACCGCGCACAATAGCAATTCTTTCTCCAGTCCCTTACGTGGGACCACTCCCGCCCCGCTCTACCCAAACGGTCGCGGATCCGCACGGGGATCCGAAAGAATGCAATTGTTGTTCCCCTTCCCATTGAACACCATCCACCGGACCACCCATTTTTCCACTAGCAAAGTGACGACCACAGAACCACACACCATTTCCCTTTTGGCAATGGCTTTGTGAACCTTGTGGCCGTGTATGGCCCCTGAGAAAAATTAGTGTTTAACTTTTAAATCATGTATTATGTACTTAGACAATCTCAGAAAAGATGACGTTTACGTCAACACGGCAATCAAAAGGTTTAATTTGCTTACTGGAATGCCCAATCGAAAGGGCCTGGAAACGGCAGACATTTCAAATGGTAAAATCGTCAACGTGGTATCTGAAAATTATGGCCACCTAACGAACCAGGATTTTTTCGGTAAGGCAGAATCGATGCTGAAACGGGAAGGGCTCAATTATGAACGGCAAAGCATAAACCGTGATGACCGGAGCTTCGTAGTTGACTTTATCATTACAGACACGGAATCCCTTACCGTACACCAAGGCCAGGACAAGATATTGCCATTGCTCCGGTTTGTCAATAGCTACGATGGCCGCGAAAGGACTTCAGGGCATTTTGGTTTCTATCGTGAAGTCTGTAGTAACGGGCTTCATATTGCCAAGGCCGATATCCATTTTTCGATACGCCACACAAAGAATTGCAGCAAATTGGTACTTCCAAAGCTTCGCAGCTTATTGACTACTTTCCTTAAGAATGACTACTATGAACTTTCTGGGAAATTCAGCAATAT
>NZ_CAKZYF010000078.1 GCF_937884665.1 uncultured Allomuricauda sp. | reverse complement strand
CATTAAGCGGGTGACCAAGATTTTGATGAAGTAATGCTCTCAAACTTTTTCCCGACAACAAAACGACAAATAAATTGTCGTTCAAAAATCAACTTTTCAACCTATTATTTTACAGCTAAATTATTTACATTGATTGAACCAAAAGACCTTAAATATGTCTTGGATAGCTGAAAAAATCAATAAAATAAGAACTGATAAGGGACTCACCCAGGAGGACTTAGCAGAAAAATCCAAATTAAGCCTTAGAACAATACAAAGAATTGAAAATGGCATAAATACGCCTAGACCTAAAACACTTGTTATGTTATGCGAAGCACTCGAAATAGATTCATCTGAACTTATTCCCAATAAAAACGTAAGAAGTTGGGCGGAAACTTTGGCCGATGGTTTTTTCTTAATAGCTCTAAATGCTATTTTGATGGGGATATTTGGTTTTTTAACATTGGATTCAAAAGCAAACCCAAATACTATTTTCGCCGCATTTTTACTTAGTTTTTTTCTACATATTTATATTGTTTTTAAAACACCGGGTATGAGCGGACTTGAGCGAACTATCAAATTTGGTTTTGGGTACGTAGCCTATTTTATAATTATCACCACGATGCATGGTTTTATTCTTGGTTTTGGCAAAGGATTATTTCCCTGTCTATTGCTTTCATTAACAATATTATACTTTGGAAACAGGTTTGCCAATGACCAGGATAACTCAAATAATTAAAAAAAAATTTATTCTTCACCCTTTGGGTGGAATCTTTTGGAAAGAAAAATCCCTCCTGCTCATCAGCGATGTGCACTTGGGCAAAGTGGCCCACTTTCGGAAATTTGGCGCTGCAGTTCCCCAAAAAGCAGTACATAAAAACTATCTGTTGTTGGATGAAATAGTTACGCATTTCAATCCCTTCCAAATCATTTTCCTGGGCGACTTGTTCCATTCCTCTTTAAATAAAGAATGGGCCCTTTTCGAAAATTGGGTGGCCAAGACCCCAGCTGAAATCATCCTGATCGCCGGGAATCACGATATCATTGCCCCACATAAATTTGAAGAACTGGGCATTCCTATTTTTCCGGAATTGGTCTTGGACCAATTTCTGTTGACGCACCATCCTGAAAAACGCAAGGGTCTCTTCAACTTCTGTGGACATATCCATCCTGCAGTGCGTCTTCAGGGCTTTGGGCGACAAAAACTCAAATTGCCCTGCTTCTTTAAATCCGATGGCCAACTGATTCTGCCCGCTTTTGGGGAATTCACGGGAACCCATGTCCTTCAACCCCAAGAAAAAGATGAAGTTTTTGTAATCGTTGAAAATGAAGTGGTAAAAGTGTAGGTTTCGCGATGTAAAAGTCTTGTTGAAAGGGAATACGTAGCAAAGAGAGAGTAAAAAACAAAAAACCAACACACACCATTTCAAAGCACAGCGGTCGCCAGAGCCTTTTCGGCTTTTACATTTTAACGAATCCAGAAAGGAATACTGGCGTCGGACGAGCGGCAACCGGGAAGTCGCTCCCTATCCAATATCCAGTTTTCTCACCTAGACCACGAACGCCATTTCGAAGAAGCAACGCAACTGAGAAATCCAACCTATCAAGATTTCCCACAGCACCATGGCAAGCACGGGATACGGTTTTAAGTCCGAAGCCTTGGCAAAAAACCATAACCCTTAACCCTATTACCCTGCAAGCGGACCGAAGCCTTGCCAAAAAACAATCAACCTAACCCCAAATAAAATGACC
>NZ_CAKZYF010000077.1 GCF_937884665.1 uncultured Allomuricauda sp. | reverse complement strand
GCTCTTTGGGAAGCATCGGTGCTATTTTGTGCAGGGAGCTATCGATGTCGAATCGTTGCATGGTATTGGTCAACATATACGAAGTTTTGTCATCCACGTAATAGCCGGCAATTTCTTCAAAAAGGATATGTTTTGCACGCTTTCCGAGCTGTACTTTAAATCCGCTGGACCTCAATTTTTTATCCGATTCTCGCTGTGACAGTTCGCTATACCATTTGCTGTGGAAATAATACCCAATATAGATGCCGTTAATAACCAAAATCCAAATGAAGAAAATAAACAGATTATAGGTGTAGAAATTCACCGGGAGCGGGCCATCCCCAAAAAAATAGTTGACCAATTCGGTGACCATGATGAGGTAGCCTTGTATCACGATATTGGTTAGCAGAATTTGAACGAAAATCCTTTCGGTAAAGGCTCTTTCATAGGGAATTTTTTTATCCAACCAGACAATAGCCATACGCCCGAACCACCAAGCCATGTAGCCCTGTGCCAAGTCAATGAAGTACGTCGTGTAGGTATACCAATCCCATCGAATAGTGCTATAGGTAAGATGATAATTTATGGTATTGATTATCGGAATCAATATCAGAAAGAGAAGCAAATCATTATATTTTCCCAGATAATTTCCGAACATTAGCGCCATTTGAAATTAAAGATAAACAGGGCATTTTTTTGTTACAAAATGAATGCGCGATTCGCTACATTTGGGGGATTTTTTCCCAAACCTATGCAAATTACCAACACCATATTAATGATTCGGCCGGTCAACTTTCGAATGAACGAGCAGACCGCGGTAAATAACTATTTTCAAGAGCAACCTGAGATGCTTCAGGAAGAAGTAAATCGAAAGGCGCAACAAGAATTTGATGCCTTTGTTCAGAAACTCGAAGCCAATGGTGTAAACGTAATCGTTGTGGAGGATACCAAGGTGCCGGATACTCCGGACTCGATTTTTCCAAATAACTGGGTTTCATTCCACTACAGTGGTACGGTTTGCGTATATCCCATGTTCGCAGAAAACAGGCGTCAAGAGCGCCGGGAAGATATTTTCGATATTTTGGAAAACAAAGGGTTCGAAATTTCCAATGTTATGGATTATACCTCGGCTGAGGTGGAAGGTGTTTTTTTGGAGGGCACAGGAAGTATTCTAAAAGATAGGGTCAATCAAAAAGCGTATTGCGCCTTATCCGAAAGAGCCCATGAAGAATTATTTATAGAGTTCTGCGAAGATTTTGATTGCTTCCCCGTGATTTTTACCGCAAATCAGACCGTAGAAGGTTTGAGAAAACCTATTTACCATACCAACGTAATGATGGCCATGGCCGAAACCTTTGTCGTGATTTGTTTGGACACCGTCGATGACAAAAAAGAACGGAAGATGGTCGTGGAACACATCATAAACGATGGGTGGGAAGTTTTGGAGATAAGGGAAGCGCAGATGTATCAATTCGCTGGGAATATGCTGCAGGTATTGGGGGCTGATGACAAGCGATTTATGGTAATGAGTTCTGCAGCGTTTAAAAGTCTGCGGCAAGACCAAATTGACGCTATTGAGAAACACTGTCCCATTTTGCACAGTCCTTTGGATACCATTGAAACCTGTGGTGGCGGATCTGCCCGTTGCATGATGGCAGAAGTGTTCTTGCCTAAAGCTTAACAAACTAATTCTTTCTGAGTAGCTCTTTTATAGGAATCATGATGAGTAGATTCCGGACCTACGTCTGGGAGAGATTTGTGTGTTTTTAAGGCTTAATTATTGTACCTTAAAGCAAAACCTAAACAGATGACTATAAAGCAATTACCACCCCTATTCCTTTTACTTTTAGTAGCAACCAATTCTGTATCTGCCCAAAATGAAAAGACGTTAGTGGTAACTGAAAAAATAAAAGTATCAGGTGATTTGGCGCGCGAACCCATGGTGGTAGAAGCGCCCAATGGTGATTTATACGTCACTGGATACCGTAATGGAAGTACATCGCCACAGTTATGGAAGAGTACTGATTCAGGAAAAACATGGCAAATGTTGGATGTAGGTACGGTCGCTGATGGAGCCGACGGAAACTCCGATGTGGATTTGGTGGTCGACGATACAGGGAAGATTTATTTCCTAACCATGAAATTTACCAAAGTACCCGAAGATACTTCCAATTTTGACTGGAGTTCCATGAAGGGAATCCACATTGCCTTAGGACAAAGCGATAACGGTGGGGAAGATTGGAAATGGAACTTTATTTCCCAAAACGATTTTGACGACCGTCCTTGGGTGACTTTAGCATCCGATAAGTCTGTCCATATTGTTTGGAATGACGGAAACGGAGTGCATTATCGGGTAAGCGAAGATAATGGCGTTTCTTGGCAAAAACGCCCTAAAATTCATGACTTAGGGGGCTCAAGCCATTTCACTGCTGGTCCAAACGGTTTGTTGGCCGCAAGGATAAGCCCAATGTCCGCTTCTGGCAATCGCTTTGATGCTGAGGTGGATATGATAAAAGTAAGTAAGGATTTTGGCAAGACTTGGAATATAATTCCATTACCGGGCACCCGGGAGTGGAGTCCGGAAT
>NZ_CAKZYF010000076.1 GCF_937884665.1 uncultured Allomuricauda sp. | reverse complement strand
CCCCCCTCCCCTTCCCCAATTTTTTATTTTAATTTTAAAATTCGAGGTCTTTGAACATCGGACCACGGTTTCACAATTGCAGGACGCTATCGCCAAAACTAAATCCTGAATGGATATCTTTTGCTCAATTCCGGTACGCTGGAAAGAAGCCTTCCACTGTTTTTCCGGATTTTCCCGCAAGTAATTTATACTTTTCCCTATCTACAACGTATTTCCAGACCTTGAACTTGTTATAATCCTTTGAGAAAGAACTTTTGAAGTAAAACAAATTGTCCTTTTTGCTTCCAATACCGCCTCCCAAATTGAAAAAGCCCAAATCCGATCCTGCTACGGACAACCGGACATTATCTATTAACAATCGCATGGGGGAAAGGTACAAATACTCACTTTTTGTTCCTGAAATGTGGTAATGTACCCCTTTTTTAGACTTAAAGATCATTATGGCGGAAACCATCTGGTCCGTGTCCTTTAACCTGGCCGAGTAAACTTCAGTTTTAAAATCCTTGGAATCTACAATACGTGAAAAATAGTCACGGTCAAAAAAATAAATATCCTTGGCCCGTACACGTTTCATGTTTTCATAATACAGGGCGATAAATGTTTCCAAATCTTCAAATAGATTGGATTTTTCAACATAGAGCAATCTTCTTGCCCGGTTCAAATACCTTTTGGTCGTCTTGGAAAAAAGTTGTCTTTGGTAAGCTTCTTCTTGTTTTAGATCAATATTCACAATAGGGCCCAATTCTTCAATTTGTCCTAACCCGTCTATCGCTCTGTCCTGACCTTCAATAAATGGGTTCAGTCGGGAAAAGACACTTACGATTCCTTTTTTCTTTAGATATTTCTCCAAACCACGCTGAAACTGGTGTAAATCTTTCAGAGAGGTACCCTTGCTATAAATAGGCCCAGAATACCCATAAACAGAGGTACAATCGAAAAAATCGGTACCCTGAATGCATCTTAAGAGCAAAGGAAGGGCTACGGTAGCCCCTGGCGATTCATATACTAAAAGCAGGGGGGTTTCCTCCGGATTTTTACTGATATTGTGATATTCATACGTGTGATAACAATCATAATTTTCAATTTTGGTAAGAATGGCATTCCATTCAGATTTACCAAATAGTTCCAAGATCATAGCAGTTTTGTCAATCGTTTTTAGCGCCATAGGCATGTATTTACCAACAAACACCCTTGCACGCCATAATATAACCATACTTTCCCGAAGTCAAGTATAAACATGACGTGATGTGGAAATTACACTACAATCGGTACCTTTTTACCGAAAACCTGTTGATTTGCCCTGTTTTCTTACATCGGTTCTTTCCGATTTCGTTCCAGTGCAATTTCACGGATGTTTCAATGGACTTCCGGAACAAATAAAAAAAGAAAACCTTCTTCACTAAAAAAAACATACCTGAAGTAGAATTTTAGGCTTTAAAAGGGAATTTAACAACAATGAAAAATGGCATATTAAGCCATTTCGTTTCTCCACGGACCTGTAAAATTGCTTTTAAAAAGTTAACTTTAAGGTATGGAAATGCTACGCGACTATTTTCGGGAGTTTGGTGAGATTTCCGACGCCAATATGGATTTTCTGCTCGGTCACATCGTTCAGCGGAAAATTCCGAAAGGCGAGGTATTGATACGGCCCCACCAAAGGGTAAACTCCATTTACTTTATTGAAACAGGTTTTCTCCACTACTACTCCTATAATGATTTTGGGGAACGCATCACCCTAAAAGTGGTCAGTCCCAACTACTGCTGGACCATTTTGGATAGTTTTGTGAACGAAATTCCCACTCCGGACCAATGCGTTGCGCTGAGTGAGGTACGCTACTGTGAATTAAGGCGGACCGGATATTCCGCCATAAAGGCCCAAAACAAGGAACTGAGCAATTTTATTCAGACCATCACTGAAAAATTACTTTCCGCCAAAGTGATAGAGGCCAATAGAAAATCAAGCATGTCCATAGAACAACGCTATTTAGATCTATTGCAGACCCACCCGGACATGGTACGGGAGGTTCCTGTTCAGATAATCGCTTCATTCATAGGTACATCACGAGAAACCCTGCACCGCATACGGCGAAAACTGGCCGCTGCCTAAATTCTCTTAAAATTTTGTTAGTGTGTCAATTGACACAGTTTTTTCTAAGGACGATTTCGAATTTTATTCCATAACTAAAGGATAAACTTCAACAAATTCTAGAAATCATGAAAAAACTGCACCACCTTCTTCTTTTACTTTTGCCCGTTTTGCTTTTGGGCCAAGAAATCCCTGGGAAAAAGCAATTTGTACATTCCGTGGAGATAGCGGATTCCCAAGAGAACATCTGGAACGCCCTTACGGATTTTTCCAACTTTAAACTTTGGGACGAAAATGTGGTAGACGTGCGCTGTGATGGAGCGCTGAAAAAAAGACAGAACTGCCAGGTCATCGTGGAAAATGGGAAGATTTTCGAAGTGGAGATCCTGGAAATTGTGGACCAGGAATCCTATACCGTGAGATACCAACTCAATACCGGTATGGTTTACATAAAGCGTAGAATAAGCCCGGGAACCCCTTTACAACTTTCCGAAACCGTTTGGTACAAGGGAATGTCCAAAAAGACCTTTGAAAAATATAAGGGCACGGCCTATGCCGAATTACAGAGAAAACGTCTCGCAGGCTTGAAGACCTATTTGGAACAGGAAGGCCAGCAAGGCAAATAGACATTTGCCTTCCATCAGTATACTTTTTAACAGAACGCCGCGACCCCGTCGTGGCGTTTTTTTGGTTTTTGAAGGGATTTTTGACCCATAATACATTTAGCTACCGTTCCCCAAAAGAATCTCCAAAAGATTTCATCTTTGTTGTAGCGTGTATTTTTCATTAGGCAAAAGTCCCCGTCAATTGCATTTGGGGATCCATTGATCCAAATGGTATATCCGTCAATTAGGATGGAAAAAAAATCCCCGCACTGCCTACTTTTCCCAAACTTTAAAATCCAAAAGATTATGAAAAACTATGTATGCTGTATCGTCGGGCTTCTTTTGTGTTTGGGAATAGCTTCCTGTTCTGGGGAAGATGGGATGGATGGGAGCCCTGGACTCGACGGGGACCCTGGACTTAATGGAGACCCCGGAGCGGACGGTACCGATGGCGAAAACGGGATAGGCTTTGAAGAGTTGACCCGGTTTGGTTACATCACCTCAGTTTTAGAGGGTGTACGCGCAGACAATGTGCCTTTTAAGGACTCCACTTCCTATCGGTTTTCCCGTTTGGATGGAACGATTGCCAATGCAGGTAATCTCATATTTGATGTAGGCCAATCATCCACCGCGGTACTTGCACTACGCTTTTGGAGCGTACCCGAAGCCGAAACAGAGTTCAACAATGAAAGGTCTCTACAAATGGCTCTGATTTTTGATAATTTCGGGGAAGCGGAGCAGGAGCTAGATAATGCAGAGATAGATATTAACAACTATGCTGTAATTGGAGACGACAATAAATATTTCGTTATCGACAACTTTTTTAGCTCAAATTCTGAAGGGGTATCAAATTTCGAAATTTCCAATTTCATTTTCGACGAAGAAACTAGGGAGGTCCGCTTTTCGTATAGCCTTACGGTAGATGAAAATTTTAACATTACCGGTAACGAACTGAGTATTTCAGGTATGGCAGATTTGATATTTCCAGAAGAAATCGAATAAAACCAGTATACGTTTAAAAGAAAGATGGAACAACCTTCCAATCTATAAATCCGTAAAGGGCAAGGCCTAAGGTTTTGCCCTTATATTTTGGGTTCTAGTCCTAAAATATCTTCCATAAACCCATAGGTCGCTTCCCGGACCGATTCCAAATCCTTGGAGGTTATGGATGAAGCCAATACATGGTCTCCTACATTGGGGAAGGCCACTTTACGCTTTTTGGCGCTTGGTGTGCCCAATTGCTCAAACATCTGTAGCATGGCGGGAACGGAAACCACCTTATCCTGAATGGAATCGTTTTTATAAAAATACCCCATAAAAACAGGTTGGGTCACCTTTTCAAATGTCTTGGGGTTCATGGTATGGTCCACCAAAGCTTGTAAGTGCGTCTACGCTTCCACCCGGTATTTGGAGGTCCAATATTTTTGTTTCTGGGCATTCGCCTCAAATTCGTGATAATTTCCTTGTTTTACCATTTTTGCCAATTGTTGTCCCCAGGGTCCCGCCAGTAGCTTGGCATTGGGGTCATAAATCTCAATGTTGGGGGAATACAGGATTAGCCCGCCTAGGTCGGTATCTCCCCCTGCCAAATGAAGCGCCAAGGTGCCTCCGGTGGAAGTTGCCATCAAAATGACTTGGTCCCCCAGTTGTTTCCCCACGGAAATGGCCTCTTTTGCCGACGCGACCAAATCGTTTGCCGTAAGATTCAGCATCGGTTCATCCTCATTTAGACCATGACCGGCCAATCGGGGCAAATACAGATTGCACCCATAACGTTTGGCCATTTCCAAGTGCAGCGGACTGCCCTCGCCCTGACTTGCGGACCAACCGTGAAGATATACGATGCTGTAGGCAGTCTTGGCAGGAATGCTATCAAACCATACAATGCGCGATTCATTATCTTCCTTAATATTGGGATTATTTTTTTCTTTTTTCTGCACCATCTCCTGTAACTCTGTAAAATCTGAGGGCAACGTAGGCAAAGTGGTATCCAAATCCGGTTTTTCCACCTCAGGCCCCAAGAAAAAGGCAAGGACCAAAAGTGTGGTAAGGAGCAATACTGCTTTTAAAAGTCTACGAATCCACTTCATACCTTGATTTTGAGTGTAAGTTAATTGAAGATTGAGGCTGTCTTATAAATATACTATTTTAGTGAGATGTACTTTTAGCTTTCATGACAAAACTTAAAAGACTTTTCCGGTATTTGGGGCCCGGACTTTTGTTTGCCTCCATGGCCATTGGCACCTCTCATTTGGTCCTGTCCACCAAAGGTGGGGCCCAGTATGGTTGGTTGATGATCATCCCAATCGTATTGGCCAATGTTTTAAAGTATCCTTTTTTCGAATTCGGCATCCGCTATACCACGGTAACCCAAAAAAGTCTTATCCAAGGATACCTCAATATGGGAAAAAACTATTTGTGGGTCTATGCTTTTGTCACCTTGGTATCGACATTTACCATTTTGGCGGCACTATATATTGTAACTGCGGGTTTGTTCACAAACCTTTTTCAATTGAACCGTGTGGATGTAGGACTGGTTTCTGCTGGGCTTTTTCTTTTTATTAGCATAGTGCTGATCATTGGCAAGTATAAATTTTTAGAGGATTCATTAAAGGCAATAGTCAGTATTTTATTTATAGCCCTTTTGGTCACTACATTCATGGTAATCCAAAAGGGGCCTGTTGCCCCGTCTGTAGACTATAAAGCACCTGAAATCTTTAACGAGGTTGGTATTTTGTTCCTGATAAGTTTAATGGGATGGATGCCCACGGCGGTGGAAGCATCCGGATGGGTAAGCCTCTGGAGCATTGAAAACCAGAGCTTGAAAAAAGTTAAGCCTTCTTTAAAGATGGCATTACTGGAATTCAATATTGGCTATATATTGACCGGTGTTTTGGCAGTTTTCTTTTTGATTATCGGTTGGTTGACCTTATACGGTACAGGAACGGAACTAAGTGGAAATGCGGTGGTCTTTGCAGACCAAATCATTACCCTGTTCACCACACATATTGGCAAATGGGCCTATGTATTGATTGCCATCGCAGCCTTTGCTACCATGTTCAGCACCTGTATGACAGCGCATGATGCCGTTTGCCGTGTAAGTATTGATGTTTTGAAAAAGCTCTTCCCAAGCAACCCACGGTTGAAGAACAAGAAGGCATTCGGCCTGGGTATCATTCTACTGGCCTTGATCAATTGGGTAGTGATCATAGCGTTCGGGGCCAATATGGGCAACTTGGTCGCTTTGGCGACCTTCGTATCTTTCGTAATAGCTCCCCTTCTGGGCTGGATGAATCTAAAAACCGTTTTGGGCAAAGATATGCCCGAAAAACACAGACCTAAACGAGGTTTACAGGGCCTGACTTACTTGGGAATCGTGTTTCTTTCTATTTTCGCCTTGTACTATTGCTGGGTTTTGGTTCGCTGAGTTCCTTTATTTGAACAAAAGATTGTTGTTTAGCACAACTATGAGTGATCTCTGGTTCCTTTTGTGCAACACTTCCAGGCAATATACCCCATTGGTACAATTGTTCAGGATTTTTTGTTCGCCATAACCCACGCTATAAAGGATATTGGAAGCAGGTACTCCTTGTTCTATCAAATACTTTTTGATTACATCAGACCTGGCCTGTGTCAACCTAAAATTGGTACTACTGCCACCTCGGCTATCGGTATAGGTCTCAATGCGCAATTGCGCTGCGGGGAAGCTTTTTACAAACTGTACCACTTTATCCAACTCGGTTGTAATTTCGGGAACCAGTGCACTACGTCCCCTTCCAAAAAAGAACTTTTTTAGCTTTATCACAGTTTGACCCTCTTTTTCTTCTACCAAATCATCGTACAACGCGATGTTTATCGTAAAATCATCCGCCGCCGCGGCTTCAATTTCTGATGTTCCCAACTTTTGCGAAAAGGTAGAAAACCGATTTTTGGTCGACTCGACCACTATTTCCTCTCGCCAAGGGATTTCTAGGCGATACCTGCCCTGTTCATCTGACAAGGTTTCTTTCAAAACCGTTCCATCAGAATCCAGCAGACGCACCACGGCATTGTCAATGCTTTGAGAATCATCGATAGCCTTCAGTACTTCTCCTTTTAAGGTAATTGTCTTTATGCCCGGTTTTTCCGCTACCTTAAACCCATATACATCGTCGCTTCCTTGGCCCCCTTTTCGGTTGGAGGCAAAATATCCCAAAAGGCCCTCCCCGTTATTCCTGATAACCATTCCGAAGTCATCATCCACTGAGTTTATGCCGGGCCCTAGATTAACCGGGATGCTGAACGTATCCCTACCTTCTATATTGCTTTGATATATATCCATGCCTCCGAGTCCATAGAAAACATCAGAAGCAAAGTATAGGCTATTTTCAAAAATAAATGGGGATATTTCGTTTCCAGGAGAATTGATACGTGGGCCCAAATTGACCGGCGCAGACATGATTTGCCCATTGTTGGTGGCTACATAGTAGAGGTCCGTTCCCCCGTATCCTTCCTCAAAATCGGCAGCGAAATAAAGCCTTCCCGTCTTTTCCTCATAAAAGGGATAATAGAACGAGGTACTTAAATCCCGAAACAACAATTGGGGCCTACCGCCCATTTTTAACTTATTGATGGAAAGTGCATTTTTTCCGTACTCATTAAAGACCAGTTCCCCATTCTCCATATTTGAGGCCACATAAAAGACAGTGTTCAGTCCTTGAGCAAACGAAGGTGTTGCCGTATGATAATCAGAGTTTGGAATATCTCTAAATTTCTGTGCTGCATCCAATTGTCCATCTTCGAGGATATTGGCCCTATAGATGTTCAAATAGCCCTCTTCACTTATTGCGTTGCGCCTTTTCTTGTCTTGGGTCCTACCACTGGAAAACAAGACTTGATCTCCGTAAAAGGCTGGGGAAAAGTCGGATTGTGGCGTATTGCTGCGCGCATTGAAAATTTCGTATTCAAGTTCTTGTTTTTGGTCCGGTTGCTGAAAAAGAGAAATATTGAACTCAGCGTTTTCCATCAACTCTTTAGGAAAAGCTGCGGATTTTTCCATTAACAGTGAATCGACCTGCTCATAATTGGCCATGACCGAGAAACTTTGAAGCATTTTATTGAACTGAAGATCAGTGATCAAGGTATCTTTCGAGTAGATATCAAAATATAGTCCTGCCGCTTTTTCATAAGCATTGGTCTTGTAGTAAGAATCTGCCAAATTGAGCAATTGTTGTAAATTCAACACTGTACCTTTGGCCTGGTCCTGTTCATAGGAGGCAATGGCTCGTTGGTAGGAATACTGAAAAAAGTAGTCGTCCCCTTTCAAGCGTTTTCCCTGTCCGAAAACGCACCAAGCCGTCAAACAAAAAACAATCCATACAAAACGATTTATTTTTCTGTCCATTTTAGAAGAATCTTGGTGAATCAATCTGTTTCGGTTTTCCTTTCGGCAATTTATTTCTTTTTCCGGATTTATTACGTTGACCGGAGCCACCCCTACCAATGTAAAACTTCAATATGGCTTCATGTGAGCCTCCATTAAATTCCCCAAAACCGTTCGTATTGTAATCGTAGGTATACCCCAGAAAAAGACCACTGGATATCTGAAATCCTGCCAGGGCGCTAACTGCATTATCAAAACGATATGCTGCCCCAGCAGTAAAGGCATCCAAAAATTGAAAATTAGCTGAGATATTGACCGTCACAGGAGCCCCTTCCAAATAATTGACCAAAAAAGCCGGTTTGAACCGTGTTCTTTCCGAAATATCAAAAATGTAGCCCCCAATCAAGCTGAATTGAAGGTTGTCCTCGACAACCGTGGCAACTTCATCATTATAGAGACCATTGGTCAACACATTGGGTACAGATAGCCCTGAATACCAATTATCCTGATACACAAAAACTCCTGCTCCGACCACAGGATAAAAATTATTGATCGTTTCCCCTGTTGTGGCCGGGTCATTGGGATTGTTGAACGTACCTTCGGAAAAATCCAAATTCAACAAAGATCCCCCACCCGACAGACCAAAGGACAATTTTGCTTCATCAGAGATATTGATTTGGTACGAGTAAGAAACGGTGATAAAGGTTTGGTCAGATGGTCCCAGCGCGTCATTGATCACATTCAGTCCCAATCCCGTCTTTTCATTGGCAAAGGGAACGTTTACGCCAAACCGAAGCGTTGTTGGCGCACCCGGTACGTCTACCCACTGGGCGCGGTACAATCCAGAAACATCGGGATTCTCCACGGTACCCACGTATGCCGGGTTAAAACTACCGATATTGTACATGTACTGCGTGTACTGCGGTTCTTGTTGGGAGAAACAAATCCCAAAAGGTACCACAAAGGTGATAAGGATATACTGTATACTATGCTTCAAGTTGATTCTCTGCATCCTATCGAATAATTTGAATCCATCCTTTTTGTGGTTCAGTACCATTGCCCAAATCCAGGACATAGAAGTAGGTACCTTTGGGCAAATCTCCATTGTTTCCGGTCCCATCCCAAGTACTATCGTATCCTTCCATCTCAAAAACACTGTTGCCGTAGCGATCGAAAACTTCCAGCCTATTATTGGGGAATTGGTTGGTATCATCAACAAATCGCAGTGTATCATTCACACCATCACCATTTGGAGAGAAAATATTGCATAGGGTACCAGGTTCAGAACATTGACTTTGCAAAACAGTTATAGAAACCGTTGCTGAATCATTCTCAGGCATACTATCTGTTGGGAAAGAAGAGGAAATGGTGACCGTATTGGACAGGGAACCGGTTCGTAGGACCCTCACTTCAATTTGTAAAGTCACCACTTGCTCAGGTCCCAATTCCGGTATTGTCCAAATACCGTTATTTGCATTGTAAGTTCCTAAAGAAGCGGTATCCGATAGATATTCAAATCCTGAATCGGGCGCTATCAAATCAAGTACCTCAATATCCAGAACCCTATCCATCGTGGTGTTCTCAAGGCTTAAGGTGAACGTAATATTATCTCCCAGTACTGGAGAAGTTGTGTCCACTTCTTTGGATATACTTAAATCAATTGGGTCGGGATTACAAGCCGGGGTTAGAAAAGGATCACAATCGTCCAAAGGATCGGAGGCATCTTCCGGGACTGCCGAGGTACTTGGGTCATCTTCCACGAGCACCTCCTCTCCATCCGTCAGACCGTCAGCATCGGTATCGGTATTATTTGGATCAGTTCCCAAACCAAGTTCTTCTCCATCCGTTAAACCGTCCCCATCGCTATCCACAATACAACTGCTCACTGAAATGGTCACCTGTACGGAACTATTGACGCAGGGTGCTACAGCTCCATTCGTAGTGTATTCAAAACTGTATGCGCCTGCAGGTTGTCCTTCAAAGTCAACATTGTTTTCAGCATCAATCACAATACTTCCGCTTGTAGGTTGAAATATTATGGTCCAAACACCTGGGTCCGCCCCGGTCAAGGTATCATCTAAATCGATTACCGAAGGACCTCCATTTCCTACCGTGGTGCAGGCTTCGGTGTTTTCAGCGGTTCCGGGCGAAGGATTGTTGTTTATGGTTGCCACGACTTCCGTTCTTGAAGAAGTACAACCATTGGATGAGGCTTCCACAAAAAATGAAGTGGTGACAGATATACTTGGGGTTTCAAAGGAAGTACCTGTTCCTAAAAGGACTCCTCCCACTGCATCCGCGTACCAAAGCAACACTGCACTGTCATCCGTTGTGGCCGCTAAAGTTACTGTACCTGCTCCACACCGGGAACCGTTCGTCACGCTCTCGACAGAAGGCGTAATGTTTCTAGTCAAGGTAACTGTAAGAACCGGACTGGCACACATATTTAGCGCATCATAAAAAAACCCAAAGTATGATCCAGCTGCAATTACATTTGTATTCACCAAGAAAGCACCGGTATTTGTGATATCGGAATCAAGACTCCAGGTAAGTTCACTTCCTGTAGGAGCCGTATTAAGAACGTAATCGTTTAAATCTGCAACCACTGCGTCACAAAATTCCAGAGGTTGGGAGGTGTCCAAAATGGGCGCCGCCGTTCCCGCATTACAGGAAACCGCCACATCATCACTGGTGATGGTCACCGTTGCGCTATTGTCGGGCGCCGAACCCACCGTGTAGCCCGTGCCATTGGAAAGGGTCAGGACAACCGTCTCGTTCGCCTCAACCTCCGTATCGTCGATAGGCGTCAGGGTCACCGTTGCGCTCGATTGTGATATGGGGATGTTGACGCTGCCACCAAGTGCCGTAAAATCGTCTCCCGAAGTGGCCGTGCCACCGACCCCGTAGTTCACCGTGATAGGACCGGCAGTCGTATTGGGCCCGTTCAGACTTATCGTGTACTGCCCCGTGGTCGTGCCCGCCTCGGTGGC
>NZ_CAKZYF010000075.1 GCF_937884665.1 uncultured Allomuricauda sp. | reverse complement strand
ATAATTTTAAATGAGGTGGGAGTTATGGCCAATGGGATTGATAATGCGCAAACCCTGTTCCCCGCTTTGGAAAGTGGAGGTGATACTTTTGATCCTCAGGGTGCTGTTTTTGGTATTTATACTGATTCGGAGGTATTCAATAGGACGAATTATACAGAGGATGCTATCAATACCGGTGGTGTTGCGCATAGAACACGGATTTATCCAAACAAGGACCGAGAGGGCAATACCATAGAAAATAGTTATTTGATAACCTTCGAAGATGCTTTTAACGGGGATTATCAGGATTATATGTTCGTATTGGATAATGTCACCCCATTTGAAGATGGCGTTTTAGCCCTGAACATCAACCCTGGAGAATTGAACTTTACCGCTGCGATAAATCAAGAGGATATCCCGACGCAAAACCTTATTGTGACCGCAAATGGTAGTATCACTGATCAAGAAGTGAGTTTGGTTGCTTCAGAGGACTGGGTGGTGTTACCAGTTGTGGAATTAGGTACGGATTTGGAAGTGGGCATCAATCCACAAGGTTTAAGTATTGGTAACTATTCAGCCACAATAACCGCTTCAGCGCCTAACTATACGGATGCCATTGCAACTGTAAATCTCACTATTACCAACGAAATTGTATATGTGTACCAGTTCAATTTTCAAGATCCAGATGATATCGAAGTTTCTCCCGAGGGCTATGTGGATGACATAGGTCTGCCTTATGGATTGCAATCCACTTCTCAAGGCGACCTTACTTTTGGTTGGGTTCTTCCAGGAACTGTTACTCCCGAAGATGCTGGGGTTAATGGTAGGAACAGGGGTGGAGACCCTTTGACCAGTACATTTAACATCATAGGACACAGAACGCCGGCCAATTTTCCACTTCGTGACTGGTTGGTGGAAGTGCCAAATGGGTCCTATTATGCAAACATAAGTGTGGGTGATCCCGATTTCACCGATAGCAACCACGTATTGGATGTCAATGGGGTTACTATTATTGATTACGATCAAGAGAATGCAGTCAACGGACCGATCAACTTTGAAAATACCGAATTGGTTGAGGTGACAGATGGAATCTTGCGACTTTCACTTGGTGCTGGAGGTGTTAATGCAAAACCAAACTACATCCGATTGGCACCCTTTAATGAAGACCTGATACCACCATTGATTTCGGTTGATTTTGTGGGGAATGCTGTTAATAATGAAACCTTCAGGGGCCTTGTAACCATCTCTATCACGGCAACCGCTCAAAATACAAGCAGTATAGAAAGTTTGACTTATGAGTTGGATGGTGAAGCTGCCATAGACTATACCGAATCCTTTACAGTAGACGGTATTGGCCCACATACTCTAAAGGTAATTGCCACGGACGGAAACGGAAATACAACAGAAGAGAGTTTTGACTTTACTATTGAAGAAGCTTCCGGAGCGTTGTTGGCCATCGAAAATATGACAAAAGTACCAGGCACCAATAGAGGTTTCCCAGCTGAGGACTATTTCACCTTCCATAGATTAGGAACAGATTTGGCTTCTGAAGATGTTCATGACACAAATATTATGCGCTTGAACAATGGGGGTACATCAGATTTGGTGGTTACCGAAATAAACTTTGATGAAAACAACTATGAAGCAACTATTTTAAGCGATTTGGGAGCCACTTTGGAGTTGCCCTTGACCATAGCTCCAGGTTCTTTTGCTGATGTGGAGTTGGTCTTTGTGGGACAAACACCAAATGGAAATACGGGTACCTTTAGTGGTGAAATTTCGCTGGTTTCCAATGCGGACAATGCCCTTGAAAATGTGGCTACGCTACATGCCGCCTATTCACCTCAGAGCCAAGGTAATAATGAGATAACGGCACAACAGGTATTTGATGCCTTTGGTTTCCAATCCAGTATGTTGAGTATTGTCAATGATGAAGGTACCATTACCCCGCCCAATAACATTACCTTCCGACCAAGTTCTAATTTCCCTACGGAGGAGAATATTAATGAAGGTTACGAGGGAGATATGATTTTACCGGATGCATTTGTTCAGGCCAATCCGAACGAACCCGTAATTGGAATTCAGATTTCTGCATTACATGGCCCTGGAAGTAATGGTGCTAGATTCGTTGAAGTCAATGGGACCGGTACCGTAGGAGGCATGAATTTTTCCCATGCTGGAAGTTGGTTCCAAACCTTATTACCAAGAGGAGGAGGAAATTCCAATACCATAAGTTCTGATGCGGCCAATTCCATATACTTGCCCTTTAGAATTGCAGCTGCCATTTATTTGACCACCGGAGGTAATAACATTAATGGAAACCGACCGGACCTTTTGGGTGCCAGGGTCTATAAGGTAATAGACAACAAAGGAAATGTTATACCCAACGAATACATTGTCCTGCAAGATTTTATTGGTGGCGGATGTGGCGCAGGCTCGGCCAATTGTGACTGGAATGACAATACGTTCTACTTCATCAACATTAGCCCTCAAGAGGTTCCAACAGCTGAATCTTTGGATGATGTATTGGTGCTTGAGGGAGAAAGCTTTTCAGTGGATTTCTCCGCGGCCTTTGATATTGGTTATGCGGGAAATATGTTAAGTTACAACGCCACTGTTGCAGGTGAGGAATTACCTGATTGGATTCAGTTCAATGCGGTTTCAGGAACCATTTCCGGAGATGTTCCGGTTGATACAGAAGGTAATTTTATCATTGAAATTACGGGAACGGATACAAATGGCTTAGAAGCTTCCACAACTTTGACCATCATCGTAAACGTCCCTCCGGTTGCTGTAGACGATACAGAAATTACAGAACAAAACGTGGCTGTTGAACTAACCAATTTGTTGGAGAATGATTCAGAACCTAACGGACAAACGCTGGCAATTGTTTCCGTGGAAGACCCGCTAAATGGAACGGCGGAATTGGATGAAGAAACCGGAACAGTAACCTATATCCCCGATTTGGATTTTATCGGGGAGGACTCATTTGACTATGTCGTGGAGGATGAGAGTGGATTAAGTGCCATGGCCACTGTAAGCATCACGGTTATTGAAGCCAATCAACCACCTGTGGCCAGTGCTTCAGCAAACCCTTCTTCTGGTCAAGCAGCTTTGT
>NZ_CAKZYF010000074.1 GCF_937884665.1 uncultured Allomuricauda sp. | reverse complement strand
AACTATGCCTATACTTCATTCAGGATAGAATTGCATGCAAAGAACTCGGAATAGATATCGATAAGGGGATTTTACTTTCTGGACCCGTAGGCTGCGGAAAAACCTCTTTGATTCGGACACTATCCCACTAAGTGTGTAAATTAAAAATAACAGGGGTTTGACTTTTTTAGAGTCTGACCCTTTTTTCATAGATCGTTAGGAACTGGTTCAGGATGATTCCCCAGTTCCTGATGGGCATGGACCATTTTTTAGTGGCCTCCCTTGTTGCCAAATATACCGATTTCATCACGGCCTCATCGGTTGGGAAGGACAGTTTGTTCTTGGTGTACTTTCGGATTTTGCCATTGAGGTTTTCAATGAGATTGGTGGTGTATATGATCTTCCTGATCTCTAGGGGGAACTCAAAGAAGACGGTCAGCTCGTCCCAGTTCTCCCTCCAGCTTTTTATGGCATAGGAATACTTGTCCTCCCATTTTTTGGCAAAGTCCTCCAAGGCTGCCCTTGCGGCATTTTCATTGGGTGCATTATAAATAGCCTTCATATCTGCTGTAAAGGCCTTTTTGTCCTTCCATACTACATAACGGGACGCATTTCGTATCTGGTGGACCACACATATCTGGGTCTTGGATTCGGGGAACACGTTCTTGATGGTATCGGTAAAGCCGTTCAGGTTATCGGTGGCGGTAATCAAAATGTCCTGCGTGCCACGTGCCTTCATATCGGTCAGTACGGACATCCAGAAGGCCGAGGACTCGTTCTTGCCCAACCAAAGTCCCAGAACCTCCTTCTTACCGTCCCTACGGAGCCCTATGGCCACATATACGGTCTTGTTGATGACCTTGGAGGATTCCCTGACCTTAAAGACAATGCCGTCCATCCAGACAATCAGATAGACAGCCTCCAATGGACGGTTCTGCCATACGGTGATGTCAGCGGTCACTTTTTCGGTAATACGGGATATGGTCGAAGTGGACACCTCAAGGCCGTAGGCCTTATGTACCTGTTCTTCGATATCGCTGACCGACATGCCCTTGGCGTAGAGCGATACGATAATGTTCTCGATACCGTCCACCATATTGCCCCGCTTGGGCACCATCATGGGGTTAAAACTGGCATCCCTGTCCCTAGGTACGGTTATCTCGCTTTCACCAAAAGAGGTGCGGACCTTCTTCTTTGAATGGCCATTTCTAGAATTTGGATTGGGTGAACGCTCGTTCCTCCCATAATCAAGATGGGCATCCAGCTCACCCTCCAGCATCTTCTCGATACCACGCTTTTGGAGTTGTTTCAAAAAACCGTTGAGCTCGTCACCGGTCTTGAACTGCTTGAAAAATTCGTCGTTGAATACTTCCTCGTTGTTCATAATGTGTGCAATTTAAATTTAGATAAAAAATTAACTGGGGTCATGACCCCAGTTAATTTCTATTTACACACTTTATGAGACAGTACTAATTTATGGTCTATACTTAAAGGTTTGTGGTCGTAAATCGCACTATTCTTATACAAGACCGTTAGGGCGCTTTCTGTTCTATGCTGACTTTTATTGCTAAGTTACTTAAAGCGAACGATTTATTGAACCTCTGAATAAAGGTTTCGCCATATTACTTTGATTTGCAATCAAAAGGAAGTAAAATGTATAGAGTTGTTAAAGTTAAGTTAAAGTGGTGTCCCTTTCGGTGTCTCCCAATT
>NZ_CAKZYF010000073.1 GCF_937884665.1 uncultured Allomuricauda sp. | reverse complement strand
GACTCACGTAAATACCATACCTTTTCCTTACACGCCATGGTGATTCTAAATAAAAAGTTTGAAGATACTGCTCGGTATTTCGAATATCATTCTCCAAAAAGGTTGAAACGAGTCCTCTCAGAATGACCAAAAGCTGAAAAAAGTACTACTTCCTCAGGTTTTTGGTCTTTCTTGGGTGCAATCGATTTAAAGGGTTTCCGAGTATATGAAGACTAAATTCCTTTATGTATTTTTGGGCAATGTCCAACTACGACTATATCATCATAGGTGCTGGAGCTTCTGGATTACTATTGGCGGACGCCTTGGGCTCAGATGATTTTTTTCAATCAAAATCCATATTGCTCATCGATAAGGATGATAAGACCCAAAATGATCGCACTTGGTGTTTTTGGGAAATTGGAGTGGGTGATTTTGACCATCTCCTTCAAAAAAGTTGGTCCTCCATCTATTTTGCGGGAAAAAATTTACGCTTATCCACCTCCATAGAGCCGTACACTTATAAGATGCTAAGGGGACTCGATTTTTATACCTATTACAAAACGAAAATTGGGAGCTACAAAAATATTCTGCGCATTACCGATACGGTGGACTCAGTAACGGAGACCTCAGATGGCATGGAGGTGAGGACTACCAAGAATTCCTATCGGGCCAAAACCGTGTTCAACAGTATTTTTTCCTATGATTCATTATACCAACAGAACCAATATCCCGTGTTGCAACAGCATTTCATTGGATGGTTCGTTAAGACAGAACGTCCCATTTTTGATGCCAAGCAGGCGACATTTATGGATTTTTCCGTTCCCCAAAAGGGCAATACACGTTTCATGTACGTTCTTCCGCTTTCAGAAAAAGAAGCGCTGTTCGAATACACCTTATTTTCCAAAAACCTATTGGACAAAGGCGAATATGAAGATGCTATCATCGACTATTTGAACGTGCATTATCCTGAAGAGCCTTACATTATTACTGAAAAGGAACAAGGAAGTATTCCCATGACAGCCCATCCTTTCCACAGTGAAAATACGGATACCCATCTATCCATAGGAATAGCGGGAGGTTGGGCCAAACCCAGTACAGGCTTTACATTTTACAACACGGCGAAGCATGTAAAAAAACTAATTGAACATTTAAAAGAACAAAGGCCTTTGTCAATATTCCATAAAAAAGATAAATTTTGGTTTTATGACATGCTCTTACTCGATGTTTTGGCAAAAAACAATCACCTGGGACAATCCATATTCGAGTCCTTGTTCAAAAAAAGAAAATCGAGTTTAATTCTAAAGTTTCTGGACAATAGCACTAATTTTTGGGAAGATGTGCAAATGATGTCCGCCCCAAGGCCCCTACCTTTCATTCGTGCGCTGCTAGGAAGAATTTTTTAGATGGTCCTGCCCATCAACTTTTCTCCAAATTTCCGTAAAACTTCCTTTTTCTCTCCCGATACCGAGATTTGGTCTAAATCCGTAAATGCTTTTTCTGTGTAATCCGCTATTGATCTCTTCAGATAATCCACAGAACCGCTTTTTAAGAAAATATCCTTGACCCGTTCTATTTTTTCTTTTGGATTTTCGGGCTTTCTGGCGAACAAATCTGTCAAAACTTGCCTATCCTTTATGGTCGCGGAATCCACTGCTTTAAGGTACAATATGGGTTTCTTGTTCTCAATGATGTCCCCGCCAACCTGTTTGCCAAAGGTTTCTGGATCACCAAAAGCATCCAAATAATCATCCTGTAATTGAAAAGCAACACCCAAATTTCTTCCAAAACTATATAGTACCTCGGCATCGGTATCGCTGGCCCCTGCGATAATAGCCCCCATTTTTAATGATGTGGCCACCAAAACAGCCGTCTTGTAAGTAATCATCATGAGATATTCCGGAACGCTTACATCATTTCTGGTTTCAAAATCAATATCGTACTGTTGCCCTTCACAGACTTCTATAGCTGTTTGACTGAACAAGGAGACCAGCTTTTTAAAAATGACAGGGGGGTAGTTTTCGAATGCTTGATAGGATTTTATCAAAAGGGCGTCCCCGGAAAGAATCCCCGTATTAACATCCCATTTTTTATGCACTGTGGTTTTTCCTCTTCGCAACGGTGCCTTGTCCATAATGTCATCATGAACCAAAGAAAAGTTGTGAAACATCTCTATGGCCAAAGCGGCATCCAAAGCAGCTTCAATGTCGCCATCAAAAACGTCCACGGACATTAAAGTAAGTATAGGACGCATGCGTTTGCCCCCCAGTCCCAAAATATAAGCTATGGGTTCATACAGATTTTCCGGTGCCTTGGTCTGGAATCGGATATCCAAATGGGCCAATATTTTTTCTCTAAAAACACCGAGGGTATCTTGTTTCGTCATGCACCAAAAATAAACGCTAAGAAGCACAAGAAAGCAAGATTTGAAAAAAGTTTCCTCAAAAAACGCAATAGATTTGAAAACCTTCGTCTTTATAAGCAAAGGAAGCGAACAACCTGACCCATGGCATCTACGCACGAAAGCGAGCAAAATAGATTGACCCACTTTTTCAATGAAGAATATACTTCATTAAAGGCCTATGTGCGGTCCAGGATTCAGGACACCACTGAACAGGATGCGGGGGATATTGTTCAAGATGTAGCGGTCCGGATTTTCTCAAGACCCAATGACGCAGCGCCTATCACGAATATTGCGGGCTTTGTCTACAATGCGGTAAGGAATAGAATTATTGATTTGATGCGGACCAAAAAAGAGAACCTCCATATCAATGATGAGGTAGATAAAAAATGGCGGGAATTCGCTGAGCTTTTCTACGCGCCAGCGGATAACTCCTACGCCCAGGAGATACAAAAAGCGCTAGAAGAACAGATACGCCTTTTAAGGCCGGAGTATCGAGATATTATAACAGCGGTGGACTTTGAAGGCTATACGTACAGGGAAATAGCCATGGAGACAGGAATTTCTCCGGGAACTCTGATGTCTCGAAGGCATAGGGCACTGTCCATTCTGGCAAAAGCCTTAAAAACGAAAAACGATAACTAGAAAAAGTATTGAAATGGAACCGAAAGAAATGTACAAAACGAAAGTAGAACAATTTGTGACCCATGGGGCTAAGGTATTTTTCATGATCCTCATCGTCATCTTTTTTGCCTTTTTGATGGGATATGTGGTGATGTGGCTCTGGAACTGGTTGATGCCGCAGATATTTGGGTTACCTATCATCGGCTATTGGCAAGCCATTGGTCTTTTGGCATTGGCCAAAATACTATTTGGATTGGGAAACCATTCATCCAAAAACAAAGGGAACAAAAAGATGAAACGGAGGAACATGGAAGACTGGTGCAAGTCCAGAAGTGCTTTCTCGGATTGGAAGCATTACGAGGATTTCTGGAAAGATGAGGGCCAAGAAGCCTTTCAGGCATATGTGGAACGAAAAGAAAAATCTTTAAACGATGAAAAAGAATAAACGCCAGCAGAGGTACGGCAACCGTTCCAGAACGTTTTTCTGGAGTTCAAGATCAAAAAGAACGACTCGGTCCAAAAAAGACTCCTTATTTCGTCATTATCATGTTGTTTGGAAACTTTAAGCGAATCAATGAACAGGTCGTTAAAAAAATGTAAAACTTTGGAAACTTTTTTTGTTTTTATAGTTTCCATCTTATTTTTGACCCCTCAAATGAGAGAAGAAATTTTACATAAAGCGACAGAACTCTTTCTCAATCTCGGATTCAAGAGCGTAACCATGGACGATTTAGCCCAGGAGATGGGCATCTCCAAAAAAACCATTTATTCCCACTTTGACAATAAAACCAAACTAGTAGAGGAAAGTACAATGGACCTGTTTTGGTTCATTTCAAATGGAATTGATGAGATTATGGCACTTAAAAAAAATCCCATAGAGGAACTGTACGAAATCAAGAAATTTGCAATGCACCATTTGAAAGGGGAAAAATCCTCTCCCCAGTATCAATTACAAAAATATTATCCAAAACTCCACCACTCCCTAAAAAAGAAACAATTTGATATTGTGCAAGGCAGTATTCTGGAAAATATCAAAAGAGGCATGGAAATGGAAATTTACCGGGATAACCTCAATGTGGCGTTTGTGGCAAGGATTTACTTCAGTGGGGCCATCAGCATCAAGGATAATGGCCTGTTCCCCATGACCATTTTTTCCAACACGCAGTTGGAAGATGATTTTTTAGAATATCATTTAAGGGGAATTGTAACGCCAAAAGGAAGAAAAATATTAAATGCAATCATCAATTCAAACCAAGAATAAATGCGAACTATCATTATTAGCCTAATTTTAAGTATCCCCTGGTTAAGCCGAAGTCAAGAGAGCCAAGAAAATTTTACCCTTGACGAGGCCATTGCCTATGCGCTGGAAAACAACTACAGTGCCATAAACGCCAGTAGGGATATGGTTGATGCCCAAAAGCAAAAATGGGAAACCATTGCTGACGGTCTTCCACAAATTTCTGGCGCGGTATCGTATCAAAATCAATTAATACAACCCATTAACCAGTTTCCCTCCATACTGGTCCCTGAAGAGTTTTTACCCCCTGGCGTGGTTCAAGGTCCCGATGTGTTTATTCCCATAATTTTTGCTCCCCCACAGGCTGCGGTAGCAACGGCCACCTTGACCCAACAAATCTTTGACGGTTCCTATATAGTCGGTGTCCAAGCTACAAAGGCTTTTTTGAGTTTTAGTAGAAATAACAAAGAAAAGACAGACCTGGACGTACGTAAGGCTGTAGTTGAAGCCTACGGCAATGTGCTTTTGGCCCAGGAAAGTGTTCTGATTTCAGAAAGGAACAAAGCTACTTTGGAAAAAAATCTTTACGAAACCAAGCGTATTTATGAAAACGGCTTGGGAGACGAGGAGAGTGTGGACCAATTGCAGATTACACTTTCTTCTGTGGAAAATCAATTGAAGAATGCCAGAAGGCTCGAAAAGATAACGCTCCAGATGCTCAATCTCATGATGGGCCTACCCATAGAGAATGCAACTATTTTGACCGAAACCTTGGAAGATTTGACTCGAAGGCAGATCACACCAACACTTTTGGATACAGAATTCAACATTGAAAACAACGTGGACTACAAATTGGCCCTTAATCTCAATGAGCAAAGATATTATGAACTAAAATTGGCAAAAAGTAGGGCACTGCCCACGTTGAACGCTTTTGTCAATTATGGCGCAAACTCGTTTAGTGACCAATTCAATTTTTTGGATCGTGGACAACAGTGGTTCGAATCTTCCGTTCTCGGATTCGATTTGAACATTCCCCTCTTCAGTTCTTTAAAACG
Source organism: uncultured Allomuricauda sp. (assembly GCF_937884665.1). Taxonomy (GTDB): domain Bacteria; phylum Bacteroidota; class Bacteroidia; order Flavobacteriales; family Flavobacteriaceae; genus Flagellimonas. Next base: position 23,117 of record NZ_CAKZYF010000073.1, on the reverse strand, counting down.
AAGTGCCAGTACGCAACGCGCCAAAATCGCTTTGGAGAAAGCAAAGACAGAACTTACCGAAGCGGAGGAGCAAATACGGCTTCAACTGGAAAGTGCCAAAAGTGATTATATCCTGGCCATAGAAGAATACGACACCTCGAAGGAAAACCTGCAGCTTGCAGAACGCATCGAAAACAAGAACCAAGTAAAGTACTCCGAAGGTTTGGCGACCAGTTTCGAGTTAAGACAGGCCCAAACCCAGTTGTACTCCACACAACAAGAGTTTTTGCAATCTATGGTGGATGTTATCAACAGTAAAACAGAATTGGAAACTATAATAAATCAATAATCAAAGAACAAAACCGTACATCATGAAAAAAATACTGCTTTTATTTCTTGCCACCATAACCCTCTTTGCATGTGGTGGTGGCGGTGCAGCTGATTTGGAAAGCGTATTGGCAGGAAATGATATTGCCGCAATACGCGCGAAAAGGAATGAAATTGCCACCCAACAGAAACTGCTCGAAAATGAAATAGGGATGTTGGATTCTGCCATTGCGGCTCTGGATGACAGTGCCAAGCTACCTTTGGTGACCACCATTGCGGCAAAAAAAGAAAACTTTGACCACTACTTGGAATTACAGGGTGACGTGACCACAAAACAAAACGTCCTGATTTATCCTGAAATTTCCGGAACCTTATATCGGGTCTATGTAAAGGAAGGCCAAAGAGTTTCCAAAGGACAGCTTCTAGCTTCAATAGACGATGGTGGACTTTCCAGTCAGTTGGCCCAAATGGAGACGCAAGCGGCCTTGGCCAAAACCACTTTTGACAGACAAAAAAGACTTTGGGACCAAAATATTGGATCAGAAATTCAATATCTGGAGGCAAAAACAGCTTATGAAGCACAAGAAAGCGCTGTAAAACAAATGCAAAGTCAGGTGGCAAAATCATCCATACGTGCACCATTTTCAGGAATTATCGATGATGTGATAAAGGATCGAGGTACCGTGGTCAGTCCAGGACCCGGGGCCGAGGTTTTTCGTATCGTAAACCTTTCCAACATGTACATCGAGGTCGATGTTCCCGAGAGTCATCTCCCGAACATTACCCCGGGGAAACATGTTAAGGTATATTTTCCCATAACAGGTGATAGCGTGAAAACCAAAGTGAGACAAACCGGTAATTTTATCAATCCGGGCAACCGATCGTTCACCGCAGAAATCCCAGTCCCCGGCAAGGACGGTACCATAAAACCAAATCTGACAGCCAAGGTGATGATCAACGATTATTCCAATGAAAATGCAATACTGATTCCACAGAGTATCGTTTCGGAGAATGCCGAAGGACAACAATACGTCTATTTAGTGGATGATAGTGCCGCATCAGAAGAGGCCGTAGCAAAAAAAGCAGTTATCACTACTGGAAAAACCCAAGGTGATTTGGTGGAAGTACTGTCCGGGATAACTATTGGAGACGGGATAATAGATGAAGGTGCGCGTAGCGTAAGCGACGGACAGAAAGTAAGAATACGAAATGCTGAATAGTCAAAAACCAAAGTATTATGGACGAGAAAAGGAAAAAAATAAATAAGGAATTTAAATTATCTTCCTGGGCCATTGACAACAAAACAACAATGTATGTTTTGATTGCGGTCATTCTCTTTTTAGGGGCATCTGCCTATTTTAGTATGCCCAGAGAGAATTTTCCCGAAATCAAGGAGACCAAAATCTACATCAGCTCCCTTTATCCTGGGAATACCGCTGAAGACATTGAAAAGTTGATAACAGATCCTCTCGAGGACGAGTTGAAAACTGTGAGCAATGTAGTGGAAATCACCTCCACCTCCCAAGAGGACTATTCCATTATTATTGTCGAATTTGATGAGAGCATTTCGGTCGAGGCGGCCAAGCAAAAAGTGAAAGACGAAGTAGACTCCCAAACTGCAGGAGAGGACTGGCCCACTTTCAACGGTGCGAAGGTTGAACCCAATGTTTTTGATTTAAGCTTATCTGAGGAGATTGCCATTTTGAACATAAACATTTCTGGGGACTATCCCGTTGATAAACTCAAAGAGTTTGGAGAATATTTGGAAGATGAAATTGAGAGTCTTCAGGAAATCAAACAGGTTGATATTCGCGGAGCACAGGAAAAGGAGGTAGAAGTTGCCGTCGACATCTATAAAATGATGGCGGCGCAAGTGTCTTTTGACGATGTCATCAATGCCATCAATCGGGAGAATATGACCACTTCTGCTGGAAATTTGATTACCAGTGGACAACGCAGGAACATTCGAATCGTGGGAGAAATTGACAATCCCAGTGATTTGGAGAATTTTGTGGTCAAGTCGGAAAATGATAATCCCATATATCTTAAGAACATTGCCAAAATATCCTTTAAAGAAGAGGACAAGACCACCTACGCCCGGGAATTTGGGCACCCCGTGGTGATGCTCGACGTTAAAAAGAGAGCAGGTAAAAACATGGTGGCAGCGGCAGAACAAATCCAGGTTATGGTGGAAGATGCCAAAAAAAATGTATTCCCCAAAGACTTGGAGGTCACGATTGCCAATGATCAGTCTTCCAAAACCATCGGCCAGGTGGACGACTTGGTGAACAACATTATTTTCGGAATCATTTTGGTGGTTACCGTGCTGATGTTCTTCTTAGGATTTAAAAACGCACTATTTGTTGGTTTCGCCATTCCAATGTCTATGTTCATGTCCCTAATGATTTTGAACACACTCGGCTACACGATGAACACCATGATTATGTTTGGTTTGATTATGGGCTTGGGCATGTTGGTGGATAATGGGATTGTTGTGGTCGAAAATGTCTATCGTCTTATGGACGAAGAAGGCATGACCCGAATCAAAGCTGCAAAAAAGGGAATCGGTGAGATTGCTTTCCCCATAATCATCTCTACCTTGACCACGGTGGCAGCTTTTGTACCATTGGGACTTTGGCCTGGGGTTATGGGGCAGTTTATGATCTACTTCCCGGTTACCTTATCCGTAGTTCTTGGTTCATCCTTATTTGTGGCGATATTTTTCAATTCTGTTTTGGTATCGCGATACATGACCACAGAGGATAAGGAAATGCCGTTGAAACAAATTATCCGAATTACCGCCATAGTTGGGGGCATCGGTTTACTCATCGCTATTTTTGGAGGAAGTTATAGGGCCTTGGGAACCCTAATGTTGGTGACAGCGGTCTTGCTTTGGGTCTATCGCCTGTTCCTGAGAAACTGGGCCAACGGATTCCAAAACAGGATTTTGCCCAAATGGGAACGGTTTTACGAAAAATTGCTCCGCAAAGCCTTATCAGGTAGAAAGCCCATTTTTATTGCAATTGGCACATTCTTGCTGTTGTTGTTTGCTTTTACGGGCTTTGGAGCTTCAGTGGGAAGCCAACGTACCAAAGTGGAGTTTTTTCCAGATAATACTCCAAACCAAATTATAGTTTACATTGAATATCCCGAAGGAACTGACATTGAAAAGACCAATGCCATAACCCGGGATATCGAAAAAAGGGTATACGATATTATTAATGAAGAGACCTATTTGAACGGGGATTTCAACTTCTTGACGGAAAGTGCTGTTTCACAAGTTGGGGAAGGTGCTGGAAATCCACAGACCGACGGGGGTTCTTCCGCAGAAATGCCCCATCGGGGGAAAATTACCGCCACAATGCGGGAATATAAGTTCCGAGAGGGAGCAGATAGTAACGACTTGTTCAAGAAAGTACAAGAAGCCCTGAAGGATGTGTACCCCGGAGTAGCAATTTCCGTGGAGAAAGATGAAGTTGCTCCACCATCCGGATACCCCATCAATATTGAGTTGGAAGGAGATGATTATTCCGAATTGATTGTTTCCGCAGAAAAGATGAGAAACTATATCAATTCCAAAAATATTCCTGGCATTGATGAGCTCAAAATAGACGTGAACAAATCGAAGCCTTCGATGTTGGTTGCTGTCGACAGAAAAAAGGCAGGTGAACTGGGCGTGGCCACGGGCCAGGTTGGGCAACAGTTACGGAACTCCATTTTTGGGGCAAAAGCAGGAATTTACAAGGAAGATGGCGAGGACTACGATATCTATGTACGGTTCAACAAGGAAAATCGGTACAATACCAGTGCGCTGTTCAATCAAAACATCACCTTTAAAGACCAAAATACAGGTCAAATTGTTGAAGTTCCGGTTTCCGCTGTTGCAAAACAGGTGAACAGTTCTGGATTTAGTGCAATTAAGCACAGGGATGTCAAAAGGGTAGTTACCGTGTATTCCGCATTGGCTCCAGGATTTACCGATGCCGGCGCAATTGTGAGCAAAATACAGGAAGAAATGGAAAGCTTTTCAGGACTTCCATCCCACATCAAGGTAGATTACACGGGCCAGATCGAGGAACAGAATAAGCAAATGGCTTTTTTAATGGGTGCTTTCTTTACGGGTCTTGGATTGATTTTCTTTATTTTGATTTTCCAGTTTAACTCCATTTCCAAACCTGGAATCATCATGTTGGCCATATTTTTAAGTTTGATAGGCGTCTTTGGAGGAATCGTGGCAACAGGTAGCGCTTTTGTTATTATGATGACGATGATGGGTATTATTTCCCTAGCGGGAATTGTTGTGAACAACGGCGTGGTTCTGTTGGATTATACCCAACTTTTGATCGATCGTAAAAAAGTGGAACTGAATTTGGGCGATAATGACCTTCTTAACAAAAAAGACTTTCTTGAAGCAGTGGTCAAAGGTGGTAAGGCAAGGCTACGACCGGTTCTGTTGACCGCCATTACTACCATATTGGGCTTAATTCCCCTAGCCACTGGTTTTAACATCAATTTCTTTACTTTGTTCAGCGAGTTCAATCCAAATATATATTTCGGTGGGGACAACGTAATTTTCTGGGGACCACTCGCATGGACCGTAATTTATGGACTGCTGGTGGCCACTTTTCTCACCCTGATCGTTGTACCTATTTTATTCAGTATTGTATATAAAATGAAAATCCGAATCAGAACGAAAAGAGTTAAGAAGGAAGAAACGAAGAAAGAGGTTTTGGATATAGCAGCTTAACTGCTAGTTCCTAAAAAGGAATCGTCGTTTGTATAATCTAGTACAGAATTTTATAAATAAAAAAGCCCGGCCAGAAGCCGGGCTTTTTTAAATACGCAACGGAGTTATAAGTCGACGGAAACAACTTCAGACTTGTTCCAATTTTTTACTCCAACAATTCGGTTATCGGCATAATCCACTTCTCTTAAAACCTCACCTTCCCAAAAGAACCATTTTCCGGTCCTTTTTCCTTCATCGTATTTACCAGAAGCTATCTTCTTTCCATTTTCTGTATACATCAACCACTGGCCATGCAACTTTCCTTTTAGTAAGAAACCGGTTTGGGCAATATTCCCATTATCGTGAAAGTAGGTGGCTTTAACCATTTTTCCCACTTTCTCCATGGTCGGTTCTGTTCCTTGAGGATACAGACAGACCGAAAACATCATTGTTAAAAGTATTACTGCTATCTTCATAATATCTGGGTTTTTTATTGTTATCTAACGTGGAGCACACTGCAAAGGTACTTATTATTTTACATAAAAGAAACTTTTAATCAACATTTAATTTACATTAAATTAACTTTACGTCGATATAAAACTGTATATCAATAACTTGTGATTTTGAATTTTATTGTTTCCCAACAATCAATCGTCGATCACTTTATAGTTTGGGCTATTTGGGAATCATTGTAAATTTTAAGTTAATTAATTGTTTTAGAATTGTTTGTGGCTAAATTCACAAAGTTGACAGCCTCTTCTGCTTCGAGTATATATTCCCACATAAAATCAGGATAACAGGTCATTAATCTTGCTATTCCTTTTAAATTTGCCCATTATTATCAAACCATGTTTAGAGAGAATACTTGCGGGGAACTGCGCGCGTCACACGTTAATTTGAATACTACACTCAGTGGATGGGTCCATAAAGTCCGGGACAAAGGATTTGTGGTCTGGGTAGACCTTAGAGACCGATATGGCATTACCCAGTTGGTGTTTGATGAAGATCGCTCTCCAAAATCCCTGCTGGAGAAGGCGCGTGAACTTGGTCGTGAGACGGTCATAATGGTCAATGGAGGGGTCATAGAAAGAGCTTCAAAAAATCCCAATATCCCAACAGGTGATATAGAAGTGCTGGTACAAAAACTTGAAGTTTTGAATCCATCACAACTCCCTCCTTTTACCATAGAGGACGATACGGATGGTGGTGAGGATATCCGGATGAAGTACCGCTATCTGGACATTCGCAGGAATCCAGTCAAAAACAACCTAATATTCCGGCACAAAGTGACCATGGAAGTGCGCAAGTACTTATCCGAGTATGGTTTTATCGAGGTAGAGACTCCCTATTTGATAAAATCCACTCCCGAAGGTGCCCGGGATTTTTTGGTGCCCAGTCGGATGAATGCAGGACAGTTCTATGCCCTACCCCAATCACCCCAAACCTTCAAACAACTATTGATGGTCGGTGGAATGGACAAATATTTCCAAATTGTAAAGTGTTTCCGGGATGAGGATTTAAGAGCTGACCGCCAACCTGAATTCACCCAAATTGACTGCGAAATGGCCTTTGTGGAACAAGATGATGTATTGTACACTTTTGAAGGGCTTACCAAACATTTGCTAAAAGAGATCCATGGACTGGAAACTGGCGATTTTCCCAAGATAACCTATGACGAGGCCATGCGGAAATACGGCAATGATAAACCGGATATCCGTTTTGGTATGGAGTTCGGTGAGCTAAATTCGGTAGCGCAACATAGAGCGTTCAACGTGTTCAATTCGGCAGAATTGGTCGTAGGAATCGCAGTTCCCGGCGGAGCTTCCTATACCCGAAAGGAAATTGATAAGCTCATCGACTGGGTCAAACGTCCGCAAGTGGGAGCTATGGGCATGGTCTATGTGAAGTGCAATGAAGATGGTACTTTCAAATCATCCGTTGATAAATTCTATGACCAAAATGATCTTCAAAAATGGGCCGAAAATACAGGAGCCCAATCTGGAGATTTGATCTGTGTCCTTTCAGGAAAAATTAAGGAAACCCGTTCCCAGTTAAGTGCCTTGCGTATGGAGATGGCCGAACGCTTGGGATTGCGAAAACCTGACGAATTCGCCCCACTATGGGTAGTGGATTTCCCCCTCTTGGAATTAGACGAGGAAACAGGAAACTATCATGCTATGCATCATCCATTTACCTCCCCAAAACCAGGACAGATAGAAGTATTGGATACGGACCCTGGTGCAGTCCGTGCAAATGCCTACGACTTGGTGCTGAACGGCAACGAAATAGGCGGAGGTTCCATTCGTATCCACGATAAAGAAATACAGGCTACGATGTTCAAACATCTAGGTTTTACCCCTGAGCAGGCCAAAGCGCAGTTCGGATTTCTCATGGATGCCTTCCAATATGGAGCCCCTCCCCATGGCGGTATCGCTTTTGGACTGGATCGTTTAGTGGCCATTTTAGGAGGTCAAGAGACCATTCGTGACTTTATCGCATTTCCAAAAAATAACAGTGGGCGAGATGTAATGATCGATGCTCCATCGCCAATTGATGAAGAACAACTGAAAGAACTGAGCCTAAAATTGGATACCTAAAATCTGTTTGCCGTACCATCTCCAAAATTTACTCGCAAAGGGCCTCCAGAGAAAACAGGAAAATCTCAACATTTCTTAGTAATTTCCTTACCTATGAAAAAATGGTTAAAGGTTCTCCTTTTTTTCTTGGGCGGTTTAGTTGCACTAATTTTAGTGGTCCTTGGGTTTGCCTACTATTACTATTGGGGCAAATATGACGTGGATTTCGAGGATTTCCCACATAATGTGGAATATATTGATCCCGACAAAGCATTGTTCAGTGAAGGTTTTGAAGTGTGCGATGAAGATTACATTGCGCAATATTACAATCCGGAAAGAGCAACCTATAGTCAAGGTAAAAATGGACTCAGGAAGTTTATATTGACCCACTATGAAAATCGGAACTATACGGATTCTGGTTATTTGAACGTTCGTTTTGTTATCAACTGCAAAGGCGAAGCGGGACGTTATCTAGTTCATCAAAATACGCTGGATTTAGAACCCACCGAGCTGGATAAGGATATGGTCCATCAACTAGTTGAACTGACCCGTCAACTCAAAAAATGGAACCCCAACTACATCCGGGAAAAGTATTGGGATTCGTATATGTACATCTCCTATAGAATTGAACATGGCGAAATTATCGAGATTATTCCTTAGTATGGGCATGCTTATTATCGGGCTATCTTGTAAACAAGAGCATGCCGATTTAAATACCGATGAACGAAGGACATTGGCGGAAGAGGTTTTTAGAGCTGGGGCCCATTTACCACAAGGTTCTCCAAAAAGTATGACGCGCATCGCGAAGGCCATAGCGATTGATTCTACCTATGCCGAGGCATTGCGCGAACATTCTGTGGCCTACCTTAAACGTGGAATGCCCCATAAATGGAAAATATGGATGGACAAAGCCGTCTATCACGATGCCAAAACCTGGCAACCTTGGCGCGGTTATCTCTATTTGTGGTTTTATCGGGATTATAAAAAAGCCATTGCAGATTTTAACGCGTCCGATACCTTAACGCCCAACTTTATCGACCAGCCCCAGGGCCACAGTGTCGACTTTTGGCGTGGCATCGCTTATCTGGGATTAAAAGATTATGAAAATTCCATTGCCTTTTGGAATAAGCATATTGCGAAAGAAACCGAAGAAGCTGGGGAGGACTGGGTAGAACTGGAAGCTTTTCTCTATCGAGGTATTGCCTTGTACGAATCCGGAAAGAAGGAGAAAGCGCTTGAGGATTTTGAAAAGATTATCCGTTATTTTAAAAGTTCAGCGGATGCCAAATTTTATATTTCCAAGATCCGTTGGCAACAGGGAGAAAAAGGGGAAGCGTTGTCAATGCTTGAAGGTGCACTTCGTGATTATGAATCTGGCTATTACAATCAAAGGCCTTATGTGGAGGCCCTTAGGCAAATATATCCTGAAGACTTGTCCCATTTAAAATCCAGAATAATGCAACAACCTTAATTTTGACCCATTATCGGTTATATGATCAATCTCAAAAGTTTACTGAAAACATTTTTGAAATGGAGATATAAGCACATTTCCAACAAGACTTTTGTACATATCATGAGCTTGATTGTCGGTTTTTTGGCTGGATTGGTCGCGGTCACACTAAAGAATATCACTTACCTTATTCAATCCCTGGTCAAGGAAGGTATTATTTTTTCTGAAAATCAATTGTATTTTATTCTCCCCATCTTTGGGTTGGCACTAGTTTTCCTTTATGTAAAATTCGTGCACCGAGCACCGCTGCAACATGCGATATCCTCCATCATTTTTTCGTTGTCCAAAAAGGGAGGACTGTTACCTGTAAAAGACATTTATACCCCTTTAATAGCCGCACCGCTTACCGTGGGTTTCGGGGGGTCCGTAGGTTTGCTGGGGCCCGCTGTTAAATCAGGTGCAGCCCTGAGTTCCAATCTAGGTCAGCTGTTCCATTTGGACGCTAAGACGCGTTCTTTGTTGGTAGCTTGTGCTTCGGCAGGGGCCATTTCGTCCATTTTTCAATCTCCAATTGCTGCGGTCATTTTCGCCATGGAGGTATTTTCACTGGATTTGGCCATGATGTCATTATTACCCTTATTGCTGGCTTCAATTTCAGCGGTGCTCACATCCTATTTCTTTTTGGGAAATGAAGTGCTGTTCAGTTTCTCTTTGACCGAGGGATTTCAGCTCCAGGACACCTTTTTCTATGTTTTTTTGGGTGTCGGAACCGCTTTTGCTTCCATCTATTTTACCAAAATGTATTTTCAGATTCTAAAATGGTTCCAACCGTTTAGGAGCCCGAAATACCGTCTTTTGGTCGGAGGAATTGCCATAGGAATTATGTTGTATGCCATTCCTCCATTATATGGAGAAGGATTTGGATTTATCAACAATCTTTTGGATGGAAATCACATAAAGGCCTTGGGAAATACACCTTTGGATGCCTACACTGAAAATATTTGGGTCGTTATTGGCCTTCTGTTTGGAATTACCCTCTTCAAAGCAGTGGCCATGACCACCACTTTTGCCGCAGGTGGGGCCGGGGGAATCTTCATACCGACCATGGTCATGGGAAGTGCATTGGGCAATGTAGTGGCAAAAATCATCAACAATCTTGGACTTGGATGGAACGTTTCCGAAAGCAATTTTACCCTAGTTGGAATGGCGGGCCTCATTGCCGGAGTAATCCATGCGCCGCTAACGGCCATTTTCCTTATTGCGGAAATCACCGGAGGATATCAGCTCTTTGTGCCTTTGATGATAACGGCTTCTATTTCGTATTTAATGACCAAAAATGCTTTGGAATATACCATTTACACTAAGGAATTGGCCAAAATCGGGGCGCTGCTCACGCACGATAAAGACCAAATGGTATTGAATCTGATGCAAATAAACGATGTCATCGAAACAAATTTTAAAAAGGTGCATCCTGAAATGTCCTTGGGCCAAATGCTCCATCAATCCGTTTCCAAGTCCAAGCGTAATATCTTTCCCGTACTGGATGAAGAGGAAAGACTCATGGGCATCATTGTCCTTGACGATATTCGGGAAATCATGTTTGATACAGACCTATATAACTCTATTTTCGTCAAAAATTTGATGCATGCGCCCCCAGAGCATATTTTTCAGGGCAGCGATACCATGAAAGCGGTCATGAAAAAGTTTCAGGACAGTGGTGCCTGGAACCTCCCTGTATTGCGAGAGGGAAAATATGTCGGCTTTATTTCAAAATCAAAACTATTGACAGCATATCGAAGAAAACTGATTAATTTTTCTGCATGAAACTTAAAATGAAGCATCTTATTTTGGGAATTGTCTTTGCTTCCTTCGCATCGATCATCTATGGATTTGTATTAAAAAAAACCAATGAGGTCAATGCCAATAAATTTATTGGTTTCGGGACCATTGGTCTTTTTTTGGTGGCCATGCCCCTGTTTTTAATCAAAGAGAGCAAAGGGAAAAAAATGAAAGATTATATGTTGACCAAGGAAAATATTAAAAAAATGCAGGACAATGAGGCCGAGAAGGAACAGAAATCATAATTTTCCAAAGATTTAAACCATAATACGTTTACTTACCATTTTAATAGTATACCTTCGCATTTTAACATTTATTTTTTTTTAATGACTGGTACAGTAAAATTTTTCAATGAATCCAAAGGTTACGGATTTATTACTAACGACGAAACAGGTCGGGACATTTTTGTTCACGTTACCGCGTTGAACGGCGTGGAGCTTAAAGATGGGGACAAGGTAGAATATTCAGAAGAAGAAGGAAGAAAAGGAGTGGTCGCAGCGCAAGTGCAGGTGATCGGATAATATATTGTATTCTTGATTACGTGAACCCTAGTGCTTGCACTGGGGTTTTTTGTTTCCTAAATCTGACCCATTCAAAGTGTTCACCAAAGAGTTTATCAGTTAAGTCTCTAATCTAAATTTAATATCTGGAGAAATATATATAGGTATTTTCAATTTAGGTTTCGCCTTTGGATAAAAAAACGCTTCAGCAGTTCGGAAGCCTCATTTTCCAAAATCCCTCCCAAAATCTCAGTTTTAGGATGCAGCTGTGTCCCCATGACATTAAACCCACGTTTCAGATCGGCTGCCCCATATACAATTTTTGCAATTTGACTCCAGTATAGGGCACCAGCACACATCTGACAAGGTTCCAGGGTCACGTACATTGTACAACGATGTAGATATTTTCCTCCCAAAAAATTGGAAGCGGCCGTTATAGCCTGAATTTCCGCATGAGCGGTCACATCACACAATCGTTCGGTAAGGTTATGGGCTCTTCCTATTATGCGATTGTCAATGACCACAACGGCTCCTACAGGAACTTCACCTATCTCGAAAGCCAATTCGGCCTCTTGCAAAGCTCTTCTCATGAAATACGTGTCGTCGAATGGATTTTCCAAGATTTTGGCGATTTAATTCGTAGAAACTAAAATAAATCAATTTATGGATAATAGGTATTTTTGTCTTTTATCCTTTTGGCATCTTTATTAGCACATATCCATTCGCCCCAAGACCTCAAAAAGCTAAATACAGCTCAGTTACCTGCTTTAGCTCAAGAACTTCGCGATTTTATCATCAATATTGTTGCTACAAAAGAAGGACATCTTGGTGCAAGTTTGGGGGTGGTAGAGCTCACCATAGCGCTTCACTATGTGTTCAATACGCCAGAGGATAAATTGATTTGGGATGTAGGCCACCAAGCTTACGGACACAAAATACTGACAGGAAGAAAAGAAATCTTCGACACCAACAGACAATTTGGGGGCATTAGTGGGTTTCCCAAACGCAGTGAAAGCGAATATGACGATTTTGGGACCGGACACAGTTCAACATCAATTTCGGCCATATTGGGCATGGCACTAGCTTCCCATTTAGCCGGAAATACGACAAGACAACATATTGCTGTCGTGGGCGACGCTTCCATAGCCAGTGGAATGGCATTTGAAGGGCTTAACCACTTAGGGGTAACCGATGCCAATGTACTCATCATTCTCAACGACAATGCCATTGGGATAGACCCAAGCGTAGGGGCCTTAAAAGAATATTTGACCAATGTAAAAAAAGGAGATGCCAAAGATGAAAACATTTTTGAGTCCCTAAATCTTACCTATTCTGGACCTATCGATGGTCACGATTTGGAAAAGTTGATTCCAGAATTGGAACGTTTAAAAAATAGCAAAGGTCCGCGTCTTTTACATATCATTACAACGAAAGGAAAAGGGCTCCAAAAAGCCGAAGAAAATCAAGTGACCTATCACGCTCCTGGAAAAATTGAAGCAGTAACGGGAGAACGCCATAAAACCAAGGAAACCGAACAACCCCCTAAATATCAAGACGTATTTGGCCATACCCTGGTGGAACTGGCAAGAATGAATGAAAAAATAGTAGGGATAACCCCAGCAATGCCCACAGGAAGTTCTCTGAGATTTATGATGGATGCAATCCCGGAACGTGCATTTGATGTGGGTATCGCGGAACAACATGCCGTTACTTTGGCGGCTGGTATGGCAACCCAAGGACTCCTACCGTTCTGCAATATCTACTCTACATTCCTGCAAAGGGCATACGACCAGATAATACATGATGTGGCATTACAAAACCTAGCTGTTGTATTCTGTCTGGACCGCGCTGGATTGGTAGGTCAAGATGGGCCCACCCATCATGGGGTGTTTGACATGGCCTATTTAAGGTGCATTCCCAATCTGACCATTTTTGCTCCGATGAACGAAATGGAGTTGCGAAACATGATGTTCACCGCCCAAAATCAACTACAGGGTCCCCTCGCCATTCGATATCCTCGAGGAAGAGGAATCGTCTTAAATTGGAAAAAGCCATTTAAATCGATTCCTCTGGGCAAAGCCCAATGTCTAAAGAAGGGAACAAAACTAGCCGTACTCTCCATAGGACATATTGGCAATACTGTGGCTTCTATTTTGGATGATATTGATAAAGAAGGGAAAACAGGCCATTACAATATGCGTTTTGTTAAGCCTTTGGACCATGAAATGCTTCGTACTATATTTGATAAATATGAGATTGTTTTTACCGTTGAGGACGGATGTGCCATCGGGGGATTTGGTTCTGCGATTCTGGAATTTGCAAGCAAAGAAGGTATTCGCAAAACGATAAAAGTGTTTGGTGTTCCAGACCGGTTCATCGATCAAGGGAATATGGCAGAAACCCATATATTGGCAGAAATCGATACCCAATCTTTAAAAGAAAGCATTAAATCAACCTTATGATGCGACTTCAAGTTTTTGTCGTTGTGTGTCTTTTTTCCCTTTTTTCAACCCATGCCCAGGTGAATCCTTTGCGCGTTTTTGAAAGGGACAGTTCAGAGGCATTTCAACCGGTCAAAATAAAGGATGTGAAGTTACTTTATGTACCGAGAAGCGCCAAACTGTCCAGTCCGGTTACCTTTTTGAACAAAACCAGAGTACTCACTGAAAAGTTCAAACGATTTACACCCCAATCTTTTTGGACCAAGGGTCATGAGTTCGGATTGAACATTAACGAAGTTGCCTTCGTAAACTGGAATGCCGGAGGGGAAAATTCTGTTTCTGCATTGGCCAATGCCAGGTTCACCCGAAATTATAAATTCAGGTACCTTACCTGGAACAACGAACTCCGTTTACGCTATGGCATCAATGCCCAAGAAGGCAGACAATTGCGAAAAACGGATGATCAAATTCGGTTAACATCGACTTTTGGCTTTAGAAAAGATACTATTACCAACTGGTATTATTCCGTTAAAACAACATTCAATACCCAATTTTCCAATGGTTTTCAGTACCCCAACAGAGATACTCCTATTTCAAGATTTATGTCCCCAGGATATTTGTTCCTGGGCGCCGGGATTTCCTATATTATTGACGAAGAAGGGTTTAATCTGTATATTTCTCCCGTAGCCCTCAAAGCTACCTTTGTTTTGGACGAAGCTTTATCCAATCAGGGAGCCTTCGGTGTCGAAGAAGGCAAAAGCGTATTCACCGAGATTGGTTTTTTAATCAACAATACTTGGGAAAAAGAGGTCATAAAAAATGTTTTTATGAATCATCGGCTGAGTCTATATACAGATTATTTGCGGAGTTTTGGAAATATAGATATTGACTGGGAAGTGAACTTTAACTTAAAGGTCAACAAATATATAAGTGCCAATATTGGCACTCATCTCATTTACGATGATGATATTCGATTTGAAGAAGAACTCGCCGAGGATGGAACTGTTATAAATCCTGGGGAACCTCGAATCCAGTTCAAACAGTTGTTGGGGGTTGGCCTAACGTACTCCTTCTAAAAATGTTTGCCCATTATCTTATTGTGCAGATGAACCGCGGCGCTATCGGATAAACTAGCAACAAAGCAACAGGTATCCAACAAAATCCTGTAAAGGGAATCTTCCATGTTCTTATGACCTTCTGGGAGACTTTTGAGTAAAAGATGGTCATAATTGGAGGCTGACCCGTTTTTTTGGGCAATCTGGGCACTGGTGTATACCGACAACAAATCCTGAATGACGCGATAACCAGCGAGCTCCTTATCAATAACCTCTGATGATTGATAAATTTTGTCCTTACTGATTTTGATAATATCATCCATTTGGGCTTGATACTTCCCCTTGTCCAAAAGAGCTGAACTAAAACTTCCTCTCAAAATATCGTTCTCGTGGTCCTTAAAGACCGAAATGGCATCAGAAATCAACGTACTGATCGCCAAGGCCCTTAGATAGCTCAACCGGTCACCTATTTGGGACATTTCATTGTATTTCTTGGTGCTAATGTTTTCACGGACCAGGTTTATCAAATATTCCAATGCATATTCCTCCGCAATCAGACCAAGGTTTATTCCGTCTTCAAAATCTATGATGGTATAACAAATATCATCTGCGGCCTCCACCAAATACGTCAGTGGATGTCTGTAATACCCAACACCAGGATTATTTGGATTTTCAATTAACCCCAATTCATTGACTACTTCTTCAAAAAAAGGCCTGTCGCTTTGGAAAAAACCAAATTTTTTATCGGCAATATGTTTTGAAGGTCTTTTGGGAAGAGAAGCTTTGGGATATTTTATAAAAGCCCCAAGGGTAGCGTAGCTCAGTCGCAGTCCCCCGGTCACACCATTCTTGGACTCGGTAAGTAATTTAAAACCGTTGGCGTTGCCCTCTAAATCAACGAGGTCTTGATATTCCTCTTCCGTTAAATAGTCGCGGTACAACTTTCCGTCCCCGTTCTCAAAAAAGTTGCCTATGGCCTTTTCACCACTATGCCCAAAAGGTGGATTGCCGATATCATGAGCCAAGGCAGCCGCAGCTACGATAGCCCCAAAATCACCAAACTGATATCCCAATTCTTGCAGATACGGATGCTTTTCCAATACGTATTTTCCAGCAATTCGTCCCAAACTTCGCCCCACAACGGAAACTTCAAGACTGTGGGTCAACCGAGTATGCACAAAGTTCTTCTGGGAACCTACCCCGATGGGAAGGGGTACCACCTGGGTCTTGTCCTGCAGACTTCGAAAAGGCAGGGAGAAAATAATTCGGTCATAATCCACTTCAAAACCCAATCGGGTCTCATCTTGTTCTTTTCGCTCCCTTTTATTGCTATCACCCTGTCGCCTTAATGAAAGTAGTCTTTCCCAGCCCATGCTATACTCGATTTTCGCGAAGATAAATCAAATGTAAAATGCAGGGTAGCGTGATTCCGATAAATCCCAAATTACCTATAAAATTTGGTAACATTTTATTAACCTTGATACAGATTTATAATGGCATTTTTGTCATATTTCAAATATAAAATGGGAGAGAACATTTACCTTTTTATGATTATTGCCCTAGGTGTTTTGGCGATAACTGACCTAGTGGTAGGGGTAAGTAACGACGCAGTAAATTTTCTTAATTCTGCTTTAGGTTCCAAAGCAATTTCCTTCAGAACGATAATGATTGTCGCAAGTATCGGTATTGCCTTTGGGGCCATGTCTTCCAGTGGGATGATGGAAGTCGCCCGAAAAGGTATTTTCAACCCCACAGAATTCGTATTCGCTGAAATCATTATCATCTTTATGGCGGTAATGATTACGGATGTACTCCTCCTTGATTTTTTCAACACCCTGGGAATGCCGACTTCTACTACCGTATCCATCGTTTTTGAACTTTTGGGAGCGGCTGTGGCCATGGCATTGATTAAAGTTTCTGGAAATGGAGGAGGTTTTGAAGCACTTGGAGCGTACATAAATACGGCCAAAGCCACAGAAATTATCCTGGGCATTCTGCTTTCTGTGGCCATTGCCTTTACCATAGGCGCTTTTGTGCAATTTTTGTCGCGTCTGCTGATTTCATTCCGTTTTAACGAACAACCTAAGTGGATAGGTTCTGTATTTGGAGGTCTTGCCATTACGGCCATAATTTATTTTATTCTGGTAAAAGGCTTGAAGAGCGCCGAATTATTCAATGGCCGTATCACTACGTTTGTGGCGACCCAACCGGAACTTTTTCTATTGGTCAATTTTATAGTTTGGTGTTTGGTCTCTTATTTACTCACCCAGATTTTTAAACAAAACATATACCGCATTATAATTGTACTTGGCACTTTTGCCTTGGCCATGGCCTTTGCCGGGAATGATTTGGTCAACTTTATCGGTGTTCCCATAGCCGCTTTACAATCCTATCAAGATTGGCAGGCTTCTGGGATAGCAGCTTCAGAGTATTCCATGGATGGTTTGGCCATCGCCGTAAGAACCCATCCTGGACTTTTACTGGCTTCTGGATTGATAATGATCCTTACATTATGGTTATCCACCAAGGCGCGGTATGTTACCGAAACAGAAATCAATCTTGCACGTGAGGGTGAGGGTGAGGAAAGGTTCCAACCCAATTTCCTTTCCAGGCAAATCGTCAAGTTTTCAATCCGCGCTTTTGAAAATATAAATAGTGCAGTACCCAGGGGGATACAGGAAAAAGTATCACATCGCCTGGAAAAACCTGTAAAATATGTCCCAAAAGGCAAAATTCAGGATATGCCTGCCTTCGATATGGTTCGGGCATCCGTTAATTTAATGGTGGCGAGTGTTCTCATTTCTATTGCAACCTCTATGAAGCTGCCCTTATCTACCACCTATGTCACTTTCATGGTTGCTATGGGAACTTCCCTGGCCGATCGTGCTTGGGGGGCGGAAAGCGCAGTGTATCGGGTGGCAGGAGTATTGAATGTGATCGGAGGGTGGTTTTTTACTGCGGTTTGCGCATTTGTTGCTGCGGCCACTATTGCTTTTTTGATTTTTAAGGGTGGAATCATTGCCTTAAGTATTCTCTTATTGCTAGCGGGCGCCCTATTAGTGAGAAATTATCTTTCCCACAACAAAAAAAAGGTAGAGACCAAGGTTGAAAGTATTTTAAGGAAGGCGGAAAGCAGCTCAATACAAGGGGTCATCGAAGAAAGTGCCACCAATATCGCCAATGTCGTCAAACGAAGCAATAAAATATACACCGGTGCCATTAACGGCCTGGCCAGACATGATTTGGAAGCCTTGAAAAAGAATAACAAAGGTGTGGTCAAGCTTTCCAACGAAGTAGAAGGGCTAAAAAATAATGTGTATTACTTTATCAAAAATCTTGACGATTCCAGTGTTGGTGGTGCCAGTAATTTTTACATCACCCTTTTAGGAATTTTACAGGATTTTACCCAGTCCTTGGAATACATTTCAAAAGTGAGCCATAAACATGTGTTGAACAACCATAAAAAATTGAAGTACAACCAAATCAAAGAGCTCAAAGACTTGGACATCAAGCTAGATGACTTGTTCAATAAGACCTCGAAAACCTTTGAGAGACGTTCTTTTGCGAATATCGCGGCCATTTTAAACCGGAGGGACAGTTACTTCAATCTTATTGCGGAAAAAATGGAGAAGCAGGTGGCGCGCACCAGGACCGAAGAAACGAGCCCTAAAAATACTACACTTTACTTTTCACTACTTACAGAAAGTAAGGACATGATACAAGCAAGTCTAAAGCTTTTGGAGTTGTACTACATAGAACATGACAGTAGCGTGGAACCCGCCCGAGTTGAAAAAGAACAATAACCGGTTGAATGCCCTTTCCCCTCAAGTGTTCTTTCGATAAAAGTTCATTTCATCCATATATTTCCAAACCGCTTCAGGGAGCAGCGGTTTAATGTTTTTGCCCGCACGATGTTGTTTTCGGATAAAAGAAGAGGAAATCTCCATAATTGGTGCATCCAAAGTATGTATGTGAGGATGGTTCTTTAAGGTATTCTCTGTTTCCTCCTTCATTATTCTGGGATATACGTAGATATGATGATTTTCCAGAATTACTTCATAGTTTTTCCATTTATGAAGGCTTTTCAGATTGTCCCCTCCCATGATCAATGCAAATTCTTTTGAATCTCCATAGGTTTCATATAAGTGGGCCAAGGTATTGACCGTGTAATTGGGCTGTGGCAAATTAAATTCCACCTTGCTGGGCTTTAATTTAGGATACTCCAGAACAGCTTCATATACCATCTGATAACGATGATGGTCTTCCAATAAAGATTGATTGGTCTTGAAGGGACTTTGCGGGGTGATGACGAACCAAACCTCATCAAGTTCAGAAAACTCCACAATGTGGTTGGCTAGAATAAGATGCCCTATATGAATAGGATTAAACGTACCAAAATAGAGCCCAACCCGTTTCACCTGAATTACTGGGTTTGTTTTAAAGGTTCAACACCTAAGAATTCAGCTACCAATTGATACGATTCCTGCAACGCTTTGTCCAAATCGTAATTCTTTATCACACGATCAAATTGAGGCGCTGTCGCCAATTCTACCGAAGCTTTGGCCACCCGCATATTGATTTTATCCTCACTCTCTGTGCTTCGCTTTTTTAACCTGATCTTGAGCTCATCTACACTGGGTGGTTTTACAAATACCGCCAAGGTCTGCTCAGGGAACTTCTTTTTAATCCGCAACCCACCTACCACATCAATATCAAAAATCACATTTTTCCCTTCGGCCCAGAGACGGTCTACTTCACTTTTCAGGGTGCCATAAAAGTTGTCCCGATACACTTCCTCCCATTCCAAAAAATCACCATTCTTGATATGTTGTTTAAATTCTGAAGTGGACATAAAGTAGTAATTGGTTCCATGTCTTTCCTTTCCGCGTTGTGGTCTTGACGTAGCCGATACGGAAAATGCCAAATTAAGTTCAGGGCGCTCCAAAAGGTATTTTACAATAGTGGTCTTGCCACTGCCCGAAGGCGCTGAAAAAATAAGCAGTTTGCCACCCTGAATCATAATACGTTCAGCATTTGTTCTTTGATCTTCTCCAATTCATCCTTCATTTGAACCACTATTTGTTGCATTGGGGCAAAGTTGGCCTTAGAACCTATGGTATTGATTTCCCTTCCGATTTCCTGTGCGATAAATCCTAGTTTTTTTCCGTTGGACTCCTCCGAGTTTAAAGTGGTTTCAAAATACTTGAGGTGATTCGCCAATCGGACCTTTTCTTCCGTAATATCATACTTCTCCAGGTAATAGATAAGCTCCTGTTCAAATCGGTTGGCATCCACTTCAACTTGAAGTTCGGACAAGGCCCGCTCCAGACGTTCACGAATACTCTCCAGTCGTTCTGTATCAATGTTCTGAACCTCATCCAAAAGGTTTCCCAGTGTTTTTAACCGGAGCTTGAAGTCCTTTTCCAAAACGCTTCCTTCTGTATCTCGAAAACGGCGAATTTTGAGTAGGGCTTCTTTCATAGCATCTTTTATGGAAAGGTATTCCTGTTCGTCTATATCCCCTTTTTCACTTTTCAGGGTATCCGGCATACGCAATGCCAATTCCAGTAGCTTCATTGCGCCGCCCTCTGCTATGTTACGCAATTGCTCCATGTATTTTTTGACTACCCCTTCGTTAATCTCAGACGTGGTTTCTTCACCGGTGATTTCCACATAAAGACCAAAGTCTATTTTACCCCGCAATAGGCTGTCTGCTATCATTTTCCGTAATTCCAGCTCTTTTTCGCGATATATCTGTGGAATTCTGGCATTGATGTCCAGATTTTTACTGTTCAGTGATTTTATTTCAATAGTAATTTTTTTGGAGGGAAGCTGAACCACGTGCTTTCCAAAGCCAGTCATGGATTGAATCATGTAGGGTATAAAATTTTGACAAAGGTAACTAAAATAGGAAACGGCCGGGAAGTACTACAGATACTTGGATTTGATTACTGTTCAATCCAATTCCCTTACCCAAATGTTGCGATAGCTCACCCGACTATTATCCCCATGATCTTGAAGCATTAAGGGGGCTTTGCCATGGGCTTCATATTTTGGCCAACCAATGTATTTTATCGTACCCTCAATCTCAAAATGGTCTTGAACCAAGACACCGTTGTGCAATACGGTCACTGTGGCCTGTTCTGCGATATTGCCTCCTTTGGTAAACTTCGGGGCGTGAAAAATGATGTCGTAAGTGTTCCACTCTCCCGTTGGAACCGAAGCCATGGCCAAGGGAACGCCCTGTTTGTAAACAGACCCTACTTGTCCATTCACATAGGTCGGATTTTCATTGTTGTCCATTATTTGTAGTTCGTTTCGCTGTAGTATTAATACTCCAGTATTGGCCCTATTCTGCCCTTTGCGTTGCTCTTCTGAAGGGGACTGCCATTCCAGATGTAATTGAAAACTTCCAATGTTTCGTTTGGTCTGAATGTTCCCCGTTTTGTCATTTACGGTCATGGTCCCATTTGGATTTAAATGCCATTTTACGGCAGTACTATCCACAGAGCTTATCCATTCGTCAAAGCTACTACCATCGAACAAGACCAGCGCATCGTTGGGAGGTGCCCCATTTTTTCCAGGGATAACCTTGGGAGGGACCGGTTCATAGATTTCTGTAGCTTCCGGTTTCGTCGGCTCTTCTTCTTGGCCCCATGAAGCGAGTCCAAACACCAACAAAACACTTGAGAATATACATTTTAGACGTATCATTTCCGTTGATTTAACCATTTATAATCCCAATATACGTTTTAGCTTATCCTTGTCCGTATCGGCTCCTGCAAAGTCATCGAAGGTCTTTGTAGTAGCCTCAATAATATGGTCTTGAATAAATCTGGCGCCTTCCTTGGCGCCCTGTTCTGGACTTTTGATACAGCATTCCCATTCCATGACCGCCCAAACATCGCAACCGTATTGTGTCAGTTTTGAAAAAATAGTCTTAAAGTCTATTTGCCCGTCTCCCAAGGAACGATAGCGTCCTGCGCGATTTCCCCAATCGTTGTAACCCCCAAAAGCTCCCTTTTTACCAGTGGGATTAAACTCGGAATCTTTCACATGGAAGGCTTTTATAAACTCATGATAATGGTCTATGTAGGTAATATAGTCCAGTTGCTGTAGCACAAAGTGACTGGGGTCATACAAAATATTGACCCGCTTGTGGTTTCCAGTAGCTTCTAAAAAACGTTCAAAAGTGTCGCCATCGTGAAGGTCCTCTCCTGGGTGAATCTCATAACAGACATCCACACCTTCTCCATCAAAGTGGTCCAATATGGGCATCCAGCGCTTAGCGAGTTCTTCGAAACCCATTTCTACCAGGCCAGGTGGTCGCTGAGGCCATGGATGTGCGGTATGCCAAAGCAGGGCTCCAGAAAACGTGGCGTGGGACTTGATACCTAACCTTCTACTGGCCGTGGCGGCCTTTTTAACGGTTTCTATGGCCCAAAGCGTGCGTTCTTTGGGCTTTCCTTTGAGGTGATCCGGAGCAAAATTGTCAAACATGAGATTGTAGGCCGGATGAACGGCCACAAGTTGTCCTTGAAGGTGGGTAGAAAGTTCCGTGATTTCCAAGCCATACGAATTGATTTTGCCTTTGAGCGTATCACAATAGTCCTGACTTTCCGCCGCTTGGTCCAAATCAATCAAAAAATTTTCCCAAGTGGGTATCTGAATGCCCTTGTACCCTAAATCTGATGCCCATTGGCACAAACCATCCAAACTATTGAAAGGTGGTTCTTTATCCACAAACTGGGCAAGAAAAACCGCGGGTCCCTTTATTGTTTTCATGTAAATTAAAGATTGGCAACCTGTCCGTTCACCAAAAGCGAACTAAAACAGTATGGGAACGGTAAGGTTGTTGTTTGTTTATCTTATGTGATAAATATAGGTATTCAGACAGAATTAAAACAGTGCCTTTGCTCATGAAATTTTTTATGTGATCGGCATTCTCTTCAAACCGCATTGGTTATATTAGGGCCATTAACTGAAAACGACCCAAATTTTACGTTTTACCAAAACCAATCACCCTATATGGAAAATGCATCCGCCCAAAATTTGTGGGATGAGTTTTTGGCCGCCCATCCCGAATTCGCCCATGTGGAAATTCCTAAAGTCATTCATTTTTGCGACAACGAAAAAGATGAAAATATATGCGCCGATCTCGTTGAGAGAGACATAAAATGAGCTACTTCACATTCACTGCTTGGACTGCAATTACGAAAGGAGC